>JBLHHI010000084.1:0-14938 GCA_047614125.1 Bacteroidia bacterium | reverse complement strand
TCTTTGCAATTAGGGTAACGTACCCACGATGCTTGGCCTTTCCAACAATACCTGCGGTAGTGGAAGGTTCTTTGCGAATGTTTAAGTTTGAAGACTGAGTAACTACCTTAGCACGTGCGCCAGGAGCCATCTTAGCTACGTTAAGGTTCATCATCAAATCTCTAGAAGCATAGTTTGGATCGATGGCTTCGTAAATGTCCCAAAGCGAATCTTTAACCGAAGCACTCGGAGCCATTCCATCAATGTATAAAACACCTTCTTGTTCTCTGGCACTAAAACCCGAAACGCCTTGGTTGGCAGCTGCGGTTATTAACGCTCTATACTTATCTTGTAACAAGATAGGTGTTTATTTAACAATCAGTTCAGCCGATTCGATTTTTTTAAACATTTTCATAGAATGCAGCATTTGCATTAAGCCTCTATGTTTGGATTTTTGGATGGTTCCAGTTAATGTAAGCACGCCATCGTTTACGGTACCAACAACTCCTGGATTATCTTTAAGCGCATCATTTACAGCTTGTTGCATAACGCTTACCTCAACTACTTCAACCACGGGAGGTTCTGGATCTGGAGCTGGTTTCATAGTACAAGTGTTAACCACTTCTTTTACCCCCGGTACTCCTTCTACTGCCGCAATACACGCATCACACGAACTAGCATCCATGCATTCGCCCGTAATCGTTGCAACTCCTTCGGCAACCGTTACTGTCATTCCGGCTAAGGTTGGGTTTGCTGCCAACGCTTCGGTAGCAGCTTTTTGAATGTCGGCATCCTTTGGACCCTTTTTACACGCGCTAAAAGTTGTGCTTAAGGCCAAGGCCATTAAAAGCACATACATTGATTTCAATTTCATTTCTATTAATTTTTTAAGGCTTTATGAGAAAAACTCATCATCGATTACAAAGCTATTAAGATAATACAGCTAACAAAAGAATAATTGCATGGGTAAAATACAACCTCCATACGCCATTCCGCATCACAATCTTTTCTTCCAATAGAAAATTTCAAACAAGTAGCCTTGCTTCTTTCCAACACCATAGCCACAAACAAGTTGCTCGTTATTCTCTCGATGAATCTACTTTCAAGAATTTGTACAATGAAACTGTCCGGAACAGCTACCTGTTTAACTATTCTCGGATAATTTATATCTTTACCCAAACGAAAGCTGAATGGAAGAACCAATTTTAGACACTGATCCAACGCAAGAATTGATTTATCCGGATGTGGCCGACCGAGTAAAGGCTGCAATGGTAGATGTGGTCATCCTCATCATGCTGATGTATTTCTGTTCAGTTTTATTTGGCGTATATGAAACGGGGGAGAACGTAAAAATCTTTGCCTTTGTGGTGCTCTTTTTATTATACGATCCACTTCTAACTTCCACCATTGGCGGCACAATTGGCCATATGATATTGGGCCTTCGAGTGCGAAAAAAGAAAGATCATTCTTCTAAGATTAACCTATTCGCGGCCATTGCACGATTTGCCATTAAATCGCTTTTGGGTTGGATCTCCTTGCTCACGGTCTCTTTCAACCCAATGAAGCGTGCCATCCACGATAAAGTTGTGGGATCTGTGGTTGTGCATAATGAAACCATGTACCGAACGGTAGAACACGTACCGTTAGATGATGAAGATCACTTAATCGAATCGGATTAGATTGTTTACTTCAAGACAAAAGTTTTCGATGACAGGCACTTGCCCTATCCAAATCGCTGCCACAAGACCAAAGCAAGTTGAAGGAGTGCCAAGCCCATTAAAATCAATCCAACCAAAACATTTACGTTTATCTTTAACCACTTCTTAATTTTCTCACGATTTCTAACGGCGATGTAAATGAAGATTCTTAAAGAGATGTAAGCTCCCACTGCCGTTCCAAGCATAAAGGTAAGCTTTGGCGAGATGTAGGTAAACGTATGCAGATCGAAGTAACCAGCGCTCACACCAATAATTAGCCACCCCAACCAAAAGGTAATGAGCTGGGGGTTGAGCAAGGCTAAAAACAGTCCTTTATAAAAGCTGGTTTTAGCACTGGTATCCTCTTTAATTTCTTTGGGTTTCTGAAGAAAGAAAAACAAGCCCATCCCAAAAAGAATGGGTACTGCCGCATATTTAAGCGCTTCGAACAGGGTTTCGTTGGTTTGCAAAATATTAACCCCGTAAATGGCAATACCAGAGTACAAGACTTCTGGAATTACTCCCCCCAACGCCATTAATTTGGCCTCCCTTTTTGATTTATGCAAGGCGGTGTAAATAACGTTAACATTCACCAAACCGGCCATCAATGATCCATAGAGACTCAAACCCGTTGCAAAGAGGAAGATTGTTAATTCATTCATTCTGAGCGTCAAAGGTGCTTATTAAATTTGAAGTGGGAAACTGGTTAAGAATTATTTTAAATCTTTTTGGCGATTCTATTTGGATTGTCCGTTATTCGAAGCCAGTTTTAATCTTAATAAAGAAAAACAAATGAGTTTAGAAGTAAGTGGACAAGTAGTAAAGTTGTTGGAAGAGCAGGGTGGAGAAAGTTCACGTGGCCCATGGAAAAAACGCGATCTGGTTATTGAAACCAATGAGCAGTATCCAAAGAAAATAGCCATCACATTTTGGGGAGAAAAAGTGGATGAAATGCAAAATCTAACTCCTGGAACGGCTGTTAAAGTAGCCATTAACATCGAGTCGAGAGAATACAACGAAAAGTGGTATACCGATGTTAAGGCGTGGAAGCTGGAAGTTGGGGATGCAATTAGCCCAAGTGCTCCAAAAGACAATACGAACACTGCGTCGTTCAACAGCATTAATGAACAAAAAGGGAGTACCGAAAAGGATACTTTTACAGCGGATGAAACCGATGGCGATTTGCCGTTTTAATTCCATCCATCCTTTTTAGCGCCTCATTTTATGCGCAAAATTCTTCTTTTGTCGGATACCCACAGCCACCTAGATCCGGTTGTGCTAAAATATGCACCCTTGCACGACGAGCTTTGGCATGCGGGCGATTGGGGATCCATTGAAGTATTTGACAAATTAAGCGCCATCAAACCTGTACGAGGAGTGTATGGCAACATCGACGGACAAGACCTTCGAATGTGCAATCCAAAAACACAATCGTTTAAGATTGAAGATGTTTTGGTTTTGATGACCCACATTGGCGGTTACCCCAGCAGGTATAAACCGGACTTTCTCCAACAAATCAAAAAGGAAAAGCCCAAATTAGTTATTACCGGACATTCGCACATTTTGAAAGTGGTTTACGACAAGGCACACAACCACCTCCATATGAATCCAGGTGCCATGGGTATATCCGGATTCCATTCCGTTAAAACCATGATATCTTTTGAAATAGAGGGCAATAACATCAAAAATCCTAAAGTTATAGAGGTACCAAAACTCAGTTGATTACTTATATATTCGCACATGTTCAAACGCGTACTCATCATAGCTTCAGGCCTAATCTTTCTACTTGCTTGCGGCAGCCAAAAAAACATACAACCTCACGGCACAGACAGCAAAAAAGCCTACGTGCTTTTTGGCGAAGCGCTTTTGGCTCATGATATTATGGAGGACGACAAGGCTTTAGAATTGTTGGCAAAGGCCATTAAACTCGACCCAACCTACATCGAAGCCTACGATTTACAGGGAAACATCTACTTGGGCCGAAAACAATACGACGAGGCAACGGCATCTTTTCAACGCATATTAAGTCTTGACCCTGATCACGTATATGCACTTACCGACTTGAGCAAGGTACAATTCCTGCAACACGATTACGACGATTGTTTACGCAACCTAAATCGCGTACTCAAGCTGGTGGGCAGATCCGATAAGCGCGAAGAGATTTTGAGGTTGATCGAAAACGCCACCTTTGCTAAAGAATCGTACAACAATCCCGTTCCTTTTAACCCAAGAAACTTGGGGCCATCGGTAAATTCGAGCTTCGAAGATTACTTTCCGGGCTTAAGCATAGATGAACAAAGCTTGTATTTTACTCGGCGAGATGGCAGTATTCACATTTACAAACAGAACGAAGATATTTACGTAAGTCAGAAAAAAGATACATCTTGGAATCTTGCCACTAATCTGGGGCAACCCATAAATACCGACGAAAACGAGGGCGCATTTAGTGCCTCCCCGGATGGTAAGTATCTTTTATTTACATCGTGCTCAAGAGTTGGTGGTGTGGGAAGGTGCGATATTTGGCAAACTCGTTTGGTTGGAGATAAATGGACGGAACCTACCAACTTAGGTATGCCGGTAAACACCCGAGAGTGGGAAAGTCAGCCTTCGATGGCAGCAGATGGAAAAACCTTATACTTTGTTTCAAACCGTCCAGGTGGATTTGGCGGAACGGATATATGGAAGTCGATACGCAAAGGCGATAATTGGACCCGGCCCGAGAACTTGGGTCCGGAAATAAACACCACAGCCGATGAGGAGTTTCCGTTTATACATTCCGATGGCAAAACGCTGTACTTTACTTCGAAAGGATTACCCGGTATGGGAAGCGCCGACATTTTTGTAACTCGAAACAAAGATGGAGTTTGGCAAACCCCAGTAAATTTGGGCTATCCCATAAACACCGATGGGGATGAGTGGAACTTTATTGTGAACAGAACCGGAGACAAGGCCTATTTTGCCAGCAACGGAATTAAAGGCGGATATGGTGGGATGGACATCTACGAAATCGATTTGTATGCAGCGGCTCGACCATCGAGCACGAGTTACGTAAAAGGGATTGTTTTTGATGTTGAGACCAAGAAAAAACTTCGAGCCGAAGTTGAATTGTTTAATCTCTCTACCAACGAATTGGCCGCTTCAACCCATTCGGATGCTTCCAGCGGTTCCTTTATTCTTTCACTCCCAGCCAATAACAACTATGCCTTTGAAGCACGGGCGGAAGGCTATCTCTTTCATTCCGAAAACTTTGAGCTGAGCACTGCTTCGCTCGATGAACCCTTTGTTTTAGAGATTGGATTAAAACGAATTAAAAACGACATTTCGTGGGTAATGAAAAACGTTTTGTTCGATGTTAACGAAGCGATTCTGAAATCGGAAAGTTTTTACGAACTCAATCTCTTGGTTGGATTTTTAAACAACAACCCCAAGCTCGATATTGAAATTGGAGGGCACACGGACAATACCGGAACGGAGGCGATCAACAAAGCTCTTTCTGAAAATAGAGCCAAGGCTGTGTACAACTTCCTCGTTACCAAGGGCATACCAAGCTCTCGACTAACGTATGCCGGCTATGGATCTTCAAAAGCCATCGCCACCAACGAGACTCCAGAAGGCAGATCGTTAAACCGAAGAACGGAAGTTAAAATCTTAAAAAGCGAATAGTCATCTTTTCCACAATTATTCCTCAGACGTAATAATGACAATTTTCTTGTCGTTAACAAACCATGAAAAGACTGTTACCGCTTACTCTCGTTGCTGCGTTATTTTTAGTTGGATTGATTGCCAATAGTTGTGGATTCTACTTTGTTGAGCTCAAAGGCTATGTCGACATTCCAAACGGACACATCACCAAAGACGAAATTAAATCGCTTAATTTCAACAATGTGCGGAGCTTAGACAATCAAGCCGTGCCAAACCTTGAACCCTTCGAAGTGCAAATCGAATATAGAAGAGTTACCGATACTTCTTTTAACCACTTTGATTATCTAACGACAAATAATCAAGAAATTTACGAACGACACATCGATAGTTTCTTATCCTTATTAAACCTTCAAGACTCGGTTCGACTTACTTTTTATTTATCTCAAGGTTCGAATTCACTGCCCGATAATGACATGAAAGAGGATTTTTTTGGTGGGTACTTTATGTTTGAAAGTACACAAAGTCACGTCATCAGTTCGCAAGCCGTTGTAGACTTAAAACGCAATCCGGATGGAAATGCCATCGTTGCTTACCCATCTCCCAGCGATAATGAAGTATCGATTAAGTTCAATTTAAAAGAGCCACGACCTGGGCATTTTGTGTTGATTGGCCCAATGGGCAAGATGATTGAAGAAGTTGACCATCCAAACGTTATGCATCCGTACACCTTTATGTTGGATGGCTTAAGCGCGGGAACGTATTACATCCAAGCCACCATTGATGGCGAAAACTTTATGAAGAAATTTATCAAGAGATAGCAACGATCCGAGAACGATCTAATTGCTTATTGGCTCATACCTTATTCTTTTTCCTTCGCTTATAAATACCGTAAAAAGGCGTATTCACAACCACCCCTTCTGGATTGCAGATTTCCCAATTCTGTATAACGGTTCCATCTGCGTGGTTGGTCCAAGTTAATTGATTGAAATACAGCGGGATGCGTTGTCCGGGGAGTAATTCACTGCGCAAAACCATTGCATTTCCTGCTCGCCGCCCTGTCAGAACCAAGTTGTTGCAGCTGTTGGTTATCCAAACCTGGTTCCAAGTAGAATCGGTTGCATTGTAGTAATTATAGCTTTTGCCTGAACCTCCGGCGCATCCTTTCCAATTTTCGTCGATGATGCAGCCATCTTCAAGTTTTACAATGATGTTTTCTCCAATTTGGTTATCGGCGGTGTCGAACACTACCCTATCGCCTAACCCAAAATCGAAGGCTTGTCGTTCCGGTGTGCAGCAAGCACATGAATCTTGAGCTTGTAGAGGTTGACTTATTAAACAGAATAAAATAAGATTGAAGTTGTTTTGAGCAAGCGCGATGCATATCGGTTTTGTCAACGGTTGTTGTATAAGTATATTGATTTAAAACTGGATGATCAATTCGTTTTTCCGTGTAAATCTGTGTTTATATCTAAAAGTTGGGTAAAGATTTTCATGTGCTTTTACCACAGAGGGCACAGAGGATTTACTCCCCAAGCAACATCAGTAGCCACACTGTGCTTATTTTTTGATCAATCTGCTGGTTCACGGAGGATACTGTGTTCAATTCACCTTATGTTTCTCCGTGCTCTCTGTGATAGAAAATGTTTGAATTTAGGAAAAATTCTCCGTGGTTTTGAAAGTTTCCGTTTCTCTTAACAAACAAAGCTGATTGATCTTCAACTTCTTAGTACTGCTCCTTATTGCTCGGAAAATCTTTGCTCTTAACGTCTTTGATGTAGTGCTCAACAGCACCTTGCACTTCATCAAACATTTCGAGATAACGACGCAAAAAACGTGGGTGGAATTCTTTAGTTAGACCGATCAAGTCGTGAAGAACAAGCACTTGTCCATCCACACCACCGCCTGCACCAATGCCAATAACCGGAATGTTCATACCCGCCGATACCTTAGTTGCTAGTTTGGCCGGAATTTTTTCTAACACCAAGCCAAAACATCCGGAGTCTTCCAACAATCGAGCGTCGTCCAATAATTTTTTAGCTTCCTCGGCTTCCTTTGCACGCACGGAATACGTGCCAAATTTAAAAATGCTCTGGGGAGTAAGTCCTAAATGGCCCATTACTGGTATTCCCGCAGATAAAATTCGCTTAACTGATTCGATTACTTCGGCTCCGCCTTCCAACTTTATGGCATGCGCACCGGCTTCTTTCATTATTCGAATGGCACTTTTTAATGCTTCTCTGCTGTCGCCTTGGTACGACCCGAAGGGCATGTCTACTACCACCAAAGCTCGATCAACAGCGCGCACAACTGACTGTGCGTGGTAAATCATTTGATCTAAAGTAATGGGCAAGGTCGAAATATGTCCAGCCATAACGTTGCTGGCAGAGTCTCCCACTAAGATAACATCAATGCCAGCAGCATCAATTATTTTAGCAAAAGAAAAATCATATGCCGTAAGCATGCTGATTTTTTCTCCTCGTTGCTTCATCTCCAAAAGAGAGTGCGTAGTGATTTTTTTAAATTCTTGATGTACCGACATATTATACCAATCGATGTGAAATTGCAGCGCGTTACTTCTGCTCGTTGAGTTTTATTTTGAGCACCTTTATTTCTTGTGCGAGTTGATCGCTTTTCTTTTTCTCGGCACTTAAGAGCTCCGTTAAATGCAAGATTAAATCACCGTTCACATCGCTTTCCACGGCCTCTCTCAGCGATTCTAAATAGGCCAAACGTTGTTTATTGGAGTCAATATCTTGTTCCAACTCTATGATCCGTTGGGTCTTTATTGTGTTTTCCTTTTTCAACTCAATGTTTTGTCGCTGTGACGCTGTGTCTAAAGTTAGATCTGATTGGCAGCGATACAATTCTTCTTTGAGTTGATTAAGTTCTTCTTGAAGCTTTTCAGATTTTGCGGTAAAGGCCTTAGCCAGTGCCGTATACGTTGGATCTTCTTCTTTCTTCTTTTCCTCTTCTGTTTTAGCTTGAACCACTACAAACGAGGGTTTTTCAATTTTTGTTTTTTGAATGATGTAGTCAACCTGCAAGGTGCTTTGCGGTGCCGTGTAGAAACCAACTCTGCCACTTCCCAAGGTCGCATCTATGAAATTGTCTACGTACGTTTTGTTGAAATAAACGTCGTATACATTACCGTAAGTAACAATCTTTATCTCATTAAAATCGTCGGAATGGAGAACGTTGCTTTTCTTCCATCCATCGTTCTTGTCGCCCGTAAGATGTTTGAATTCTCCATTTTGCATTAAGCTGATGCGGTATTGTCGCTTCGTATTAATTTCAACCAACAGGGCATCTGAGCTCAATTCTTGCGCTTTAAATATCAATCCTCCTGAGGCATTTTTGTTGGATTTACTGCGCACAACACGAAGTAAGCTCACCAATTCGAAAGCTTCAAAGGGGTCGGTATCTTTTGCCAATGAAACGGAAAAGAAGGTTTCTTTAATGCGTTTTACGGTATAATAGTTGTCTGAAATTACAAAGGTTTCGCTGCCTGAGTTCTTTTGTTCCCATCTATTTGAAATATAGGTAAAGTCGTCGTACAGTACAACTCGATCAAATTGAGTTACCACGTGTTGACCGTTGCTCAATTGTGACAGAAACAATAAAAAAAGCAGGCTTAAATACCTCATATTTGTGCGGTGCTTAAAATGCAAATCTAAGAGAAATCGAGTACTTGTCATCATTTTAATAAATAGCATATGCGTATATATATTGCCTTATTTCTTTCTTTTTTAACCATCTACGGTTGCGATAACAGCCTGGAGGTAGCAGCAGATTGGAAAGAAGTACCTGTAATATATGGCCTACTCGATCCAGGCGCCGAATACAATTACATTCGCGTAAACAGAGCCTATTTAAATACAACGGGCAACGCACTGAGTTACGCAAAGGTGGCGGATTCGATCTACTTCGACTCTTTAACCATTACCTTGGTTGAAAAGCGAGATGGTATAGAAGGAAATTCCATTATCCTTGAAAAGGTAAATGGAGATGACTTGGGCATACCAAAAGACAGCGGTGTTTTTGCCAATGTTCCCAACTATTTATATCGAACGAAGTACCCGATTAAACCTTCTGATTTTACAGCTACCTACGAATATGATTTTGTTATGGTAAATGAAGTTTCTGGCTTAATTTATCGCGCAAAAGCTGAAACGGTGGGCATTCTGGAATTGTTATCGCCACGAAGAATTAATCCAACCGTTAACATTCAAGACAAGGCGGAGAGCTTTCTTTTCATCGAATACAGAGAAGCACCAAAAGCTCGGATGTATGATTTGGTTTTTCGTTTTCAGTACAAAGAATATCCTAAGAACCAACCCGACCAAGCCGAAATAAAAACCCTGGATTGGAAAGTGTTTCGAAACAAAGAAACTATAAGCCTACGGGGGTATAACGATGTTTCTTATTTACTGCGTGGTACCGTTTTTTATGAATACCTGAGTGCAGTTATTCCGGTGAATGAATCGGTTAGTAGAGAAGCAATTGAAGCTGGTTTAATTTTTTATGGAGGAGGCGAAGATTTGTTTACTTATGTAGAAGTGAATGAGCCAAGCATCGGAATTGTTCAGAAAAAACCAGAGTTTACCAATATCGATAATGCCCTGGGCATTTTTTCGTCTCGATACGTTTCGGTTTTTGGAAATTTTAAGATTGATGATGCCATGAAATCTACGCTCAAAACTTCCAAACACACCGAAAAGCTCAATTTTGTCACGCCATAATGACGATTTGTCAGATGCCGTTTTATTTTAGAAACCATACCAACAAAATATATTTAAAACATTCTATATCAACTTATTAACATCTATTAAGTTGTTAAGATTCTGCATTAAGCACGGCTTATCTTCCATGTGCATGGAATGAAAGTGAACTGGCACTTCTTTTGATTACTTATCATCAAAAACAAATCAGAAATGAGTAAAGTAATTGGAATTGACTTAGGAACAACCAACTCGTGCGTTGCAGTAATGGAAGGCAACGAGCCCGTGGTAATTCCTAACAGCGAAGGAAGAAGAACCACCCCATCTATTGTGGCCTTTCTCGATAACGGAAACGGCGAACGTAAAGTAGGGGATCCTGCGAAACGCCAAGCCATAACAAATCCAGAAAACACCATCATGTCTATAAAGCGATTTATGGGCAGCGGTTATCAAGAAATTGCCAGCGAATTGGGCAAAGTATCGTACAAAGTAGTAAAAGGCGACAACAACACACCGCGCGTGCTGATTGGTGATCGTAAATATACCCCACAAGAAATCTCGGCCATCATTTTGCAAAAAATGAAGAAAACAGCTGAAGACTATTTGGGCACAGAGGTAACTCGAGCGGTAATCACCGTTCCAGCATATTTTAATGATTCACAACGTCAAGCAACCAAAGAAGCCGGCGAGATCGCTGGATTGAAAGTTGAACGTATAGTAAACGAGCCTACTGCAGCTGCACTTGCCTACGGCATGGACAAGCGAGATCGCGATATGAAGATTGCGGTTTATGACTTAGGTGGTGGAACGTTCGACATCTCGGTTCTCGAATTGGGCGATGGCGTTTTTGAAGTAAAATCAACCAACGGAGATACGCACTTAGGTGGAGACGACTTCGATCAGGTAATCATCGATTATTTGGCAGAAGAATTCTTGAAAGACGAAAACATCGACTTGCGAAAGGATCCAATGGCATTACAACGTTTGAAAGAAGCTGCGGAAAAAGCCAAAATTGAGCTTTCAAGCAGCACCGAAACTGAAATGAACTTACCGTACATCATGCCTGTTGATGGTGTACCCAAACACTTAGTACGCAAATTAACTCGAGCTAAGTTTGAGCAATTGGCGGATAGCCTAATCAAAAGATCGTTGGAGCCATGCATTAAAGCAATGAAAGATGCGGGCATGAAACCAAATGAAGTGGATGAAGTAATCTTGGTGGGTGGATCAACGCGTATTCCAAGAATACAAGAAGAAGTTGAGAAATTCTTTGGCAAAAAGCCTTCTAAAGGAGTTAATCCGGATGAAGTAGTTGCCATTGGAGCGGCCATTCAAGGGGGTGTTCTAACCGGGGAAGTAAAGGATGTATTGCTATTAGATGTGACTCCTTTATCGCTTGGTATTGAAACACTTGGAGGAGTATTTACCCGATTAATTGAATCTAATACTACCATTCCAACCAAGAAATCAGAGGTGTTCTCAACCGCCGCAGACAACCAACCTTCAGTTGAAATACATGTGTTGCAAGGAGAACGGCCGATGGCTACTCACAACAAAACCATTGGAAGATTCCACTTATCTGATATTCCACCGTCACAACGCGGTACTCCTAAAATTGAGGTAACCTTCGACATTGATGCCAACGGTATTTTGAGCGTAAGTGCTAAAGATCAAGGAACAGGTAAAGAACAAAAAATTCGAATTGAAGCTTCAAGTGGTTTGAGCGAAGAAGAAATCCAACGCATGAAACAAGAAGCTGAAGCAAATGCTGAATCTGACAAGGCGGCGAAAGAAGCCATCGACAAGATTAACCAAGCAGATACGCTTGTGTTTACGACAGAGAAACAGCTAAGCGAATACGGAGAGAAAATTCCTGAAGACAAAAAACAAATCATTTCGGATGCTAAGGATGCTTTGAAGAAAGCAGTTGAAGAAAAAGATGAAGCGGGAATAGATCAGCACATGGAAGCCTTAAACAAGGCTTGGGAAGCTGCTTCGCAAGATTTGTACAACGCTCAGCAAGGTGATGCCGGAGCTCAGCCAAACGGAGAAGCCGAAAATGGTTCCGCCAACGCCGAAGGTTCTGAAACAGACAATGTTGAAGACGTTGACTTTGAGGAAGTAAAGTAAGATTTGGATAAAACTAAATGATGCAGAGGCCATTCGATATTTCGGATGGCCTTTGTTTTTTATCGCAGTGTCAAGAAATATTGGTTTCTTCAAAAATTTGAAGAGAATCAGTAACTTGGTGCGATGATTGTTTATCGGAACATTGTAATTCTGTTCTTCGTTGCTTGGCTCGGAATGCTGGTTCCTTCTGAAGTTTATTCGCAAGGGAAGAAGGAAGGTCTGACCCAAGAAACAGCAACATTTAAAGACGTTAGTAATCACTTTATTAAGCGATATAATACCAAGCTGCTCACTGAATCGTCGCGCATTCACTTCGAAAAAAGAGTCGATGGTTATTACATCCGACAGGTTGAGTATTTCCCTATACCAAGTACAGAACGCTACGAACTTTTATATTCGTTTACTGATCATCAATACCGCGAGTTAACCATTCCTGCCTATAAAAATCTGCATGAAGCTGAACCAACTTTTTCAGAACCATCGAGGTATGACTTTTTGCCATTGTATGGTTTTGAGGGCTGGGAGGAAGAGGTTATTGTTCTGCCCAAATCATCCTTATCAGAACTTGATTTATTTATGGCCAAAGCACTGGCCCACGCATCTCTGGCCCAAAATAAATACCTACAAGAACTCGATTCATTCTCAAAAAACGATCTTAAAATATGTCGGTTTCATCTCACCGAAAACGTTCGGTTACTTCGTGAAATCAAGGAAACAAATCCGAGCTACATCTTTGAAAATGCAGACATTACCACACACATCCTAACTTCCGATCTGATTGCAGCCTTTGTTCCTACCTTGTTTTTCCACGAAGATCCATCCGGAAATTTTGAATATGAGTTTTCGGGATTTTCAGCTTCCCATGCGTACAACCAATTGCTTTGTGCCGACAGCAATGCACTCGTTTTGGCATTTTCCAACTACGACTTCCTGCGATTGATTGGTTATCAAAAAAAATATCGGTGGCGAGAAGATGTGGTTCTGATCAACACCAATTGGCTTACGTCCATTCCATATCAAAACTATGTAAATGCTTCCGACACGTTTCCACTTCTTTCTCCGTATTCACAAGATTTGGTTCATCAAAAAATTGAGTTTGTGCGGGTATTGCCCTACAATAGAATTCGTCAAGACATCCGGCCGGGCATGTCGTTGGCTGCTACTCCTACTCGACTCATTGGCATTGCAGATAATCCTCGACAAGTTGAAGATGTGGATCTAGCCGTGCCCTATGCTGAATTGGAATTCATACTGAAGTTTATTACCCAAGGCAATGAAAATCAGATGGATAACGGACTTACCAAGTATTACTACTTTCCAACCAACGGCATTCATTTACCCACAGCCAACTCCTACATACGTTGGCATATACAACAGAAATTGTTGAGTCCAAATGAGCTCATTGCCCTTGACCTAATAAACTCGAGCATAGCGCATCGAACCATTTCTTTTTTAACCGCTTCAGCAAATCCCTTTTATCTAGGCTTGGAACCTCATTTAACCAACAACGTTTTTGTACAAACGTTGGATATTGAGCAAATTTTAAACGTGCCTCTCCCCCTTCACAATGACCGCTATGCTGCCCTTGCCAACCTCCAGAAATTAATGTATGGCTTAAAGTGGAATTCGGTTGATGAGGCAGATGCCATGGAGTATTATGCGTATTGGCATCAATTTAAAACGGCCTTGATTTCGTTAGAACGCGATGATCGTTTCGGAGTTATGCTGCAAGTGTTGGATCAATATTTTAAGGTATTCAAACCCACCACTTGGCAGGATGTGGAATCGATCCTCGACTTTGCGACTTATTTGTACGCCTTCGAAGAGCACGAAAAAGCAGAAATCATTTTATGCCAGTTGCTCAACAAGCTTAATGCGGATGAATTTGAAAAATATGATGCAAATAAAAAAAAGGAAATGTTTCAGCTTATTGAAGATCAAACGCAACTTTGGAGCCAGAAGAGTTGGCGGGAACTGGATTGTGAGTAGCTCAATTAACCGAGGAGTTGTAGCGCATCAAAAAAATGGACAAAGGCATATGAGAATTTATTGGATAAACGAATTAAGAAAGCCCGGAAAACTTGGTATAATGCCAAGACCAAAAGGTGGAGAATGGCTTAGTGATGAAATTAAATCGTTGGTTCAAAGAAATATCTCGACCGTTGTTTCTCATTTAGAAACCATAGAAGAAATTGAACTTGACATTTCAAGTGAAAGACGTCAATGTATTGAAAGCGGGATCAAATTTATCAGTTATCCCATACCGGACAGAGATTTACCAAAAGACTTGAATTCTTATCTTGACTTGATTACAGAAATAAATAGCAAACTTGAAAATGGTGAAAATGTGATAATTCATTGCCGAATGGGTATTGGAAGAACAGGCATTACTGCTGCTTCGGTTATGATAAAAAATGGTTGGAAAACTGAGCAAGCATTCAAGTTGTTAAGCGAATTACGAACACTTGAAATGCCGGACACAAAGGAACAAATTGAATTCGTTGAGAAAATAAAAGAAGCATTACAACAACGCATATAGCTTAGAACGTGGAATCGCTAAATTCCAAGTTTTTGACTTCAGCCAAATACAAATGATTCAAAAGTCTGAAACCACCGCCCTTCTTGAATGTTTCGTAACAACTCAACTCACTCCACTACACTCAAAATACTGCTGTCGCCATAACTTAAAAACGGGTAGTTATTATCTAAATCTTCGTTGCACATACCCTTCCAACCCTCTCCAAAACAGGCACTTACGAGCAAAAAAAGAGT
>JBLHHI010000083.1:0-14985 GCA_047614125.1 Bacteroidia bacterium | reverse complement strand
ACACTTGTGAAAAGCGATTTTCATCGTAAAAATTACTCGAAAGGGCCCGCCCTGTCTTCGCAATTTTTACTCGAAACTCACTGTTCACAAGCGTTCTGAATTCAAAATATGAATCGAACTCAGGTTTCTAGCTACTTGCAGATTAATACATATCATGTGTCCGCCCATTTCTAATTTTCGCCTTGGTTGGTACAAGAGTTCAGATTCTTTACCGGTTAAGTCGGTTCGTTCATCATTAAGGGTAAGGTACATGCCCGAAAAGTGAAGCGGTAGTTGCCCAGATTTACGGTCTTAATCGATCGTTTTATATAAGTACGGTAGCCAAAAATAGCCGTAAGAAGCAGCAATAAAGCACCTAAAATACGAAATATGGCGTATCGGATTGTTCTTCAGCTTAGTCGTACAAAAACACATCAAGTACATAACCGTCTTGGTCTAATTTTCGCAGAGAACAGGTAACCTCCTCTTTATTTGATTCAACCTTGCTTTCAAAACTATACATTACCTCTTGGCTGTTGCCAGCATGAACTTGCACTAAAAAGTGCAAGGACGAACCGGTTGATTTAGCAGATGCTTCAAACGCGGCCACAAGTTTTTCGGGTAGTATTTCCACCTCGCCGTCGAGGCGGATTTGATAGCGGCCATTTTTTTGTCAATGGCCAGAACCCTTGTAGTAGAGTCGTTTACACTCAATAGAAATTGGTGACCCAAGTGTCGTACCTTAACTTCAAGCTGTTCTTTCGAATGCAAACCATCACTTGGTTTACATCCATACACAAAAAGCGTAACAATTAAAAAGGTTACTAATTTCCACATGCTCAAAGGTAATGCTTACTACAAAGTGCTGGTTGAGTTTACATTCTTTTGCCATTGTTTTCATGAAACCACGGTAATCAATCCTCGTCTATGTTAACTAAAAATCATTGTAACTATATTGCCCATCGTATGAAATTTACAACTGCAATCTCAAAATTTCGCACCCCATTTAAAGAAAACAAATGGCTCATGCTTTTTATGGCGGTATTTACGGTTATTTGGGCCAATTCTTACATAGGCAATACCGACACCGCCAACTGGTTTTTAGAAAACGTGCTTACCTTTTTGTTAATCATCACACTCCTCTTCACCTATCGGAAATACCAGTTTAGCACGCTGTCGTATTTATTAATTTGCATCTACCTCTGTTTGCATGTATACGGATCTAAGTACACCTACGCCGAAAATCCCTTTGGCTATTGGCTGCAAGACTACCTCGAGCTAGGGCGCAATCACTACGATCGTATCGTTCATTTTGGCTTTGGCTTCCTTCTGGCCTACCCAATGCGCGAACTATTTTTAAAGGCATTCAACTTTAAAAAGTGGGTGGCTTGGTTTCTTCCCATCGAAATCACGCTTTCCATTAGTGGATTTTATGAATTGATCGAATGGGCTGTGGCCGACCTATTCTTTAAAGCACAAGGCGATGCCTATTTGGGAACCCAAGGGGATATTTGGGATGCTCAAAAAGATATTTTTCTTGCGTTTTTAGGAGCAATCTTGGCGACGACTATTGTTTCTCTCATCAAAAAGATTTTTAAGATTTATGAGTCTGAGGAATAGTTTATTATTTTTTTTGCATTCGAGCTTTCGCCGACAAATCAATGCTTTGCTCAATGTGTACGTCAAGCGTACATTGTATCCGGCAAAAGCACTTGCCTACCTACTGGGGGTAAACTTGGTTCTGGCCGAGTCACAGATGCAAGATCTGGATAAATTGAGTTCTTTTACTTACAATCCATTGCTCACTCCACTCCTACTCCTCCACCAACTTTCTAAAATCCGATCCAGAAGGGCTTTCAAAGATTTGCAGATCAAAATAGGGCACAACGGCTAGAAGGTGATCGAAAATATCCGACATATTGTTCTCGTAAATCTTCCATTCTTTATTCATACTAAAGGCATACACTTCCAGCGGTTGCCCAACTTCCGTAGGCGGCAGTTGTCGCACCATAATCATCATCTCTTTATTGATGTTTGGATTGACCTCAAGGTACTTTTCAATGTACACCTTAAACACCCCAATGTTGGTCATGTTTCGACCATTCACCAAAATGGAGGTATCGATCTTATGAGTGGCATTGTATGCCTTTATTTCCTCTTTTCTTTGGATTACATATTCCGAAATCAGTTTGATTTTTTGGAACTTATCCAATAGGGCATCATCGCAAAAACGGATCGAATCCTTCTTAATACTTATGGATCGCTTTATGCGCCTTCCAGTCGAATTTTGCATGCCCCGCCAATTGGTAAAGGAATCAGAAATGAAAGCATACGTTGGGATGGTAGTGATCGTTAAATCAAAGTTTTGCACCTTAATGGTCGTTAAATTAATCTCCAATACATCGCCATCTGCGCCATAGTTAGGCACCGTAACCCAGTCGCCCACTTGCACCATATTATTTGCCGATAGTTGAATGCTCGCCACAAAACCCAAAATGCTGTCCTTAAATACTAAAAGTAGCACAGCAGCAATGGCTCCCAATCCGCTCAATAGATAAATAGGGCTCCTACTTATTACCGATGAAATAATCAGTACCGCTCCAACGCTGTAAATCAATATTTTAGCCAGTTGCGTAAGGCTGCCGATCGGTTTATCCCTGTATTGATCCTTCTCTGACAAAATTTCATTAATGGAGGTAAAAAACGACGCGAGAATCCAAACCGATACGAGTACGATGATGGCATCGGTAGCCGTTAAAATAATCGGAAGTACACCCGAAGAATCTTTGAATAATATTGGCAGCGATTGATATAAGATGATGGCCGGAATTAGTGTGGCCAGCGACTTGACAACCCGTTTATTGAAAATGATGTCATCCCAAACCGTCTCAGTCTTGGCCGTTAATTTGGGAATAAAGGCATAGAGGATTGTTTTGGTAATCCACCATAAAATCAGTACCGCCAAAATCAGCAATCCAATTAGAATAAAGGAAGAAATGGAGTCGTTCGTGCCCAGATTCGCTTCGATCCAGTGCCTTAAGTCAATGTTCATTAATGGGTGTTTTTTATGTGGATGCGAAGGTACGTCTTAAAGGAGGGAAGGAAGAGTAAGCAGGCACATACCTGAAGTTTAGATCAGTTTTAACCACCCATGATGGAATTAAACGATTCATCTTCAAAAGGTTAAAATGGTTATTTAGTTGCCATCTACTTTGTTACTTGGTTTACGCAGTTGCTGCTTATGGCCATCAAAAAAAGCAAATTAAAAATGATTTCGTATTATTGAATTAAATTCAAGCTATATGAAAACACTTTCGTTTTTTTAGTTCTAATAACGCTTGTTCTACAGTTAAACGAAACGGCTACCTTCAAACTCGAAAATATTCCTTTGGCAAACACGCGGTCAAACAATCAGGGGGCAAACTTCACCATAAGCATTCTATTAAAGTTCCTCATTCAATGACAAAGAACTCCTTCCGTTAAGTCAGACCTCACCAATGAATGGGCGGTGTGAGCTGCCGTTACCTGGTATGGTTGAGCGAATTACACCAGTCTTAGCCAGTAACTTAAATGCCGAAACCGTGACAAAAGCTGGTTGTAAGGCGATTTATGTAGGTGATGAAACGCACATTTACGTCAATGGCTCAGCAACGCAGCACAATAGAATCTCAAATGAACCATGCCCAAATGGTGTTGTGGAGTTTAACTTCAAAAATAATAGGAGCAAAGTAATTGGTTGTGCAAAAGATCGTATTCAGCTAAATGATACCACTACCAAGGAGATTACAAAGGATGCAAAGAGCAAAAAGGGAAAGAATACAATTTGGAAAATAATTGGGATTTTCTTGCTTGCGGTTCTATTATACTGGTGGTGGTTTGGGTGGGATTTTTGGGCGTCTTATATTTAGAAATCATGGCCAAACACAGCGAGCATAGCAAATTGAAAATTTACCTTAATTTAGGCGGCAAAAATAGAACGGTCATAACTTGAAGGCTACCGATACCGGTAAAGCTATTTCAACATGGCGCGCATTGGGCATGTGTTACCCCTGCGATCTTCGGCGTTACAACGACTACGTCTCGGTTAAATTTCAGACCAGACGCGTACGCTTTTTATTGAAGATGTATCGCATCCCATTTTTACGGAAGATTCTTACGGATAGCAATGAAAAGAGAAATCCTGGCATGTTCGGTTACTTCTTATCCAGATTCAACTTCTACGATGCGGTCATCAAAAACTGTATTCAGAACAATGAAATTTCTACCATTGTTAATCTAGGGGCAGGAATGGATTCGAAAGCGTATTGTATACTAGGATTTGAAAAAATTCAATACTTTGAAGTGGATCACCCAACGGTGATTAAACGCAAAAAAGAAAAAGTCAAAAAAATATTTGGCCAACTTCCAAACCACGTAACCTATGTAGAAGTTGATTTTAGCAAGCAAAACACCGAATTGGAACTCCGAAAAGCTGGTTATGCATTTACATCTCAAACGCTGTTTATTTTGGAAAGTGTGTCGACCTATTTAACCCAAGACGAGAATGATGCCATTTTTCGCTTGGTTTCGAAAGCCCCACCAAAAAGCAAAATCGTATTTTCTTATGTAAGCAGGGATGTTATATCTGGCCACAATTTAAAGCACAAATCACTCTTGAAAATGCATAAGCTTTTTGTCAAAAAACATAAAATTCTGATTCACGGTTTTGAACCACATCTCATTGAAGATTACCTAGCAACTTACGGACTAGAGACCATCAAACACATTGGGGCCATCGAACTTAAAGCCAGGAATAAAAATCTTGAAAAGATGGGCTTGGATATAGCCGAGGTAGAACGCTTTATTTTAGCCGAAGTTGGTTAATTCAAAAAAAATCTAAGAATGCAAGACAAGTACCATTTAGTGCCCCTTCATGATTTCAATAAATCCTAGCTCCTCTCGGAGGCCATCCAAATCCGGATCTCGTTTGAAGTATTCATAGTCGACAAAGCCATTGGAAATTGCTTTTGTTAAATTTTCAATGGCTAGATCTTTTTCATCCAATCTAGCATAATTGCATGCAACGTTGTACATCATATTGGCATCATTTGGACTTAGATCCACGGCTCTTTGCAATCTAAACTTTGCGTCATCAAATTTTTCAACACAAAGAAGCATGCCTGCGTAAAAGATATGTGCGCGCGCATCTTCCGGTACACGAAGTAAATAAGTAGGAAAGAACTCTAAGGCCCGATTCACAATCTCTATTCCTTTCTTTTGATCTTTTGAACGGTCATACTCCATTTGAAGCTCAATGTACACTGTATAAAAATCTGGATTGAGCTCCAACACTTTATTAAACTGTTCGACGGCTTCCGAAAACCGATCAAGGGCACGCATAATTCTACCCTTTATCCAATAGGCAAAGAAGTTGTCTGGATCCAGTTCAATTGCTTTTTCGATCGAGGTTAAGGCCTCAACATGTTGTCGTTTGCTATAATATATTAAACCGAGTGCACTATACCCTTCTGATGACGAGCTATCGTACATCAATGCCTTCAACGAAGCATCCATGGCTTTCTCAAGCCAAACATCTTTCTTGTCGTGCCACACATAAATAATGGCATACGCTTCGCCTAAGCCTGCATATGCCGATGCATAATTGGGATCTAATTTTATGGCTTCTTGAAATAAGTCGACCGCCGAAAGCAGGTAACTCTTTGCCGAACGAAAGAGAAACTCCCGCGCACGTAAATTTAAATCGAAGGCCTTAGTATTCTCTGTGGAACGTTTAACCAGTGCTACCTCCTCGTCTGGAGTTAAGGTTAAGCGCATGGCCGTAACTATTTGCTTTGCAACCGATTCTTGGATGTCAAAAACATCGGCCATATTGCCTTTATAGGTTTCGGCCCAAAGGTGCGAATCGGTCTGGACATCAATGAGTTGCGCCGTAATACGGAGATCATCTCGATGTCGCCTTACACTGCCTTCTAACACATAACGAGCGTTTAATTCATCGCCTAAGGTGCGCATGTCCATTTGCACATTTTTGTATTGCATAATGGTGGTACGCGAAACCACCTGCAGCTCCTTGATTCGAGATAAGTGCATTATCAATTCTTCCGTCAAGCCATCGCTAAAGTAATCCGTTTCACGATCGGGACTCATGTTATCAAAGGGCAGAACAGCCAGTTTATTAATAACAGTTTTGGATATATTTTTTGGACTCTCGTGCAATTGAATCTCGTAAATCTCGACTGGAAGTTCAATGTTTTTTAATGCCTGCTTACTCATCTTGTGCAGGGTAACGCTGAGCTTGTTTTGAACTTGTCGAGCAACATCTTCCGATATACAGATACCCCCGGCTTGTGCAAGCGGCTCGATGCGCGAAGAAATATTTACACCATCTCCATAGATATCACCTTTGCGATGCACTACATCTCCAACATGAATACCAATTCGAAGAAAGATGTTCCGTTCTTCTTCGCAGCTTTCGTTATACTCATGTAATTTATGCTGAATTTCAATGGCACAATTAACGGCATCGAGGGCACTATTAAACTCTACTAAAAATGCGTCTCCTATTGTTTTTATTTCGTTGCCGTCGTGAATAATGAATATTTCGCGTAAAATATCTCGATGATATTCAAGCAGTTCCAATGCAAGCGACTCATTCTTTTGAGACATTGCGCTGTAACCCACCATATCTGTAAACATGATGGCGGCTAATTTTCTAGATTCTTTTACTGACGACAAAGCAAATTCTTATGTAAACAAATTTAAACTATTTGACCCAATATGCTAATTCGAGCAAAAATCCCTTTACTAAGTTACTCTCCCCAATACCCTTTCATCTGCCCTTTTGCTTGCCGCAACCACGACTGTTGATCCATTAATGAGTCTTGATCAATCCACATCACCTTCCCAACGCTTGCATCGGTTAAGGTAATTTCCGGAATACTGCCTCCAATGTATTCGCCATCCCCCTTGCCGGCCTTGGTAACAATGGTGCTCATCCACATAAAACGAAGTTCACCGTCCACCCTTTTAATAAAGGGACGCGATTCGGCTGGGAAGCTTTGAGACCAGTCGTACTCTTTCTTGCTTTCCACAATCTTAGCAGCAACGGCACTCGACCCAATGTAGTTGTGTTCCGAATTTCGATGATCTACATAATAGACTACATCCTCCCCATCTCCGGGAATTAACACGCTCATTATCAGCCCTTTCTTGCTTTCTTGATACGGCTCTAAACCAAAGTAGTTGTACAACTTTGGCGCAAAATTTAAATCGAAATATGTTACAAAGGGTTGCGATGCTTGGTTGTTTTCCATGCTTGGAATTCGAATATCGCCTTCCCGATTTCCGGGAAAGGGTGCGAAAAATCCTCGAGTAAATCGAAAGCTTTCGGCGATGTACGTACACACTTTTTCGGACATTAGATTCTGACCCAACAAGTACGCATTCAGTTTAATTTGTTGTGGGGAAACATAGGTTCCTGCTCCCAATAACACACGTTCCAAATACGCCGGATTGTTGCCTTGATTAATGACAATTACCCCTCCAAAAACAGGCCGTGGAAAGAGAAATCCCTCCCATTTTACCAAGGGAACCACTTGTACCCATGTTGATTGATTATTACGCATATAGATCGGTTCGCCCAACTCGCACGTAAAAAACTGCCACCAATTCAACTTCTTTCGAACCGCAGTTTCAACGTTTTTGCTAAACAACAGAAAATCGCCAATTTTAAATTCAACATCTTGCTTGGCCTTTCCAGAAAAATCTGGAGAAGGTAAGTTGGCATTCACCTGTATTACCTTGTACATGTCTTTACTCAATTGTTGGATGCGATACCCCACAGCTGGACCAACCGCAGAAGTAAAATAATACTTGCCGTCTTTATCTCGAACGAACTTTGGTTTGGTGGCATCTTCGGTCTCCTCGAGCGCCTCTTGATTGATTAATGTTTGTATAGACATTCGGGGCTGAATGCGCTCAAAGCCTGTTTCGGCTAAATCGACCAATTCAACCTTGTTCAAAATTTGATAGTAGTTAAATAAGCTCAAGTATCGATACACGGGAGGTCCACCTAAGTAGGATCCAACTAAAATTACGGCAACTAGAATGGTGGGAATGAGCGATTTAACGAAGGTTCGTTTTTTAATAGCACGGATGTAAATCCAAAGAATAAAAAGAATGATGGCAACCAACAACCAATATTTGCGAATGGCCAGAAACATAGGTTGATACCCAGAGCGTCCAACAAAAAGAGCGTACACCATAACCACTAATAGGAGGATAAAGATTACTGGGCGGTTCTTTCGAAAATTCGAGATGAAACGTTTTATCCCAGCCCTTGTATTGAGAATGAACCAATAAAACCGACTGCGATTCTCGATTCTAACCTCCTCTGATTGCGTGCTATCCTGTGTCATAATCGGTCTTATTTATCCAAAAAATCTTTCACTCCAGATCTCCAATCATCATCTTTTTTCTTAGCTGGTGGTTCTTTTTCAGCTTCAGTGTCGAGTGTGGCTTCATCCAACTTAGGCCGCAAAACCGGTTCTATAACTGCCTTCGCACCATCAACGGCCTTGCTAATTTTTTCTTCAATGCCATCAAACTTCTCAAGCGTTTCTTTAACCGCCTTCAACTGTTTGGGAAGTTTTTTGGTAATGATGGGGTATACGTAAAAGCTCAGTAAAATGCCCACCATCATTAAGCCCACGTCAAGTAAAAGTATCAACTTGTTTTCTGCACCGGTTAGGTAAAAAATATAACCGAGCAAGAGTCCCAATAAAATTGCCGGGACAAAGCGTTTTGAAAAGGGTTGATATTGAACAAAGGTCTTGACACTTTGTGGATCAATTTTATACTGATTGGTTAAGTTGTGCCAACGCTGATACCACGTTCTTCCAAATTTATTATCCAGAAAACAAAAACCAATTCCGGAAGCGCAACCAATTAAAAATGCTAAAAATGAATCCATACTATTAACTAATTAAAGCGTGAAAAATTTGTCGATTATCTATAATCTGATCAATGGTCCATTGCTGATAATCCTCTCGCATGGTAGGATACTCCTTAAAGAAACGGGCTTTGTCAAATAAATACGTAAGAACCGGGTTATTGTTGCGAAGTTGGGTAAGAAGGTGCCAAAGCACAAACTTTTCTTGCGAACTGCAGTTCTGATTTGGGTGTAACAAATTTAAGCGAAGTTCATCTGACCATTGATCGATGTAGATTACTCGATCTGATTTCAACTGCAGAATCAGCTTCTCTAATTCGAAATAAGCGTCCGATAAAAAGTCTCCATTGATTAAGTCGTTAATCATACCAATGCGTCGAGTTTTACTGGCCGTATTAATTGGCATTGGATGTTTCGCCGCATTTGCAGCCGTCACAATCATGCTATTGAGCTGTTGTTCAAGCAAATACGCATGCTGCTTGAAGAAACCTGGTTGCTCCGACAACAATTCTTCTGCAAACAAATGACGTACCAACTCAGCATCGTTCAAGTTAAATTCGATGTGCGTAAAACTTTGAGTACCTGTTAACTCGCTGTTATTACCCGACCGAATTAAGATGGGCTTCCCCGATTTGGTTTTGCGAAAGATGTATACGCCGTCGAAAGCCGGTGTGTAAAACGAAGCAATATTACTAAAGGGGAAAGAAGCCAATTCTGATTTTCGAAATCGCAGATCTCCATGTGTTTTACTGCTTTCGATGATGGCCTGTCTCAGCTCATAATCTTTCCAAGCTTCTGGATCATCGTGAAACGTGCGAATCAGGGCACGCTGTTCGCGAGCGGCTTCTATGATGTTATTGGTGGAAGTAAAGTGCACTTGAACCAAATCTACCATCAACAAATCTTGTGGCGATCGGAAAGCCGTAACCTCTTGATCTACCGAAAACCAAATTCCGGCATCGCTGGTAATGTCTTTAATCTGTTCCGCGTAGAGTTTATAAATCTGTTTCCGAATGTCCCAATCGAAGCTAAAATAAGGAAGGTACATCGAGGCGTCCGCCTGCTCCGGCGAGATGATTATGCCGTATGGATTGGCAATGCCGTGCGAAAGATAATACGAGTCTTTTAATTCATCTGCCACCTCCGGACTCCAGCCCCAACCGTCGATGTGAAAAGAATCTAAGCGCGTGGTTTTAAGCCCAATAGCATTTAAACAGCTGTTGTATCGTTCCACCAAATACGGTTTATCCACCGCAAAAAGATTGCCTCCAAATAAACCGCTTTCAATTAGTTTAATCATTTAGCCTACCCTCGATCATTTGTTTGCGCGCCTCTTCTTGAATGTACATCCGTTTAGCCGTTTCCTTTATTTCTCGTTGGATGCCAGTTTGATTAATGCGAATGGCTGTGTCCATATAATTTAAGGCCTCGTACGTTCGCAAGCTCGTAAATGTAGAATCCTTCAAGTTTTCTTTCATCAAGTCTTTCAGTATCACCAACTTATCATCGTAGTTTTTGGCAAAGAATTCATCGGGGTTTTCCCACCAAAGCTCCGGCAAATCAAAGTCTATAATTCGAGCATCCACCGCTTTTTGAATGTTGCGCAAATCGCGCGATGAAAAGAAGTTATAGCGTTGTTGCACGGCAGAATAAAGCGCTCCAAAAAAGCTGTGACTTGTTGGATCGTTGTTTTTGGCAACCTGATTAAATATCTCCTCAAGCTCCTTATTATCAAATGAATACGCACTTGATGCAAGATCAGATATTGAAGCCAATCCCTTCTGAGAATCCATGTATACATACCCCTTTGGATCCGTAGCATCAATGAATGAATCATCCAGCTTATTATACTTTTTCCACCACAAATGATCTTGATCAACAAAATCTAAGTGGGTAGTTGCTCCATCCATTTTGGTACGCATCTGGATGCGCGATAAAACGGCCTTGTCTATTTGATCCGGAATGTTGGTAAAGAGACTCATCAATCGGTTGCCGTAATTAACGGCATAGGCACCTTCGGTGTTTCGAAGAAATACTCCAATAAACTCTCGAACCCCGGCTGAAACTCCTTGACGAGTCCGTTCTTCCAAATTATTTTCGGCATCGTCGATGGGTGCAAAAACAATTTTCGATGGGTCTTGCATGGGCTTAAACCATTCGATGGCGCGTTCTGCGGTGCCACCTTGATAGGTTGAAACAATATTTTCTGGGAGGGGCCAAAATAAAAAATTATAGCCCAACTGATCACATCGCTCTTGCAATAAAGTTGCCGTGGCAGCAATGAGCATGCTTTTTCCTGTTCCCGGTTTACCGTCGGCCATGGTGATGGAAGGTAGCCCGCCCAATTCATTCATTGGATTTTTCTTGGCTTCAAAATCGTAGCAAAGCAATCGTTCGGAGTACCGCTTAAAGTAATGTTTGGCATCTCGGTTGGCTACAATGGCCTCCATCCTTGTTGGATTAAAGCTGTAGCCCTTTACACGTGCATTCGATGAGCGTTCAAAACCATCGATTAAAAATTCAGATTTCTCTAACTTGTAATGATGGTTCGTAAAAGCCTCTGTAAACTTAAATGCTTCTTTGCGCAGCGCTATTTCTTCCAACACCCGTTCGAAGTATATGGACGTAATTTTCAGAAAATGCAAGTCGGAAGTAACAATGCCAGAGCGTTCTAAATACGCAGCATAGTAATACAAAGAACACTGCAAACCCTTGCTGGGCCTGCTTAAGTTAAGCTCTGGAATGCCGGAAAAATCAACCTGTATGGAACTTACCTCATCCGCTTTAATATCGGCAATGTATTGAACAATGTACGAGGATGCCACAAAGAGCAAAACAGCCGTTTGAGTTTGAGACTTATCATGAAACTCGGGCAATTCGGCCTGATAGATGTTACCGTCTTTGTTCTTTTGTTGGAGGAGTTCGAGCCCAGAAGCCGTTGCATATAATTCAGATACATGTCTTCCCAAACAAAAGCCTTTTCGCACTAAGTTTAAAACTTGGTTGGTCGTGTTCGAAAGAATGGTGCGATCATCGCTAATTCGAACTGCGTTTTTTAAGATGGAAAGACTGTCTTCTTCATGAACTCCCAAAGACTTGCCATGGTGAATTAAAAAACTTAGGTCAATATCACTCTTACTCTGCTGATTATCAGCGGCCCAACTCACCTGTTTGAGATAATTTGTCACCTCTTCTTTATAGGCAGCAAGATCATTTTCCTTAATTATGAGTAATGAACGTTGATCTTTTTCCATGCTTATTTTTCAAAAATAGTGGGCGGTACTGATAAACTTTGTATGAACGCAGGGTGGTGAACATTTAAGTGTTGCAATACCCGATGTGAAGTGATGGCATAGCTAAATACTTGAGAAACCATTCGATCTAAGCACTCTTTGTTCGATTCATCCACAAAAAAGACTTGACGCAAATCGCCGGATGATAAAAAGCCGGAATGTTTTTTCTCACCCACCGAAAACACCACTTCCGTATTGTAAACAAAGATAAAATCATCCTCTTCAAATTGCTCTTGAACCAATTTGGTAAACTCATGTTCATCACGGGCAAATCGACTAAAAATTGGGCCAAAATCAATTCGCTTTAACACCTTGGGTCGTATGCTTTCATAAGCCGCATCAATATCTGCGGCAATAACTTTTAACGGAGAAGTATTGTGCGTTGCTTTTTTAATCACCGCTTCAAAATCCGTATTCTCCTGTCCCTGCATAATGAGCTCATCATCCACACTTGGATTATCAAAAATCATAATGTACACATAGGGTCTATTCGTTACCGAATCGTACGAACCCCAACTGTACATAAAGCGTCGGGTTTGACGTGTGTCTCCAAAGCTCTTAATTAATTGGAGCTTCCCGGGTGTAAATTCTCTAAAAACCTTGTGCTTTAGCAATTCCTCATAATAGCAGATCTCACCCAATTTTTTAAGTCGTGCCGTTGGGTCGGTGTGATTTTTCATCAAATCATCTAAGATCAGGTTTTTCACTTCAGCACGCGATGGCAGGTTTTTAAGAACTTGGTCTCTTTTCAACAAATCATCTTCTAATCTTTTGAATTCCAGATGGTTGGGAAACCCAGATTTGGTAACATCAACCAACATGGGATGATCTTCGCTGTACGAAAATTTTTGCTCGAATAAGGTTATTGAATATAGAAACTTCTCCGAAAAGCTGTTTAATACTTCTATTTCGTACGGATTGTCGCTCTTAATTTTTGGCAACGACGACATCAACGAATTGAGCGCAAATTTTACATGATCAAAATAAGCAGGATAAGCTCTTTCTCCAACCAGCACACTCCGATTAAAGGCTCCGAAATGATCCGTAACTTCTATAGTTTTCAATGAGGATTAAAATTCAAATGTATTAATCCAATAAATCATTCACAGAATCTGAACCATCTTTCTTAGGATTCGGTTTTGGGTCATCCCCATCCCCCTCTTTATTTTCATATTTATACGAAAAAGTCTCCGAAACGTCGATGCCAAATTTACGGCTGTGCTCTTCAACAATCTTAGCATCTTCTTCCTTGTACTTAGCTGTTGCTTCGGCCATAGCCTTCAATACTTCATGTAGAGCAGCCATCCGTTCGGGTTGCTTTTTGATTCGTTCAATTCGATCTTTTTCCGATCCAACAAAAACCTTGGCAGCTATTTCCGTAATTTTCTGATCCGTTTTAACTCCAGCTTCTTCGTAAATGGAGGCGGCCTCTTGGGCAGTGGCCGACTGAATAAGTTGCAAGCCCGATTCGTAGGTGGTAACTCGTTCTTCGGTGTCGCTCTTTAATTGGCCAATGAGTTGTTTCAGATTGTTTTTAGTGGTTGTTTGAGCTTCTAGGTGGATAACGATTTGGTCAACAAATCGTTCTTTGGATTGAAAAATGCCCAAGGCAACGTTGTATTTGCCTTTGAGTTGAGCACGTTCTTCTCGTAAATCAGCAATCTTTTTTTGTTGAACCGTATATTCCGGACTGTTGTTTGGAAGTTCAACCAGCTCATTTTCAGATGATTTCAGGCGCAATTCAAGATCTTCTAATTCCTTTTTGCGATCCTCCATAATTCGAGCTGCTTTCTCCTTTGTTTCGAAGGCCAGTTCCTTTCTATTCTTCAGGGCAACAATTTGCTCTTCAACATCTAGAATCATATTTTCTACAATGCCCACCATACCCTGAACCTGAGAAATAATGCGATTTAACGACTCCCCTATGTCGGCATTTTTTAATCGATCTCGGTATCTTCGATTGGCCTCTTCTTCGGCGGCCTTTAAGCCCGCGATCTTCTTATCAAAATCAACCTTTGTATTTTTAATCTTCCGATTTTTATACCCAAAAAGAATATTCCATAGATCCGACATTCCTTCGGCATCCTTGGCTTCTATTTCGGCTCGATTACGCGCTTCGGTAGCGGCGGCTACAAGCTTTAGTTCCGAATCGTTTAATTCTTGAAGTTTTGAAAATTCACCACCACAGCTGTCTAACATTGAACGCAGATGCAACATCAACTCTTGCAAATCTGCTTCGGTCGAATCCACATCGCCATTTAAGGTGGCAAAGTTGGAGTTGATGATGTTGGAAATTATTTCTTCTGAATTTTGATTGTTTTGTGCAGCCTTTTCAATCTCACTTTCAATCTTATCCAGCTTTAGAAGAACATCACTGGATTTCTTCTTTTCAATTTTTGCCTTGAGGTTTTCTACCTTTTTTTGGTCACCGAGTTGATCTAATAAATCGAATGAATCAGCCATATTTTTGAATTGATTTAGGGTTCTGCCAAAAATAATGAAATGATTTTATTGTTTGGCCTTTTTCAGATGAAAGGCTAGGAACCTAGGTTTAAAATTTGACGCATTGATCTAACATGCAGCATAGGCAACACATGTCAAAATACTTCAAATGAACCATGTTCAAAAGAAGGGTTCAAAATCCAACTAGTAACCTGAGTTCGATTAATCTTTTCAAATTCAGATTTGTATAGAACCCAAGTAGTAAGGCGAAAACAGGAAGGTTTATGTTTATAAACCGACTGATTTCAACGAAGCTAATAG
>JBLHHI010000082.1:0-15082 GCA_047614125.1 Bacteroidia bacterium | reverse complement strand
CTCTTCTAGTAATTTCTCTGTTTTCTCGTTCATTAGACAAATATTTAATTTTTTAAAATATTGCCTACAAACTAATCTGTCAATTTTTTAATGAGTTACTTCAAACACAAAATGGTGTACAGTCCCGCAGATCTTCAGCAAAACAAAATTTTTTCTAAATTTCGATCGGTTGTTATCCCACTTTTTTTTAATGGACAAGCACCTTATCAGTGGTACGAGAAACTTGACTGCTTGAGATAGCTTACAATCGGTTTGGGCGGAATTTTTCTTAGCACTAATAAAAATTTTCAGCCTTCGTAACGGTTCTTAATGGTTCGGAACGGTTAACGTAAACGTTCGTTATCGCAGGCTTTGTGATTAAATAACTGTAAAAAAGTTGTCAAATGGAAGGTTTTGCCTTTCAATATCCCATAAACACCGCAGCATCGCTTTTGTATACGGTTGCATATATTTGTTCAAACCCCTTTTTGGCCGTCAAAATGAAAAACATCACAGCGATTATTTTTTGTCTTTTTTCCTTCTCCTCACTTGCTCAAAACAAATTCGAATTGGGTGTAAACCTCGATGATAATGGGGCCTTTGTTAACCTTATAAACCATACCAACCGATACAGCAATGCAACGGGGTACGACAGCTTTGGTTGGCCTTCTAGTAATTTTGATTTGGTTTTGTTGGATGGCAGACCGGCTACAGAGTGGACAAGCAGCATTGACGATCCAGAAGAATATCGAGTTGATTACAGTGGAAGGTATGCTGCCAGTTTTAATGGCCAGGCTGATATGTCTGCTTCAGGAACCAGTGTTTCGCTCGAAAACAAGAACTACGATGCAAACACCAATATCACCACCTTTGAAATTGTAGTTGGAGGCTTCCCAAACGCCAATCACGGCTTAGTATTTCTTAACTTTACCAATACCAGAAGAACCACAGGAAGTGCCTTGTCTTCAGGCATCACCCAGTTGAAAGTGAATCGACCGGGATATCCATTAAGCTCCAACAAAACATTTACCGACGAATTCATCAGTCTCTGCAAGGCGGTGGATTTTGATTGCTATCGGTTTTACAATTTGCAAAACATTTGGAATGGCGAACCGACGTATCCAGCAACAACTCAATGGCAAAATAGAAAAACGAAGAATGATGCAACTCAAACGTCCATGTCATCCACCACAGGTAAACGCGATGCTTGGTGTTGGGAATACATCGTTGAATTGTCGAACATCTTAAACAAAGACATTTGGATCAATATTCACACATCGGCCGATTCGAACTACGTGGTAGGCCTTGCCAATTATTTGAAGAATAACCTCAATCCATCCATAAACATATACGTTGAAAACAGCAACGAAGTTTGGAGCCCGAGCCAAGCCACACACGGCCCGTACAATGCTGCGCAAGCTTCCTTTTATGGAATCACCTTCGACCAAAACTATGCTCGAAGAACCGTGGATTTATCCAATTGGTTTGGAAGTGTTTTTGGCGTAAGCGAAATTAACAAAGGCATCCGAGTGATTTTGGCTGGCCAGCAAGGCTATCACGGTAGAAGCGACAATCATTTGAATTACATCAACAACACCTTTGGCGCGCCTAAAAACTTCATCTATGCCAACAGTACCACCGTGTATTTTGGATCTACCGAAGCCAGTTCAACCGATCCGGATTTGATCAACGATGGAATGATGACCGAGATTAACGATCAAATTTCAAATGCTTCCAATGCATTGCATCGGAATAACCACATCAACAAAGCCAAAACCTGGGATTTGCCGGGCGGATGTACTTCATATGAAGGCGGTCCGCACCTGCCAGCTGGGGGTGGAACAGCCAACCTCGACAACCAAATCCGTTCGCATCGAACACCCAAAATGAACAGTGTACTGAAACTCAACTATGAGGCGGGTTGGAAGGATTTAGGCGGCGGTTTGGCCATGTATTTCACCTTGTCGTCTGCGTACAACCGTTATGGATGCTGGGGTTTAACCGACGATTACACCAATCCGGAGCGCAATTACAAGATGAAAGCACTTCGTGAAATTCAGTCGGCCAACATTGGGATACCACCTTTGGAAAAACGGAGATCATTATTGCTTTATCCAAACCCAGCTGATGATTTAATTCGGGTCACCGCTATACTTCCAGAAAACCAAACTGGGTTTTCCGTTGAAATTTATTCGTCAATTGGTGAGCGAGTTTTGGCTGTGGAATCTAAGAACAATGGTCCAATCAATGTTGCTGGATTAAATTCTGGACTCTACTTTTTGCATGTGGATGGGGCAGTTGTTTGGTTTGTAAAGAAGTAGATATCAAAGGCTCGGAATTTATTTTGCTTGGAATGAGTTTTACTTCTATAATCTTCCACAATGCAGTTGATCAGCGGCACTTAGCTTTTAACCACAAGCCAAGATCACTTTTAGCAACATCTGCATCCAATAAGGGGCAGAATTTTTTCTATCATGATGTCAAACTTTAATAGGCCTGATTTTCTAAATGCGTATATTCAATTTTGGAAGTATGCGCTGTCATTTAAGCTGTTTTAGCCTACGATGGTTCAGACCGCAAATATTAAAAAAGCGCAAAAAGTCATTACAAGCTAAAAAGGTACACCAATATCGTATTCATTAATTACAAGATTCGCAGACACCCGTTGCTTCAATTTTGAAATTCTCGATGGAATGACCTGGAATGGAAAAGCTAATAAGACTGCGGGCTTGAACACATGTCACAGTATGGCAACTTGAACATTTAAAATGAATGTGCTTATGATTGTGACAATTTGCGGAACAGCTGTTGCTACACACCGCAAAGAAAGTTTCCTTTTCATCCTGCAATGCTTTGTGGATGATTCCATTTTCGATTAAAGTAAGTAGCGTGCGATACAAGGTAACTCTATCAAAGTTGTGAAGTGTATTTTGAATTTCAGAAAATGGAATGGCTTTGTTGTAATCAAATATTAAGGAGAGAACCTCTAATCGAGTAGAGGTTGCTTTTAATTTTCGTTCTCTTAAAAGCTCGACCAAATGACTATTTACTTCCATTTCAGGTAATGCATTAAAATGAAATATTTATACCTACGATCATATTTATACCCAAGTCATCAGCAAAATACCGTTGCCGATTGAGGTAGTCGCGGTACGTTTCATTGAGCAAATTTTCTGCTCGGATAAACATGTTTAATCTAAGTTTCCGCAATTGTTTTTCAACGGATGCCTTTAATCCAACCAAGCAATACGACTTGGGGGCTGCCACAAAGTCTTGAGAAGCGAGTAGATTTTTTTGTTCAAAAACAAACCTATTACTGATTTGGAAATCAACATTATGGAATTTACCCAATTTTGGAAGCTGATAGTTTAGCGTTGCATAGAGATTATTTGAAGGTAAATATACCAACGGCAGGTCATTTGTGAAGTCATACCCGTGTAGGTAACTGTATTTTCCGGTAATGTTAAATCGGTCAGTTGCCCTATATGTTGTGGCTAAATCAAATCCAACTAGTCGTGCATCTGTTTGTTCGTATTTGAACACCGGAAAAGCTCCACGTATTGTTAGTCGGATTTCATCTTGTGGATTAAGGAAAATGTAATTATCAAATTTCTGATAATAGAATAGGCCTTCAAAAAACAACTTATTTTTCACATTGCCTTTTAGAGAAAGCGTGTTTTTAATCGAAACCTCCTTGCTAAGAGTTGGGTCCCCTTCTTCAATTCCGCTAACTCCTTGGTGCAATCCGTTGCTATAGAGTTCATTCACTTCTGGATTTCTCCCCGCGTAACCAATGTTATAGGCAGTGTTCCAATTTTTTCCTAGCTCATAGGTAACTCCACCCATGACACTCGGATTATGATACTCATTTTGATATCGGATGATTTCTCTTGGAACGCTTATAGATATCGCAGCTACATTTCTATTTTCAAAATCGTATCGACCTCCAAATTCAAGGGTCGTTTTCTCAAAACGCTTAGAGGCGATACCAAATATCCCATATTCATAGGCAATATAATCAGGAATAAGGGGTAGTATACCTGTTTCGGGTAGATTTGTGTTGTCTACCCTATTGATCTGAATTCCACTTTTTAATTCCCAATTTCTTGGAAGGTAGATTTGGTATTTACCTTCAATAAAATTAGATACTTGCTTCAAACTCAGTGCAGGGATATCAGACCTTCCGCTTCTTCGCACATCAAACTCTTTTCTAAAGTTTATTTGACCAGAATATGTAAGGTCAATCCACTGATTATTGCTTAAACTGTATTTGGTATGAAATTTCAGTAAATGATGATTTACACTTTGGTAAGGAGAACGAATGGAATAAGAAAAGCGGTCTTCTGTAAAAAACGGAACATCACGCTCAAGAGCGTCCTTTAAATCAGCAAGGTTCCCAATTTGAGAACCCCTCAGCACGCCAAACTCGGCATTAAAAGAGCTTAGATATAAATCGCTGTACCACTTTTTATTCCATGGCTTCTCAAATTGGAAGGCTAGGTTGAACTCTTGATTACCTGTATTTCGAAGGAAGTATTTAGGGGTTCGATTATCACCACTTTTTTTAAGGGTAACAACTCCGCGCCAAGCAAATGATTTAGGGTGTTGCTGTAATTCAAGATTAATACCATTTCCTAAGCCATTGCTCTCAAAAAAATATCGTCCATCTCCATGTAGATGTGGTTCTTGATTTATTTTTTTGGGCTCAACCAAAATGACACTTCCTAAAGAACTTCCCGGATATTCTAATGCTCCCACACCTTTTACTACTGTAATCTTATTGGCAATTAATGGGTCAATCTCAGGACTATGATCAACGCCCCATTGCTGTCCGCTTTGTGCAATTCCATTGTTTAAAATGGTAAGTCTGTTACCGTACAGTCCGTGAACTACAGGTTTTGCAATTCCGCTACCGTTTTTAATGGTACTGACACCTGAAATATTTTCAAGCATTGTTGCTAAGTTCTTATTAGAATTCTGAGCAATACTCTCTGAATTCAGCGACTGAGCTTCTTGAGTGGTAACTTTCCCGCCTTTCGATACAATGGCTACTTCGTGCAAAAGTTGACTGTTATGGTCTAAAAAAATGGTGATTATTGTGTCGCCTGAGATATTGATGTACATCTCCTGTGTTTCGCATCCAATATGAGCTACTACAATATGATATACCCCTGCGCATATTGCCTTCAGATTGAACCTGCCAAGGCTGTCGGTAACATCTCCGGATTGTAATTCTTTTACAAAAATGTTTGCAAAAGAAATGGGATGACCTGTACTAACATCTTTAACGTACCCAGAAACAGTCAAATCGCAATTTTGAGCGAAAGATCCAAAAGGTAAAAAAAGAATAATAAAACAGGTTACAATATAATTACTGAACTTCCACATTAAACGTAACTTCTATATCTGTTTCACCACCAGCGTTCGTCATATCTCCAGAAGAGACACCAGAAGCATCTTTTTTTGGCTCATGTCTCAACGTAACTGTTATCGTTCCAGAGCCTGCTCCATTTGTCGTCAAAATGGTTGACAACCCTATTGGGTTGCCGTTTGCATCCATGTCGTTATAGGCAAAATTTACCCCACTCACAGACGTTTTGAAAAAGAATTGGTGATCCACTCCTTCTTCTTCAATCTCTTTGGTTATATCCTCTGCTGGAGTTTCCAATTCTTTTAGCAACTCCAATGAACCATTATACGTTGTGTTGGCGACTAGTGTTCCCTCTGAAATGGCTGGAGCATTGCCGCCATCTCCATCTAAATCTTTAAAACTAAGTACAACAGGAGTACCACCTCCTTCAGGAGTTAATGTAAAATTCAGTGATGTAATTACCTCTTCTTCATTTGGAATAATTGGGTCTTCAGGTACATCTTCTTTACAAGCAGAGATAAACAATGTGAATAGGATTCCTAGAACAGTTAATAGATTAATTATTTTCATTGATATTTATTTGTGATGCCACAAAGCTAGCGCCTTATTGCAACATTGTTGCATTTAATATAATATTTTTTTCAAATTTCGTTAAACAGCAGCAGCATCGAGTAGCTCCATTACAAGTTCGCTCCAAACTATGTGCAAACTTATGAGCGCAAAACTTTACAACACAATCATAAAACAAACTGATAGCCATCAGTTTAAGCTCAAGCCGCCTTAGCAATCTTTGCCTTTGTAATGGGTACGCATTCTGAAAGCACAACGAAGATGCAAACCGATTGTCGCTACTGTGGCTTGGTTTGCGCGGATGTAACGGTTAAAAAACTGGGCCACTCCTTCTGTTGTTTTGGCTGCGCCACCCTCTTTGAAGTTGTTCAAAAAGGAAGGCTTGAATTGGAAGCCGACCTCAACGAAGTTTCTGCTTCCTATAAGCAATTCGATCTTCCTGAAATATTCAATCAACTGGTTGACTTTCAGAACGATAAGATTTACAAACTTCGAATCCAAACCCCTGCCATTCATTGCTCATCGTGCGTTTTCTTGCTCGAAGATTTGCCCGAAATTAATGCCGAAATTGTTCATGTGCGTGTGAACTTCGAAGATCAAGTGGTTACGGTTACGGCCCAAAAATCGCTGGCGCTCTCAAAGCTTGCCACTCTCCTCGATCGGTTGGGCTATCCACCGCACTTCGATTTTAGTAAAACGAAATCGGATGTCGAAAGTGCTCACAATAAAACACTATTAAAACAATTGGCCGTTGCCGGCTTTTGTTTCGGTAATATGATGCTCTTTAGCATTCCACACTACCTCGGCATGGAAGTGGCGAGTGAAGCCTATTTTAGCACGGTTTTTAAAGCGCTCAACATCGCATTAAGCTTGGTTGTAATATTCTACTCCGGTCGGAGTTACCTCACTTCTGCCATTCAAGCCACCGCGGCTTGGAAATCTCACATCAACATTCCTATAGCTCTTGGTATAGTGGCCATTTGGATGTGGAGTATTTACGAAATTTTATCGGGCGGGGGCTTTGGCTACCTTGATTCGCTGGCCGGACTGGTTTTTTTCTTGCTCATTGGCAAGTGGTTCCAGAACAAAGTGTACCGCAAAGTTTCCTTCGAACGTTCAGTGCACGACTACTTACCCATGGTTGTTCGAACAGTGGTGCCAAGTGGCTACGAATGGAAGCGCATTTCTGCACTCGAAGCCAAGGATGTAATCTTAGTTAAAAACAACGAAATTATTCCAGTAGGGGGCCAAGTTCAAAGTGGTAGAGCCTTAGTGGATTACAGCTTTGTATCGGGCGAATCGGTTTTGGAATCCATCCAACTGGGCGAAAATATTTACACAGGTGGCCGACAACTGTCGGGAAACATTGAAATACGACTCAATGAAAAGCCCAATCCAGATCAGATTTGGGCCGCCTGGAAAACACAAAAACAGGTTCGTAAAGATTTGCATTGGACCAACAAAGTAAGCAAGCTATTTACACCTATTGTGCTTATTATTAGTGTTTTGACGCTTGTTCTGTGGCTTTGGTTGGATGCGAGCAAGGCCATCTTTGTGTTTAGTTCCGTGCTCATTGTTGCGTGCCCCTGTGCCTTGGCGCTGTCCGCTCCTTTTACCAACGGGCATTTGCTGCGCATCTTTTGTAAAAACGGACTTTATCTTAAATCGAGCGATCAGATTTCGGATCTCAGTCAGATCACCAACATTGTATTTGATAAAACGGGTACGCTTACAACATCCGAAAAAAGTGTGATCTCCACCAAGATCAACATTCTTACCCGAGCCCAATCGCTTTTGGTAAAATCGCTGGCCATTCAATCCAACCACCCCTTAAGCAAAGGAATTGCCCATTCAATAAAGGGCCCATTATTGAACGGATTGGAACGCTTTAAAGAAGTTCCAGGTAGTGGCATTGAGGCATGGATGAATGATGAGCACATTAAAATTGGCTCCGCTCAATTTGTTGGCGCCGAAATAGATCATACATCTACCAAATCACCTCAGAGCTTTGTGTCGATCAACGGCCAAATCAAAGCATCTTATGTTTTTAACGGCCAATACAAAGAAAACTTAGCATCGAGCTTAACCCATTTAGGTTTCAATTACGATCTATCGGTGTTGAGTGGCGATCACAACGGAGAACAGGAAGCATTGTTAAAGCTGTATCCGAATTTTGTAGAAACTGCTTTTAATCAAGCACCAAACGACAAAAAGGAGTTCATACAAAGCTATCAGAACAACCGGGCAAATGTGTTGATGATAGGGGATGGAATAAACGATCAGAATGCATTAAGCGAGAGTGCAGTGGGCATTGTGGTTACAAAAAACATCAATGGCTTTTATCCAAGCGCCGACGGCGTTTTGCTGGATGAAAGTTTTGCCAAACTGCCATACTTTATGGAGCTCGCGAGGTATTCGAAAAAAGTGCTCAAGGTAAGCTTGGCCTTTTCGATTGCCTACAATTTGATTGGCTTGAGCTTTGCCCTTGCTGGCCTGCTCACCCCAGTGGTGGCAGCTATCCTTATGCCAATTAGTTCCATTACGGTAGTGCTCTTGGTTACCTCAATGGTTTCATCCAAAGCCGCATCCACTTCTAAAGAAATGATCAACTATAAAACAATCAACGCATGAAAATAATGGTGCTCCTCATAGCCGCTAGCTTAATTATGGCAATCATTTTTTTAGCCATCTTCTTTTGGGCAGTTAAATCCGGTCAGTTCGACGACATGGAATCACCGTCCTTCAGAATTTTAGACGACAAAAACAAAACGGAAAAATAAAATGCAAAAAGAACAGTTTAGCTACGACAATGGCATTGTAAAAAACTTTGCAATTGCCACCATGGTATGGGGGCTGGTTGGAATGCTGGTTGGGGTAATTATTGCCTCGCAGCTTTTTGACCCGGCCTTTAACCTAAATCTAAAGTACATCACCTTTGGCCGCTTACGCCCTTTGCACACCAATGCAATCATCTTTGCCTTTGTGGGTAATGCCATTTTTATGGGAGTGTATTATTCCCTGCAGCGATTGCTAAAGGCCCGAATGTTTAGCGACACCTTGAGTAAAATTCACTTTTGGGGATGGCAGCTCATCATTGTTGCAGCCGCAATAACGCTGCCCTTGGGCTTTAATACTTCCAAAGAATATGCAGAATTGGAATGGCCCATCGACATCGCCATTACCTTAATTTGGTTGGTGTTTGGAACCAACATGATTGGAACCATTTTTAAGCGAAGAGAAAAACACTTATATGTAGCCATATGGTTCTATCTGGCAACTTTTTTAACCGTTGCCTTGTTGCACGTGGTCAACTCCTTTGAGCTGCCGGTTACCCTGTTTAAAAGCTACAGTTGGTATGCCGGAGTTCAAGATGCCTTGGTGCAGTGGTGGTATGGCCACAATGCAGTAGCCTTTTTCTTAACAACTCCGTTTTTGGGCCTAATGTATTACTTTATGCCTAAGATGGCCGAACGCCCCATTTACTCCTACAAGCTATCCATCCTTCACTTTTGGTCGCTCATTTTCATTTACATATGGGCCGGACCACACCATTTACTGTATACCTCATTGCCAGAATGGGCACAAACCCTGGGCATTGTTTTTTCCATCATGCTCATAGCCCCAAGTTGGGGTGGAATGCTCAACGGACTTTTAACACTTCGCGGTGCATGGGATAAAGTTCGCGACGACGCCGTTCTGAAATTTATGGTGGTTGGAATTACAGCTTACGGCATGGTCACCTTCGAAGGGCCGATGCTTTCGCTTAAAACCTTTAACGGCATAACCCACTTTACCGATTGGATTGTGAGTCACGTGCACGTTGGGGCCTTGGGTTGGAATGGCTTTTTAACCTTTGCTATTTTATACTACTTAATTCCAAGACTTTACAATACAAAAATATTTTCTAAGAAGCTCATTTCTACGCACTTCTGGATCGCAACCTTAGGCATTTTATTCTATGTAATCCCGATGTACATCAGTGGAGCTACACAGGGTTTGATGTGGAAACAGTTTACGGCTGAGGGCGTATTGAAATATCCAAACTTCTTGTCAACTACGCTCCAAATCTTACCCATGCACATGTTGCGTGCCTTTGGGGGATTGTTGTACTTAACGGGAGCCATTATCATGGTGGTTAACTTGGTTCGAACCATGAAACAAGGCAGCTTGGTTCGCAATGAAGATGCATCGGCCTACCCACTTACGGATGGTGTGGATGAAGCTAAAACTGGAGGATACTGGCACCGTTGGATTGAACGACGTCCAACTCAGTTTATTGTACTCGCCTTTATTGCTGTACTCATTGGAGGAGCCGTTGAGTTCTTGCCAACGTTCTTGGTGAAAAACAATGTAGAAGCCATCCAAACTCCATATACTCCGTTGGAACTGGCAGGCCGAGATATTTACATAAGAGAGGGATGTAACAACTGTCACAGTCAGATGGTGCGGCCCTTTAGGTCGGAAACCGTTCGATACGGGGATTACTCGAAAGCAGGAGAGAATGCCTACGATCATCCGTTCTTATGGGGATCGAAACGTACCGGTCCGGATTTGGCTCGTTCGGGCGATAAAAACGGAACCTACAAAGATGCCGGTTGGCATTTCCAACACATGTGGGATCCAGGTGTCACTTCGGATGATAAATCCATTATGCCTCGCTATCGCTGGTTGTACTTCGACAACATTGAGGTAGACGACATTGATAAGAAAATTTCAGCAATGAAAACACTGGGAGTTCCGTATCCAAAAGGGTATGAGAAAATTGCACAAGCCGACCTTGAAAAACAGGCCAAGCAAGTGCACGCATCGATGTTGGGGACAGCAAAATCGTTGTCGGTTGCCGATTACGATGAAGATGGTAATCCAACCCAAGTATACGAGGTGGATGAGAATAAAGAAATTGTTGCCCTCATTGCCTATTTACACAAATTGGGTAAGGATTTGAGTGACCAAAATGAGGAAATAAAAGATAAAAAGTAATCCGTAAAAAGAGAAATTATGTCAGATTTACTAGGACACGTAGACGGAGCTGATTTGTATTTAATCACTTCATTGCTGATCTTCTTAGGAGTATTCATCCTTTCCATTATTTATATGGTAACCATCAGCAAATCAACCATTAAAACCTTATCGAACCTTCCATTTTCGGATCAACCGGAGCTGGAAACTACGGTCGAGGATCATTCAAAATCAACCCTTAATTAATCGAAAACAATGAAAGCTAAAATAAAAATTCATCTTCGGTTGTTGACCTTCTTCTTGATGTTGTGGGCAGGTCAAGCCATGGGTCAGGAAACGGCTGAGGCAGCAGTTCCCGCGTACCAAATAACACTTAATACGGTTATTTACTTCTTCTCATTCATTCTGCTAATTATTGCCACAGCGTTGTATAGCATTGCCACCCATTTAAAGCGATTTATGCGTGAAGAAATGGGCGACAAGGTGGTTGAGAAAAAACCTTCCATTTGGAGTAAAATCTTGCAAATCAAATCGTCCGACACCGATAAAGATACCATTATCGATCATCCGCACGATGGCATTTACGAGTTAGACAATCCCGCGCCACCGTGGTTTATGTATTTATTCTATTCCACCATTATAATAGCGGTGATCTACTATGTGAGGTTTACATTTACCGACAGCGGTTATACGCAGTACGATGAGTATCAAGCAGAATTGGATCAGGCTGAAGAAGCAAGAGCCTTGCTGGTTTCGAGCCAAGGCAAGAGCGTAGATGAGAACACGGTAACCCTTTTATTAGATGAACCATCGCTGTCGAAAGGAAAGCTGATTTACAACGAAAACTGCTTTGCATGTCATGGTAAATATGCGGAAGGCTTGCCAAACAGCGGTCCCAACCTACGCGACGAATATTGGAAACACGGCGGAAGTGTAAAAGATGTTTTTTCAACCATCAAGTATGGCGTGGTTGATAAGGGAATGGCCGAATGGCAGAAAATGATGGGACCGGAAAGTTTACAAGCGGTTACATCGTACGTATTAAGTCTGCAAAAAGAAGCAATGCCGGCGGATGCTAAACCCAAAGAGGCAGAAGGAGATCTGTATAAAGCAGTGGATGCTTCAAATGCAGAATCAGACACAACGCAAAGTAAATAATTAGATTCAGCCAGGTAAACGCCAACATGTATCAGCAAAAAAACACAGAGAATTTTAGAGAACACCTGGCCAATGTTACGGATAAAGGCAGCCGAATTTGGCTGTATCCGAAGATTATAAAGGGCAAGTTGTATCGATATCGAAGCTATTTAAGCTATCTGTATCTCGCATTCTTTTTTGCTGCACCATTTATTAAAATTGGTGGTTACCCTTTGCTCATGCTCAATGTATTAGAACGCAAGTTCGTCATACTTGGACAACCCTTTTGGCCGCAAGATTTTCACTTCCTGGTTCTGTTACTCATTACCTTGGTGGTATTTATTGTGCTTTTTACCGTCATCTTTGGAAGGGTGTTTTGCGGCTGGGTTTGTCCTCAAACTATTTTTATGGAAATGGTATTCCGTAAAATTGAAGTGGCCATTGAAGGAAGTCCATCAAAGCAAAAAAAGTTGGCAGAAATGCCATGGAATGCCCATAAAATCTATAAACGAGGACTTAAGTTTTTCGTATTTTTCGGGGTTTCTTTTCTCATTGCCAATACGTTTTTTGCGTACATCATTGGATGGGAGTCTCTGTGGGCACAAATCACCGGTCCAATTCAAGAAAACTACTTGACCCTCATAAGTTTATTGATTTTTACCACGGTCTTTTATGTGGTCTTTGCCCGACTTCGAGAGATTGTTTGCATAATAATTTGTCCATATGGCCGGTTGCAAGGTGTAATGCTCGATCCGAACAGCATGGTGGTAACCTACGATGAAGTTCGAGGAGAACCCAGAGGAAGGTTGCGTAAAAGCGAGGTGCAAACCGAAAAGGGCGATTGTGTGGATTGCAATTTGTGTGTAGATGTTTGTCCTACCGGGATTGATATACGAAATGGCACCCAGCTGGAGTGTGTGAACTGCACGGCATGCATAGATGCATGCGATGGAGTAATGGAAAAGATCGATAAACCATTGGGTCTCATCCGCATCGATTCAAGAAATAACGTAATGAATAAGGTGGGCTTTCGATGGTCGGCAAGAATCATTGCGTATTCGGTGGTTATGTGCTTGCTCATTGGAGTTTTTGTTGGATTATTGATAACCAGAACCGATGTAGAAGCCAATGTGTTGCGTGTGCAAGGAAAAACATATACCATTGATAATGAAGGGAATGTGATTAATATGTATCAACTCGAAATGACCAATAAAACCTTTGAGGATAAGATGGTTAAGATGAAATTGCGCAACAACAAGGCGCAATTAATCCAAATGGATAAAGATTCAATCTTGTCGGCAAACGAAGGAGAACAAAAGGTATTTTTAATTAAGATGAAGTCAACGGATTTTAGAGGGGGTCATTTGCCGATGCGCATGGATTTGTACATCGACAATGAAAAGTTAAAAACCTTTAAGACCAATTTTATCGGGCCCTTAAACGGTCAGATTTTAACGGACTCAACACAAACAACGAAGCCATGAACTGGGGAAAAGGATTAGCAATTACAATGGCCATTTTCATGATTTTTATTGTGAGCATTGGCATCTATTCTACTCGCAATGCCGAGGGTTTAATTGACGATGACTATTACGAAAAGGGGTTGGATTACAATCATAAAAAGGTGCTCTATTTGAAAGGAGAAAAAGTACAAGTTGAAACAAACAACGATCAATTACTTGTAAGCTACGATTCAATGGGCTTTGTGCAATTGGTATCGTTTAAGAATGTGGCAGATGCTGCATCGGATCGTAAAATATCCAAAACAGATTCTGTTTCAGTTCACAACCAGGAGTTTACCTTGGCACAATTAGCTGGCGGTAGATACCTCATAGACATCGAAGGTGTTGTTAACGGAAAGCCCTTTGCCAAACAGTTTAATTACACTAAGGCGCCATGATTTGGGCAGCTTTTTTGGTAGGATTTGCCGGTTCATTGCACTGTGCTGCCATGTGCGGCCCGCTGGTTTTTTCGCTGCATAAGTCGCTGGATGTAAAGGGCTTGGAGCCGGGTGTTTTTTTATACCACGGAGGTCGTATTTCGGCTTACTTGGTTTTGGTTGGATTGTTCAGTCTAATACGAATCCCTTCAGTATTGTTTGAAACACAGCAATATTTATCGATTGTAGCTGGCATCTTATTGCTGCTCATCGTTTTCAAGAATAAGATTTCACCGGTAAAAAAAGTATTAAATGTCATTTCAGTTCGGCTTTCATCACAAATGTCGAAAGCCAGTGGCTTTAAAACCGGAAGGATGTTGACCTTGGGATTTCTGAATGGTTTGTTGCCGTGTGGATTGAGCTATGCGGCTGCGGCTTTGGCCATTGGTCAATCAACCTTTTCCAACAGCCTGATGTTCATGATCATCTTCGGCTTGGGAACGCTTCCGATGTTTTTGGTTGGCAGTGTATTGCAAGGCCGGATTCCATGGATGCGAATTCAAAAGGTAAATGTCTTTGTAAAATATGCATTGGCCACCACGGCTGTTTTACTCATCATTCGCGGCGCCGGTTTAGGCATTCCATACCTCAGTCCTCAAATGAACGCGGATCAAGCAAAGGTGGAATGCTGTGAGCATTGAATTGTTAGATGTACCATTCTTAGGAGATGCGACCCCGTCAGGGTCGAAACCCTACCTACCTTCAAGGTTCTACAAGATGTGACCCCGTTGGGGTCAACGATTTACCACAAACAAGGCACTAGCTTGGCTCTAGCCGAGTGAGCGACTTGCTTTGAGCCAAATTCAGTCTTAAATGAATGATTTTTTATTCTTTTGGATCTAGAGTGGCTTAGTCAAATGGAGCTTTAACTAAGCGATACTGTCTCAAAGCTTGAAGAAGCCAAAAGTGTAATTTCAGATTTTTGGAGTCCTCAAAAAAACTCACTCGGCTGGAGCCAAGCGAGTGTTTTTGAGCCGAAGCTTGCGTTGGCAGGTTAAAGTTGAAAGAAGCTTAGCCACCTAAATTGCTATTAACCTGAGTTCGATTAATATTTGCAGGTTCAGATTTTTATAAAATTGTATAGTCGAAGCGTCATGTTTGTAGGTTTACCGGGGTAAACCAAGAAC
>JBLHHI010000081.1:0-15220 GCA_047614125.1 Bacteroidia bacterium | reverse complement strand
GAAAAACGATATGATCTCGCGAAAAAACATCTTACTTGTGACGCATTGGGAAATCTTTTTCTTTTAATAAATTGGCAACCTTACTCAGCGTGGTTAATTGTCCGCCATACGTTTCCGATAAGTTTTTCTCCGTAAACACTTCATCTACAGGGCCAACAGCAACTAATCGTGTGTTGAGCAGGACCAGCCATTCAAAATATTCTTGTGCCGTATGAAGGTCGTGGTGTACAACAAGCAGCGATTTACCTTCGTCGCGCATGCTTTTTAACAAGTGAATGATTGCTTGTTCGGTGGCGGCATCCACTCCAACAAAGGGCTCATCCATTAAGTAGATGTCGGCCTCCTGTGCTAATGCGCGTGCTAAAAAGACGCGTTGCTGTTGCCCTCCACTTAGTTGAGCTATTTGGCGCTTGGCAAAGGGCAACATGCGCACCTTTTCCAAGCTGGCCTCAATAACTTCTTTATCGCGCGCATTCATTCGCTTAAACATTCCCTTATCGGCATATCGGCCCATGGCTACCACATCGTAAACGCTGGCTGGGAAATCCCAATCAACTGATTGACGTTGAGGTACATAAGAAACACGTTGACGAACGTATTCGAGATTAACATCAAATATTTTTGAATACCCAATGTTGGGGTCAATAATGCCCATTATGGCTTTAAGCAAGGTGGATTTTCCGGAGCCGTTGGGTCCCATAATTCCAATAATTTTACCCGTTGGAAGCGTAAAGTCGATGTTCCAAATGGCCGGTTTTTTATTGTAAATAACCGTAAGATTGTGGGTTTCTACCGCAGGTATATCCTTTTGTTCTGAGCTCATTTTAAGGCGCTTACGACGGTTGAAACATTGTAATGAAGCATGCCTAGGTACGTTCCTTCTGGAGTTCGATCAGCGCCTAAGGCGTCCGAAAAAAGTTCGCCGCCGATGCGCACCTCGTTGCCTTTTTCTTGGCACCCTTCTAATACCGATTTTAATGCCTTTTGAGGCACGGAGTTCTCAATAAATACAGCCTTTACCTTATTGTTTATGATGTAGTTCACCATGTCGGTAACATCTTTTAACCCCGATTCCGATAAGGTGGATATACCCTGAAGGCCTCGAACTTCAAAATTATAACGTTGTCCAAAATATGAAAAGGCGTCGTGCGAAGTGATCAAAATTCTTTTTTCGATGGGTAGGCTTGCTACCAAATTCATGCAAACTGTGTGAACGCTGTCAATTTCTGCCAAATATCTTTGCTCGTTTATGGCAATGTAGCTTTTGAACTGTGGAAATTCCTTTTGCATGGTTACCGACAAGTGCTTAACACCTTGTGCCCAAATAATTGGATCGAACCAAACATGAGGATCATAAACATGGGCTTCGAGATTGATAACTCGAAAAGCCTTCGCATCCATGCCATCCGATAATGCTACCACGGCATTGGTTTTAGACAGTTTTTCTAATATCTCCGACATTTTACCTTCCAAATGCAAGCCATTGTAAACCACTAAGTTGCCATCTCTTAGCAAGGTTACATCGCCACTGGAGGCCTTGTAAAGGTGGGGGTCAACTCCCGGTCCCATTAAGGAAACAACGTTCACACTGTCGCCGCCTAAGTTGCGAACAACATCGGCAATTATGGAGGTTGTTGCCACAATGGTTGGTTTGTTATTGCCTTGTTTTTGATCAGCACATGAAGAATGCAAGATCAAGAATGCAATTAAAATGACGTATGAAGAGGAGCAGATTTTCATTGGGCAAATGTACGAAATATGCATGGGTGGCTGGGACTTGAGATTCGTATAAAAAGTAACAGCCGATTCACATCGGCTGCCTTTTTTTGTCGTAAAACCAATTAATCTTTGTCGTAAGAAAACTTTAGACAGAATAATAGATTATCGGAATAACGCAAAAATGACTTTCATAGTTTATATGAAATGTCATAAAAGTGTCATCTTGATAAAAAAATGACATGTACGGATACTAAACGCAGTTGGTCATGCCAAAAGTTTTATAAAAAAGATAATTCATTCTTTGCATTGCCCGTTAGAAAGGCAACCAGCGTATTTTTGAGTCGATGCGGATATTATCTTTCTTTTTGTGCGGGCTATTATTTCTTACTGCTTCAGAAAAGGGATGGAGCCAGGATGGGGTTAACAAGGTGCTCGTAGATAGTTCCAGCGTAGATCGGCATGAATCGGAAATCGACAGCTTAGAACTTCGCTTCAATATGCTCTTGTGCGATACGCTCACACAACTGGCCGACTCCATATTTAATGTATTAAAAACAAAAAAATACGATGGGCTAATTCAATATATGCCAACAACCGCCATCCTGAGCGAACATTATGATACCCTCGATAAATCGTATTTGCAGAAACTTACGCTGGTAAAAGTTCAATACGTTCAGAACATGTTGCGAAAGCAGCATATTAAAATGCTTAGATATGCCAAAAAGCATACGTATAATTTAAGAACCATGGAATTGGTTAAATACCGAGCAAAGCAATCGAATACGCCAGAAGGGCATGTGCACGGTGAGGTTCTTTATTTATGTAAAAACGGCAATAAGCAGTTCTACATACGATTTGTTGCCTTGCAAATTTTGGACCGATGGTTTATTGTGGATGAGTTGGAAATATTGGAGGTAAATCCCATCCAATCAGGTGGAAGGTAGATTGCGTTTATAAACGTAATACTTACCGTCGCGAACTTGAATAATGTAATCTCCAGAAAAAAAGACCTGGTTGCTAACCGGCTGAATCACAACAGGTTCAGAAGTTGTTTCTTGATGAGTCACATCCGTTGTACTGGCTGTTTTCCATAAAAAAAACTGCAACAGCATTAACGAGCAAACTAAAACTAGGGAAACGAAGGCTACTTTCTTCATGCGTCAAAATTTACATGTCTAACGTATTTAAAGGTGCTTTGTTGTAACCTTGTATTTCAAATTATTGTAAGATTTTGAGAATACACCTTATTTCAATTGGCGGTGCAGTAATGCACAACATCGCACTTGATTTACATCAGGCTGGCCATCGGGTAACGGGCAGCGACGACGAAATTTTTGAGCCGTCAAAATCTAGGTTAAATGCGGTAGGTCTATTGCCCCAAACCATGGGTTGGGATGCCAACAACATTACCATGGACATTGATGTTGTGATTTTAGGAATGCATGCTCGGCCCAACAATCCAGAACTGCTAAGAGCTCAAGAATTGGGATGTAAAATTGAGTCGTTCCCAGAATTTGTATACAACAGAAGCACAGATAAGAAGCGAGTTGTTGTTGCTGGAAGTCATGGTAAAACTTCCACAACCGCCATGATTATGCACGTACTTGTTGCAAAAAACATTCGGTTCGATTACTTGGTTGGATCCAAGCTGGATGGATTTGAGCGGATGGTTAAGATATCGGATGCACCGCTCATTATACTCGAAGGGGATGAATACTTGAGTTCACCCATCGATATGCGGCCCAAATTTTTATGGTATAAGCCGCACTTGGCCATCATTACCGGTATTGCCTGGGATCACATCAATGTATTCCCAAGCTTTGAAGGGTACGTGTCACAGTTCGAAAAATTTATCGACACGCTTCAACCTGGAGGTGAAGTATTCTATTATGAATCGGATGAACACCTTCAAAAACTTTGTTTAAAAAGAGAAGATTGTACTTCGTATACAGCCTTCGATTATGCTCAGAAAGGGCACCTTCCAACAATAACTTGGATGGAGGAAAGGTATGGCATGGGTGTTTTTGGTAAGCACAATTTGGAAAACATGCGCGCTGCAACCTTGGTCTTAGAACGGCTTGGAATTCAAGTGGCTGAGTCGTTGCAAATTTTAACCACATTTACAGGAACGGCTCGCAGGCTTGAAAACTTATATGAAAGTGATGAGCTTACGGTTTTTAGAGACTTCGCGCATGCCCCATCTAAGCTGCAAGCAACCATGGAAGCGGTTCGAAGCGCATATCCTAATTCCAAGCTCGTTGCGGCTTTTGAGTTACACACCTTTAGCAGCTTAAATAAAGCCTATATGCCCCACTATAAATCTTCGATGGATTTGGCGGATGAAGCATTGGTGTATTATAATGAGCACGTTTTTGAAATGAAAAAAATGGAAGTATTGTCGGCCGAATACGTGGAAGAACAATTTGGCGATGTTGGAGTAACGCACGATCCAAAGAAACTGGTAAGCACTGTTATACAGGCAGTTAACCCCAACAAACACACCGTGGTATTATTAATGAGTTCAGGTAATTTTAGTGGAGTAGATTGGATGGAGGAGCTTGGTTTAAAAGCTTAGGATTCAGTTTGTTGAACGCGATACTTCCGTTCCCATTGCAGTAAACCAGCAATGCTTAACACGCCAAAGAACAGCATCATTATGGAAAGGATTTCGAGATTCTTGTAATAATATAGGCCCGCTGAAAAGAAGTTAATGAAGATCCAATACCACCAACAGGATTTAATTTTTTTTGCTTCTGTGAAGGTAGCCATAAATGCAAATGCAGTTCCAACGGCATCCAACCAAGGCACGTTGCTTTTGGTGTAAGTAATGAGTATTGCGGCAATAACCAGCGTTAATCCAACGCTGAAAAGAAAGTACAGCAGCTCGTTGCGATGGCTTGCCTTTACAATTGGATTGTTTTCAACCGTTCCCTTGGTCTGCCAGCGGTACCAACCATATATCCCAAGAACTACGTACACAAGGTAAAGAACTGCTTCTGCGGGCAAGTATACACTGGGGTGCAGAAAAATGAAGATGCTCAACACAGATGCTACAATGCCAAAAAACCAACAGGCAATGTGTTCAAACATTAGCAAGAGGATGAAAATAACTTGGAGCACAAAGATGATCCATTCCAATGGAGCGATCCATGATTCACGTAGAAGGTTATTTACAAGTTCAAACACCGCTGCAATTAATGTGCGCAATATGCTCTTTTCTTTTGTATGATAACGAGAATGTATGGTAAAAAAATCCGGTGAGCAATGCTTACCGGATTTCTAACACATGCGACTTGATCATGCCTGATCAAGCATACTTTTGAAAAAATGAACCGAAATTACCTAACGGTTTACTTGATTAGTACGAGAGTATTTTCAAATCTTGTGCCAAACATTAATTATCGTCAAAACGTTTGTAAGCAGTGCTTTATACCGATTATTTGTAGGAGTTAACTTTCATATCTGCACAAATGTTCCCAATTAGGGAAAAGGGAAGCTCCAAAAAGTCAAATATTATCCGATCTCTTTTAATATGTACGCAAACCGTGTAAGTTTGTCAGCTCTATGGTGGTTTGGATGATGGTATTTTCTGTAAGTCTGGCGGTGCTAATCTTGGCAGCCAAGTATTTTACAGAAGCTGCCGAACGCATTGGGTTGGCGCTAAAGATGACACCATTTATGGTTGGGGTAATCATCGTGGCGGTTGGAACTTCCTTGCCAGAGCTCATAGCCGGTATAATTGCGGCATCTCAAGGCTCATCCGAAATAGTGGTTGGCAACGTTATTGGAGCCAACATCTCCAACATCTTTCTAATTCTAGGCGTTACCACCCTTGTATCTAAGAAGAGCATTCATTTAGGAGAAGAATACATTTTTATTGATCTTCATTTTATGCTGGGTTCCATTACGTTTTTGGTGATATTTTTAATGGATGGAGTGGTAACATGGAAGGAAGGCATCATTCTCATCATAGGTTTTATTGTTTACCAAATGTATCTTCTTCGATCCGAGAAACCCGATGCAATGCCCAGTTTAAACAGTCCGGAAAAGATTTTGGCAACTACTCATGTTTCCGGAAAAGATTTGGGAATTTTATTAGCTGCTGGCCTAGGAATTTATTTTGGCGCTAATTATACGATTGAAGCCGTTACTGAACTTGCCTCGGGATTGGGAATTAGCAAGGCCTTAGTGGGCTTAACGGTTTTGAGTTTGGGAACCACCTTGCCGGAATTGGCAGTTAGCATAACGGCGGCACGTGCCGGTCATCCGCAAATAGCCGTGGGAAACATTCTGGGTTCATGCATCTTTAATGCCTTTATGGTTACGGGAACTGCCTCCTTTATAAGTCCGCTGGTATTGCCCGAAGAAATACATTTCACAGCATTGAGTTTTTTAATCAGTGCCGCTGTTTTCTTTTATTTATTGAGTCAAGATAAAAAGGTAAGTAAGTGGGAAGGAATGCTGTTTATTCTCTTTTATCTGGTTTTTGTTCTCAAGCTTGGCAAGATTATTTAAACCACCGAACCTCTTAGTAAATGGTGCATAAAAAGCTGGATCCTATAGAATTACTTTATGCCTATGCCAACGGCTATTTTCCGATGGCGCATGAAGATGAAGGAAATGAGATATATTGGCATCGACCCGACATGCGCGGCATTATTCCGCTCGATCAGTTTCACCTCTCCAAAAATATGCGCAGATTGTATCGGAAAACAACATGGAGAATGACCCACAACACTTCATTCGAACAAGTGATTCGTGCATGTTCAAACCGAGAAACCACTTGGATAAGCGAAGAGATTATTGAAGCCTATGTCAGCTTACATAAACAAGGCCATGCACGGAGTGTGGAAGTATGGGAGGGCGATGAACTCGTTGGTGGGTTGTACGGTATTGAAATGAAACGTGCCTTTTTTGGGGAGTCGATGTTTAGCACCCGAACGAACGCAAGTAAACTGGCGCTGGTACACCTCGTTGAATTTCTAATGACTCATTCTTTTATCTTGTTGGATACGCAATATTTAAACGATCACATTGCTCAATTTGGAGGTGTTGAAATCCCGGATGAGAATTATATGGCTCTTTTAGGTGAGGCATTAAGCAATTAATGTATTATTGCGATTACTGTTAAAAATCAAATGAATTGTTTAAATATGAAAATCAAACAAAGTGCATGGATTCTATTCATTTTTTTAGCGATTGGCAGTCGAGTACATGCCCAATACGATTTTCAAGAATATTCCGATACCATTTCATTGTACAACGAAGAAGATTTGTTGGGGTTTGATTTATTAGACTCACTATCAAATACCTACAAGATTTTTGTGGCTGGAGAAAATCATACCTACCTCGAAAGTAACACCCGACTTTGGGTGAATACCATTAAATACCTTCACAAAAATGCGAACGTTCGAAACGTAATTGTTGAATACGGATACGCCAGCACCTGGATGGTAAATGAATACATTCAAACCGGTGATACGAATATTTATAATACCTTGAAAAGGTATGCTTTTAAAGAATATGCAGCTGCTTATAAGGCCTTAAAAGACTTTAACGACAGCTTGGATGCCGATAACAAGATTTCTTTGGTAGGCATTGATTTAGAGAGAGGTGTATATTCTGCCGTTAAGGTATTGAGCATGCTTTTGCCGGACGAAAAGAAGGTGGCGCACGACAGCATTGATTTACATATTGAAAGCTTGCGAGGATACATAAAATATCAAGACAAGGTATTGTATAAAGAGAAGGAAGAAGAAACCGAGGACTTAGAAGACGTTACCGACTTTAGAGTTCGCATGTTTAAGTACGAAGGAACCTATTCTTTGGTGGGAACCATGGAGTTCTTGATGGATAATTTTAAGCTTCACAAAGATCAGTACAAGGCATATCTGGGAGATTCATTCGACTTTTTTGAACGCATTGTCGATGATTTGTGGGATGTACGCAGATGGAAGGAGTTTGAAGAAAACAATGCCGTTCAAGATTACGTATATCGAGAGAAATACATGTACGATCGGTTTGTAGAAGAATATGCCTTGCGCAAGGGTAACTTTTATGGTCAGTTTGGACGTTGCCACAGTTCAAAACAAGAGGTAGACAAGAACTCGTGCAACTGGTACGGTTTTAAAAGCTTTGCTAATCGTTTAAAAAATTCGAGACACATCGATTTGACAGGTAAGGTGTTGTCGATGGGTATTTTATATGAAGATGATGATTACGATGCCGATGAGTGGTCGGAAATGGAAGACCACATTGATTCGTTGTTTAACCTAATGCCAACCAACAGTGTCAAGTTGTATAACCTTCCTCAAGATACAGTTTTAAGTGAATATTTTGTGGATGCCTTCGACTACTTTATTTTGAATACCTACTCTCCGAGTAAGGATCACCCGTATTCAAACTCATACGACGATTACGACTATTCCTATACTTCAACGCGAATGAAAATTGCCGTTGGATTTGGTGAATTTGATTACGACTTTGAATCTTTTAATGAGTTGTTTAGTGGAATAAATGGATTGGAATCAGGTTTTGGACTAAGCGAATCAACAACCCTGTATTTTACTACTGCGTCTGAATACGTACCTCGCTTAGTGAGTTTTACCTTGTTTCAGCTTTTCAAAAAAAGATCATTCGATGGTGATCCAAACAGAAGTTTTAAGTTTAAGGGATACAGCTTGAACAATGGAACGATGTTCAACTTTACCCCTAATTTGGATGCTATAGATTTTATGCTTGGAGGAAGTTTTGGATATTCTCGTTTAACCTTCGACATAACCGAAAACAACCTATCCACTCCGGCCGGTGGCTTAAACAGCGGTTTTATGGGCGACAACAACCACATACGGTATTACAACCCTGCCATTACCTTAGCCGGCGTTGGTGCCTTAGAATTAAACCTCTCGCCTTTTACGTTGGGTGGATTGGTTGGATACAACTACGACTTGAGTAAGAAGAACTGGCGAAACAAATCCGGTTTGGTAGGCAACAGTCCTAAAACGGCCTTTACCGGAATTTTTGCAACTACCTACATCGGATTTAAGTTTGAGTTTTAGGAGCAGTTAACGAAATGGTAAGGCTCATCCCTGCTGGTTTCACACCACAACGTGTTGTCATTCATTTATATGCCGTAAGTTTGCACTAACAGTTGAGAAAGTATTGTTCCATATTTATGATGTTTACCGCACTTGCAATTGTGCTCTTGCACAATGTGATTGCGCATGCGCATCACGAACCAGAACATCAACATCTTGGGCACCAACATTTTGATGACGTCAGTCACGACGATCATGAAAGGAAGTCGGAAAAAGAACAAGATTCCACTGCAACTGTTCACCAGTTTTCGCTATTTAATCACGTAGAACAAGTCATTATCTTGCTACCAGGCCTCGATCAAGGGCATATGCGTGTGAAAGGGTTTATACCGTTCGTAGATCAGCTAAATATTTCGGAAGTTTATCCGAATTTTCAAACCTTGGAAAGGCAAAACTCGCCGCCGCATCACCTTTGTTTAATTAATTATCACCACCATCTTCCAACCGGGCTCCGTGCTCCACCGTTTTTTATTGTTTAAAATCCTTTGACCGATTAAGGATTAATTACGCCGACTTTTATCAAGGTCTGGTATCTAATTATTTTACACAATAACAATATAAAAACGATGAATACAAAAATCATATCAATGGCTGTAGCAGCCCTATTCTTTGCAGGATGTAGCAATCAAAGCTCAACTGAACACGATCACGACGCGGACGGAAATCACATGAATTCGCAGAGCATCCACGAGCACAATGATGGCATTGAACACCAAGACCATAACGAAACCAAACATTCCCAAGAAGAATTTAAGGTATCGAGCGACCGTGATTCTATGCAAAATGAAGAACACGGGCACGACCATCAAGACGGCAAGCACACGCACTAACTCAGGTTACTATGAACTTTCAAAGAATTATGAAAACAGTTTCAATAATGTTGACCTTGTTTGCATTTATGTTTATTGGATGCAATCAAAAAATAGGTAAGGTGCATGAGCACGAAACAAGTGATTTAGAACCGCTTGCGTACACGATCTATTCAGATAATACCGAACTTTTTGTAGAATTTATGCCATTGATTGTTGGCAGAACCTCCAATTTTGCAGCCCATTTTACGGTGCTTGGTGAATATTTTTTGCCTCTTAAAGAAGCCAAAGTAACGGTGAGTTTGGTGATGGGTAAAAACGGCATTCGAAACAGCTCGGATACGGCCAGTTCCCCTGGAATATTTAGATTGGCTTTACAACCAAAATTGCCAGGAATTGGGAAACTTGTATTTGATATAGTAACCAAAGAGTATACTGATAAGCTTGTTATTGACAATGTAACCGTTTATTCAAGTGAGCAAGAGGCGATTGAAAATCAGGATGTTACAGAAAAATCGGATGATATTACTTATTTGAAAGAACAAGCTTGGAAGGTGGGATTTGCGAATGTTCAACTTACCAAACAGGTGTTCAATGAAATTGTCAAAACCTCCGGACAAGTACTATCCGCGCCTGGAGATGAAATTATGGTTACTGCCAACACTAGTGGTTCCGTACTGTTTTCTGGAACCAAAACAAAGGTAGGTTCTGTTGTACATGCTGGAACGAACTTGTTTGCTATTTCTGGAGGAAATATTTCTACGGGAACCATTGACGCGAGTTACAAAGTAGCCAAAGTTAATTATGAAAAAGCCAAGGCAGATTATGAACGTTCGGTAGAGTTGTCAAAAGACAACATCATTTCACAACGAGAATACTTGCAATCTAAAGTTGCCTTCGAGAATGCTCAAACAACATACAACGTATTCGCTAAAAATTATTCGGCAAAAGGCCAAACTATTTCGTCTCCTATGGATGGGTTCGTAAAAAACATTTTGGTTGCGGAAGGGCAATACGTAGAAGCGGGAACGCCGCTTGCAATTATATCTAAAAATAAAAAACTGATGTTGCAGGCAAACGTTTCACAGCGCTACTTCCGCATGCTATCAACAATAGCAAATGCAAATTTTAGTACGGCAGGTTCTGATGTTGTCTATGAAACCCAAAAATTGAACGGTAAAATTGTTTCTTATGGTAAGAGTGCGCAAGCTAATTCACCCTTCATCCCGTTAACTTTTGAGTTTGATAACATTGGAAATATAATTGCGGGCTCTGTTGCCGAAGTGTATCTTAAATCTAGCCCAATACCAAATGCCTTGGTGGTTTCAAAATCTGCCTTAATAGAAGAGCAAGGAAAGTATTACGTGTATGTACAAACAGGGGGTGAAAGTTTTCAGAAAAGGGAAGTTGAAATCGGTGCAGGTGATGGTATCCATGTTCAACTACTTTCTGGAGTGGTAGAAGGAGAAAGAGTGGTAACCAAAGGAGCCTATCAAATTAAGCTATCAACTGCGAGTGGCACGCTGCCCGCACATGGTCACGAACATTAAAGAAAAAAACTCAGTGTATGCTTAACAAAATAATAAATTTTTCACTCAACAACCGATTGCTCATTGTAGTTGCATCGGTTCTGTTGGTGGTGTTTGGCTCTTTTGTAGCCACAAGGATGGAAGTGGATGTATTTCCTGACCTAACGGCTCCAACTGTTGTGGTGCTTACCGAAGCGCACGGAATGGCTCCCGAAGAAGTGGAGAAACTCGTTACTTTTCCTATAGAAACTTCCGTAAACGGTGCAACCAATGTTCGAAGAGTTCGAAGCTCTTCTTCTGCAGGGATTTCGATTGTTTGGGTGGAATTTGAGTGGAATACGGAGATTTTCAAAGCTCGACAGATCGTCAATGAAAAAATACTAGCCATTGGCGATAAACTGCCAGTAGGAGTTGGAAATCCAACCATGGCTCCTCAATCCAGTATAATGGGAGAGATCATGTTGCTTAGCCTTACTGCAGATTCTACAAATCAAATGGATTTGCGCACCTTAGCCGATTGGACGATTCGGCCAAGGTTATTAGCAACCGGCGGTGTGGCTCAAGTTGTGGTAATAGGTGGAGAATACAAGCAATATCAAATATTGGCTTCACCTCAAAAGATGGATTTTTACCAAGTATCGCTTTCCGAACTTTTGAAGGCCAGCGAAGAAGCCAATGGAAATTCTTCGGGTGGATTTATAAACGAATACGGCAATGAATACATCGTAAAGGGCATTGGTAGAACCAACAATGTATATGAATTGGGGCGGGCCATTATTAAGCTAGTCGACGGCAATCCGGTTAAAATTGAAGATGTTGCGGAAGTTAAAATTGGGGCCGCTCCAAAAATAGGAGATGGTGCAATGAACGGCGAACCAGCGGTTATTATGACCGTGATGAAACAACCGGAAACCAATACGTTGGAATTGACTCATGAAATTGATGTGGCCATTTCAAACATCCAAAATAATTTACCTAAAGACATTCACATCAATACGGAAATATTTCGTCAGGCTGATTTTATCAACTCCTCCATAGGTAATGTAAAAAAGGTGCTGCTGGAAGGTACTGGTTTTGTAGTAATCATCCTCTTTTTATTTCTTATGAATTGGCGCGCAACGGCCATTTCGTTGGTGGCCATACCAATTTCATTGATCGTTGCCATACTTACATTGAAATGGTTGGGATTTAGCATTAATACCATGAGTTTAGGCGGTATGGCCATAGCCGTTGGAGATTTGGTGGATGACGCCATTATAGATGTCGAAAATGTTTTTAAACGATTAAAAGAAAACGCCCGAAAACCATTGGCTGATCAGAAGAATAAATTGAAAGTTGTTTTTGATGCTTCTTTCGAAATACGTACGAGCATTATAAACGCAACATTTATCATAATCGTGGCATTTGCACCGTTGTTTTTCCTTTCAGGAATGGAAGGCAAGTTGTTAGCTCCACTGGGCATTGCCTTTATAGTGGCCCTTTTTGCTTCGCTGATCGTTTCCATTACGTTAACACCCGTGCTGTGCAGCTTTCTGTTAACGAACGATAAAATGCTGAAAAAACAACACCCAGAAAGTTGGTTGGTGGTACGCTTACAAAGGGGGTATATAAGGCTTCTTGAAAAAGTAATGCTATGGAAGAAAACTATGATTGCCGGAAGTGTTGTTTTATTTGCCGCAGCGCTGCTTGCTTTTAGTCAATTAGGCAGAAGTTTTTTGCCAGAATTTAACGAAGGTTCGCTGGTTATTAGTGCTGTCAGCTTGCCGGGCATCTCGCTCGAAGAAAGCAATAAAATAGGCACACGCATCGAGAAAGTATTACTCACAGTTCCAGAAATACACATAACAACTCGTCGAACTGGAAGGGCGGAACTAGATGAACATGCACAAGGCGTTAATGCATCTGAAATAGATGCTCCGTTCAATTTAAACGAAAGAAGTCGTGAAGAGTTTATGGAAGAAGTTCGAGCTAAATTGGGTGAGGTGGTAACTGCAAACATAACCATCGGGCAACCCATTGGTCATCGAATTGATCACATGCTTTCAGGCACACGTGCCAACATTGCAATTAAAATATTTGGAGATGATTTGAATAGGTTGTTTGCAATATCCAATCAAATCAAGAATGAAATTGAGGGCATTGAAGGTTTAGTTGATTTAAGCGTTGAACAGCAAGTGGGAATTCCCCAAATACAAATTAAAGCAAAGCGAGATTTGCTGAATCATTACGGAATTACCATTGGACAATTCAATGAGTTTGTAGACGTTGCTTTTGCTGGCGAAAAAGTTTCAGACATCTATGAGGGGGCCAAAACATTTGATTTAATCGTACGGTTTGATGAAGAGAATAGAGGTGAAGTAGAAAACATTCGAAACACGCTGATTGATGTTAAAGACGGCAAAAAAGTTCCGCTGCATTATGTGGCTGATATTGTAAGCTCTAGCGGTCCAAACACCATTAATCGAGAAAACGTGGAACGGAAAACGATCGTTTCGGCCAATGTTGCAGGACGAGATCAAAAGGGTGTTGTTGAAGATATCAAGCGAATAGTGGGGGATAAAATTGTACTTCCGGCAGGTTATCATATAGCCTATGGCGGTCAGTTTGAAGCAGAAGCGGAGGCTTCCAAAACGCTGATGGCAACATCATTGCTTTCTTTGTTGGTTATCTTCTTGTTGTTATTTCAGGAGTTCAAAGATTTTAAAACATCCGGAATAATTTTGATGAATCTTCCGTTGGCATTAATTGGCGGAATTTTCAGCATTTATTTTACGAGCGGAATACTAAGCATTCCGGCCATCATTGGTTTTATAACGCTCTTTGGTGTAGCTACACGAAATGGTATTTTGTTGGTCGCTCATTACAAAAACCTACACGAAGCTGGGCTAAGCTTGTACGACACCATTATTCAAGGTTCAAAAGATCGGCTCAGTCCTATTTTAATGACTGCGTTAACTGCAGCTTTGGCGTTAATTCCGCTGGCAATTGCCGGAGATTTGCCTGGAAATGAAATCCAAAGCCCTATGGCCAAGGTGATTTTAGGTGGGCTGCTTACCTCCACGGTACTTAACATCTTTATTGTTCCAGTGGTTTACTATTTGTCAAATTCAAAATCGGAATTCAAATGAAAAAGAAGATATTTTTACTTTTTATGACGTGTGGATTGCATCCATTGGTTCATGCGCAATCTATGTTGGATTCGGTTCTTGGCGCCATCGCCTCAAATAACATGTCCACCCAAGCAAACACGCTATATTGGGAAGCTAAAAAGCTTGAGTTTAAAAGCGGTTTAACACCGAAAGATCCAACCGTGGAATACGATTATTTGAACGGATCTCCAGCGGGCGCGGGAAATCAAACGGATTTTTTGGTTACGCAATCGTTCGACTTTCCAACCGCGTACGGCAAGAAAACCCAACTGGCAAACGAGCAGATTAAACAGGCGGAATTTCAATTACTTTCATCAAAACAGGAAATATTATTGGAAGCAAAGCTCATTTGCATCGAATTGGTTTACCGCAATAAACTTCAAATAGAACTTACAAAACGGAAGGCAAGTACGGAAAAATGGCTTGCCGATTTTCAGCGAAAATTGAATAAAGGAGAAGGCAATATTTTAGATGTGAATAAGGCAAAATTGCAACGCATTGAAATCGTTGCCCATTTTCAAGAAAATGCTTCTGCTATCAATCAACTCCATCAAAAGTTAACGGAACTAAATGGAGGGGTTGAAATTGTATTTGCAGACACTGAATATTCGGATTTACCCACGCTTCCATCTTTTGGCGTTTTGGAAACGGAAATTGAAGTAAACGATCCAATTCGAAAGTACCTTGAACAACAGAAAATAATCTCACAGAAACAAGTTGAGTTGAGCAAGGCAATGTCGTTACCCAAATTGGAGACCGGCTATCACTATCAAGCAATACTAGGGCAAACCTTCAACGGAGTTCATATAGGTTTTAGCATTCCGCTTTGGGAAAATAAGAACATGGTTGAAGCGGATCTAGCCAATCACACATTTAATAATTTGAATCTTGAGGACCACAAGAATGAACACTTTTTC
>JBLHHI010000080.1:0-15340 GCA_047614125.1 Bacteroidia bacterium | reverse complement strand
GGTGCGGCGCGATAATAAATCGCTCTATGAGCGGTGTTATTAAGGTTCGCGTAGAAGAATGTGGATTATCGTAAAACAACTCGCCAAAGTGCTCCGCAACACTTCTATTGTATTGAAACAAAAAGAAGGTTGTGAAATAGGGAACGATCCAATATAGCAAGTAATATCACCTTTGAGACAATTTGACTATATCCAAGTTTCTTATTTACGCTTTAACCGTATGACTGAGATATATAATTTTATCCTCTGAGCTCCTCTTTTTAAAAATGTTAACATCCAACAAACCAAAGACCATTCATTTCATTTTCCCTATTTTTGGTTAATTGATGTAACAAACTTCCATCCACCAAAAACAAAACGCAATGAAATTCACTGGCTATGTCGACATTAAAAAACCACGAGAAACTGTGGTAAAGTACTTTTTGGATCCTCAGTATTTAAAAGAGTACCAAGATGGCTTTATCCGAAAAGAGATAGTTCGAGGAGTGCCAGGCGAAGTTGGAACTGTTTCTAAAATGTATTACCAACAAGGAAAACGTGCGTTGGAACTCACCGAAACCATTACCACCAACAGCCTGCCAGACCACTTTATTGCCCACTACCACCACATCCACATGGACAATACCATACGCTGCGATTTCTTCGAACTGGATGATAATGCAACCCGATATGAGTACGACTTTGAATATACGCGGGTGGCTTGGATCATGCCAAGATTAATGATGATGCTCTTTCCATCGATGTTTACTAAGCAGGCGGAAAAGTGGATGAGACAGTTTAAAGACTTTGTTGAATCACAATCCTAACCATTTTCGTCAGTTTCGTTTGTGATATTTCACAATTCCATGAATTGTGTAATGCTTAATCCGGAAATGAATTGAACCTTTGCGTCTAAGCAAATCAACACAATACAATCTCAAGTAAGATTCACTTGTCGTGATTGTATTACATCCTTTGATTTCTTGGAGTTTAATTAATCCATTAATTTAAAACAGCATTTATGAAAATTCAAATCAATACCGATAAAACCATCAACGGTGATCAGAGGCAGCAAAAATACTTCACTTCATTGATTGAAGAAGGATTGGAAAGATACGAGTCACGGATTTCAAGAATCGAAGTTCATATCTCGGATGAAAATGGCAAAAAAGAAGGGGTTAACGATATACTTTGCTTGTTAGAAGCCAGGCTTGAAGGAAGAAATCCCATTGCTGTTACAAACCATGCCGACACCGTAGAAACAGCAGTTTCTGGGGCAATTGACAAAATGAAGGCCAGTATTGATACCATCTTAGGGCGTCTTCAAAATCATTGAAACATTTGCTAACGCAGGTCAAATTTCAAAAAATAAACAAAGGCGATTTAGCACATCAATTTCGCTGAATATCAATAACGAAAATCGGTTCACGAAGAATTGTTGAACCATAGTAAATAGATAACACACATGGATACAAATAAAAAACTCGGCATCTGGATGGACCATTCGGCCGCAAACCTCATTGATTTAAGTGCCAAAGTTACAGGCAGTACCATAAACTCTAAATTTACTTCCGACACCAAAGAGGAGGCCCTGCAAAAAGGCGAAAACCTTATGCACAATAAAGAACAGCAGATGCATGAAGCCTTCTATAAAGAAATTGCCGCTGAGATATTAAAGTTTGATCACGTACTTTTATTTGGCCCAACCCATGCCAAAACGGAGCTAAACAACTACGTTAAGAAAGACCTGCATTTTAAAAACATTCAGATCGATGTTGCTTCGGCGGATAAGATGACCGATAATGAAAAAAATGCTTTTGTGAAAAAACATTTTATGAAGTAACCCTAAGCATACATTGCCCTTTTTGATTGGAGTGCGTTCCATAAATCGGCGCAAAAGAGATTCTTCAATATTCAGTTGTGATTTTCGAGTTTCGAATTAATCTCTTAGCATTGCACCGCAATGAATCAGCACTTTGATGTTCTTATTATTGGAGGTGGACCGGCGGGTGCCAGCTGTGCCCTAGCATTGAGAAATTCGGGTCTCAAGGTTGCAATCGTAGATAAAGGCATCTTTCCAAGAGATAAAACCTGTGGTGATGCCATTCCAGGGCCGAGTTTAAAAATACTCCGAAAAATTCTTGGAACCCATGCGTTGGATTTGAGCGCCTTCCATCAAAAAACACATGTGCGTACCAGTTCCATTTATCCGCAAAGTGGAAAGCGAATCGACATTCATTGGAAAGCAGAAGCCTACAACGCAAAACGAATTGACTTCGATGATTTCTTATTCAACCTAGTTAAACAAGATGCACAAACCAAAATTTTTGAAGGCCTTACAATTCAGTCACTTACACGTTCTGATGTGATTACGTGCAAGATAAAAGACAGCGAGGATACATTTTCTGCGGATGTAGTAGTGGGGGCGGATGGAGCAAATTCGGTGGTCTACCGAACCTTTTTTAAAGAAGACAAAACACCTGCATCCGATGGCTTTGCTGTGCGAGCGTATTACACAAATGTTGACTGTCCAGCCCATACCAATGCGTTTTTTTTGCTCAATTCCATCCGCGGTTATTTTTGGATATTCCCGCTTGGCAACAATCAGTTTAATGTTGGCATTGGCTTTATGAAAAGGGACAAATCAAACCAGAAGCTCAACATTAAAAAAACCTTCGAAGAAATCATCCATTCAAATGAAGTAATCGCTCCAAAATTTATTAAATCAACAAAAGCATCGGATATTTTGGGCTTTAAGCTTCCGTTGGGCGGAAGGCCTAGAAGGATTTCACAAGAACGTGTTGTACTTACGGGAGATGCGGCGCATTTAATCGACCCCTTACAAGGTCATGGCATTGATAAAGCAATGGAAAGCGGTCGGCTGGCCGCCATCCATATCAAAAACTGTTTTGAGACAAAACAGTTTTCTGCTGAATTTATGTCGAAATACGACGATGAAGTGAATCAAACCATTGGTCAGGATTTGAGACGTAACCAAAAGGTTATGAGTATGTTATATCGTTTTCCTTGGCTGTTTCCTTTACTTTCTCGGGCAGTTCATATCTTTCGTCCAATCATTCTTCGTATTTTCTATCGAAGTAAACGGCAGCAGTAGTAGACTTCGAACAAATAACAAGCTTGATTACTTTTGTGCGTATGAATCGAACTCAGGTTCGTACGAAGCCTATGGCCGCGATTTTACGTTAAAGGCCAAAGATCACGTGACCATCAAGTGTTCGGCAGACCAACCATTTAGAGGAGATCCCACTAAATACAATCCCGAAGAACTATTACTAGCCTCTTTAAGCAGCTGTCATATGTTGTGGTTTTTACATCTGTGTGCCGATGCCGGTGTTGTGGTGGTAAGCTATACAGATCATCCAACGGGAATACTAACATTGGGAGATCCAAAGGGTCCAAGTCGATTTACCGAGGCAACCTTACATCCACAAATTGAGGTTAATGGCATTTTAACACAAACCGACTTATTCGACCTTCATGACCAAGTACATTCTAAGTGTTTTATGGCTAATTCAGTAAATTTTCCGGTTCATTGCAAGCCGGTTACGGCTTGAAAAGTTTTGTAAGTGGTTGATAATGATGATTTTGCATTAATGTGTGGTTTGACACATTTTGGTCGTTTTCGTTTTATTCCTTTTTTTAGACCAAACTAAAATAGAACATTATGAAATCGAACGGAAAACTCTTATTCGGAATTTTAATTGGACTGATTGTAGGTTATGGCATTTCCTCCTATCTTAACGACGATCCACAAGATGTGGCAGGCCCTTGGCCTCCAACCACCGACCCAATTAAAGGACAATGGATACAAGCCTCACAAGCTTACGTATTACAGGATTCTTTTATAAACTTTATGTCGCGAAACAACATCATTGGTTCCACGGCTGGATTTTTAGGCAAGGCCAATCTAAAAACGCTTACAGATTCTTCAACAGGTGATTACATACAATATATGTTTTCAAATGATCCGCAGGGGGGGAATAACAAAATTGGAGCTGTACTGACCAATCAAGATAGTTTATTATTCTTTGCCACAGGCACAGATGGTTACTGTCTAAATCAATGTGATTTCCCGCCGTCGCATTAAGTGTTTACGTGCTATTTAGGTGGTTATATATATGAACAGCTATAAAAATAAAGTCGTTTAAATAAAGTGATTGGAACTTGCCTTACTTACTTGGTTACAAGGAAGTTAAAGTCGACATAAATTTTAAATGAATGTTTGAAATGTCAGAATATGTTCTAAATTTGGTGACAAAAAAGTATATAAATATGAAATCATTTGCGAAGTTTTTTCTTGGATTAAGTTGTGGATTGGCCATAGGCTTTGTGTTTTTTAGCATGAATACGGCACAATCAGAAAATGTTGCGGTACCGCATACTCAGATCACCAACTCAGATCAACTCGATGACCCAAAGCGAGGAAGGTGGGTTACAACTGAAGAAGCTACCCAAATGGAGAACGCATTTACAACCTTTATGACAAGTAAGGGCGCAGTAGGTTCGAACGCTGGCTTTTTAGGCGAAAAATACATTCGCGACATCATTGGATGTACTGGAGGAGATTGCATCAAATATGCTTTTACGTACGAAAACATAGGTGGACAAAACAAGTTTGGTTTGGTAATTACCGATGCATCCGGAACGAAGCACTTAGCAACTGGTGTGGATGGGTATTGCCCGAACCAGTGCTCTTTTCCTACGGAGTAACTACTTCCTTTTCTGATGGAATGGACTTTCGCCCGTTAACGAAGTACATTCCGAATACGCCACGGTTTTTAACTGCGATTTCTCCGCGTGCGGTACACTCGTATTCATCCTTAATTAACTGAAAGGTATCGGTAGAAAGGTTGATTCTACCAGGAATGCTGCTTGCTTCCATTCTCGCGGCAATGTTTACTGCATCGCCCCAGATGTCGAATGCGTATTTTACGTGTCCAACCACCCCAGAAACAACCTGACCGGTGTGCATACCAAAGCGAAAATTGAAGTGTTGGCGAAATCTGCTTTCCATTTCTGCCTCCAAATCGTGAATGGCCTCCAGTATTAATATCGAGGCATCAACGGCCAGAAGCGCACTGTTTCGTTTACCGGGTGTTAATCCTGCCACAAACATGTAGGCATCGCCAATGGTCTTTATTTTTTCCAGACCAAAGTCTTTCATCACGCTATCAAACTTGCCAAAGTAATGATCCAGCATACGTACAATAACCTGAGGTTCTAGATTGGAAGCAATGTTTGTAAAATTTACTACGTCGGCAAAAACAATGGTAACTTCGTTGTGCGACTTTGCACTTGCGGTTCCATTAATCTTAAGCTCTCGGGCCGTTTCAGCCGGTAAGATGTTGAGCAACAATTCATCTGAAATCTTGCGTTGTTTGGCAACACCCCGAAGCGAAAAGAAAATGGCTAACACAATAATAATGAGGGCAATAACCAAAAAAAACAACATTATTCGTTGACGATTTTTCTTAGCTATTTCTAAACTAAAATTGGCCTCTTTCTTATCAAATTCATACCCTGCACTTTGCAAGGCAACTTGCGTAGCTGAATTTTCATTTTGAAGAGAATCTTGCAACTTTTGCAGCTCCATCATATAATCTGAAGCTTCTTTATAATTTCCATTGGCGTACTCGCTTGCAATTACCACATCTAAAATGTAATGTAAAGGATAGAGCATGTCGAGTTTTCGTGCAAGGTCGAGTGATGCCGTTGCATTTTCTAAGGCTTCTTTGTGTTTACCAAGCATAAGCAGGGCTCTGGCCTTTGCTTCAAGTGTATAGCATCTTCCAATCTTCTCATTTCTTTTGGTAAATTCGATAAATAAATCATCGTATTCTGATAATACCTTCTCCGACAAATTAGTTTCGGCTTCAATCTTATTAAGGTTTAAGCGAATTTCTAAAATTCGCATGCTGTCATTATTGGTTTCCGCCGAATTCATTGCTCTGTTTAGATACCGCTTAGATTTATCATATTTTTTGAGTTCGTAATAACACAAACCGAGTAGGTATTCAACCAGCGATTCACCCATGAGTTGCCCTCGAGCAGGTTTAAAATCAAAAGCGCTTTCAAAGTTTTCGATGGAACTTGGCCAAGCATTCATATTGTACATTACCAAGCCCAAGCCCATGTATGCCATTGCTAAGCTCGCCGAATCTTTCATTGATTCGGCCTGTTTCATGCTTACATAGTAGTATCTGGTGGCATTGGCATGATCTGAAGTAGTTAAATAAGAAACACCGAGCTTGTACGCACTGTTAATTATTCCTGCGCTGTAGTTTGCATTTAGCGCAAGATCGTACGCTTGTTTGAGAAAGTGCTCAGCATATTTTACAGAATCTTCAGTGGCTAAATAGTAATCTCCGCGAGCCAACAATTCTTTAAAGGTTTTCTCCACATCAAATGGAATTGATTCCTCGTTTTGACCAATCTTAAAACCTTGGTCGGCATATACTTTCAAGCCATCAAAGCAGGCTAGAAAGTAAAGAATGAGTAAAAAACTTTTTTTCATAAGGCTAACAAGTGCAAAGTAAGTAAAATCTGTATTCATGGGAGCATGGACGCGGCCTTAGCTTTTGCTAAAACCTAAAATATTCGTTGTTTATTTCTTTGTTCTTATATTCCCACAAAAAAACACCATGTTTTTCATCATTGTTTTTCTGTCGTGCCTCTTTATTCTATTGGCATTTATACTCACGTCAAGCAACGCAAAGTACTTACTTTCAGGATATAACGTTCTGCCTAGCGAAAAACAAGAGCAAGTTGACATACGGCCATTTATTCGATTTTATAGATACTTCCATTTATTTCTTGGCTTTTCATTTTTGGGGATTGGCTTACTTCTCTATTATACCTCCGACGGATCCATGTTGGGTTGGTTCATTGGTTTATATCCCATTGTTGCTTACCTTTTCTTTGTTTGGAAATCAATGAAGATGGACATTGGAGTTTCTGCTAAAAACTCGAAAGGTGCCTTGGTCGTCTTGGTCATCACCATACTATTTGTGGTAATTGTTTCATGGAAAGGATTTAAGGCAAACACCATTGAAATTTCAAATGCGGAAGTTCACATTGGAGGAGTGTATTCGTGCACCATACCGATTGATCAAATTAGCTCGGTTCAATTGTTAGACAAGTTGCCTAAAATTAAATCCAAACGAAATGGATATGCTATGGGCAAAGTGCAAAAAGGCCACTTTACGATGAAGGATTTGGGTAAGGCCACACTTTTTATTCAGGGGAATTATTACAATGTGCTCTTCATCCAATCTAAGAGCGAAGACCCTATTTATTTTTCATGCCCTTCCGGCGAAAACGACAGTATTTATCATCGCCTAAAAAACATGATGGAGTCAAAACATTAGTAGAGGGTGTTTTTGTACTCGATGTAATTTAAATATTTACGTACTTAGCAGCATGAAGGAGAAGGCGAACAAAAACCGAAGGCAATTTTTAAAAAACGCAGCTCTTGCTGGATTTTCCTTGTCGTTAGCACCCATGCTGGCACGGTCTGAGACCTTAATAACAGTGGGTGGATCGGCGCTTGCCGAGTGCAATAAAACCACCTTGGATTATTACGGACAAGGTCCGTTTTATTCGTCAAACCCACCACAAATCGTTGATAATAAGCTAGCTAAGGAAGGTGAGACTGGTGAACGCATGATCATCACAGGGCGAGTATTTAACTTAGATTGCACCGAATTTATTCCCAATTGTACCATCGACATTTGGCACGCCAATGATCAAGGAGCGTACGACAACGATGGTTTCAACCTGCGTGGAGTAACCAAAAGCAATGCCCAAGGATTTTATGTTTTTGAAACCATTATGCCCGGTAAGTATCTAAACGGAGCTAAATATCGTCCAGCTCACATTCATTTTAAGATAACTCCTCCTGATGGAGATACGGTGATTACACAATTGTACTTTGAAGGAGATTCGGATCTGGAAACCGATGCGGCGTCGTCGATTAAAAGTGGAACCTACGATGCTTCACATCGAATAATTAAGCTGACTGCCAATGCCGCGAATGTGTTGGAAGGCAGCTGGGACATGGTGGTGGATGGAGACGGCACCATTGGCACAAATGACCTTCACCTCGATAAAGGGCTGATTTATCAAGTAAGTCCAAACCCGTTTACGGATCAAGCAGTAATCAAGTACGGGGTATTTGCAAAATCTCGAGTTTCAATTCTAGTTTTTGACATCCAAGGACGAGAAGTTGCCACCTTGCAAGAGGCCGAACTTACCCCGCAAAAATACGAAGCGATATGGCAACCCGATGCATCACTCCCCAAAGGATATTATTTTATAGCACTAAAAATCAACGACTTACAAGTGCATTATTTAAAAATAGTTAAGATTTAATTGAAAATTGATGATTAAAAATTGATGATTAACAATTAATTTTCTCCATTCTCCATTCTCCATTAACCGTTTTAACAACAATTTTTGTTAAATTAAAATGCTGATAAGGTTAGGCTCCTACGGAGCCAGAATTAAGTGTTAAAATTAAACTGATGATGTTTGGTACTGAAGGAGCTAGAAACGCGTTGTGATTGAATTTATTTCTTTCGCTAGAAAGAAATTTTCGTCAACCATTAACCATTAATAATCAATCATTTTACTATATCCGATCAATCGCCACCTTATACGACGGATCTTCCATAATGTTCACTTCAATCATCGCATCGGCATTTTTTAAGAGTTGTCGGCAATCTGCGCTCAAGTGTCGGAGGTGTACCGTTTTATTTACCTTGGCGTAACGCTCAGTAAGCTTATTCACCGCATCAATCGCACTCATATCTGCGATCTTGCTTTCGGCAAAGTCGATGATAATTTCATCGGGATCATTTAATACGTCAAATTTTTGTGCAAAAACGGTGGTGGATCCAAAGAAAAGTGGGCCATAGATTTCATAGTGTTTAACACCTTCTTCATCCACATGTTTTCGAGCTCGAATTCGTTTGGCGCTTTCCCAGGCAAAAACGAGTGCAGAGATGATTACTCCAATCAAAACTGCTAAGGCCAAGTTGTGCATGAATACAGTGATTAGGATCACCAAGATCATCACAAAAATATCGTGCTTGGGCATTCGGTTTAAGGCTCTAAAACTCACCCATTCGAAAGTTCCGATGGCTACCATGACCATCAATCCTGTGAGTGCGGCAATGGGAACTTGTTCAATCAACGCCGAACCCTTCATGATAAATAACAACAACATTAGCGAAGCAACAATACCCGACAGTCGTGCACGGGCTCCATTAGATATATTGATTAAGCTCTGACCAATCATAGCGCATCCACCCATCCCCGAAAAGAAACCACTAACAATATTGGCCGCACCTTGCGCAACGGCTTCTTTGTTTGATCTGCCGCGCGTTTCGGTTATTTCATCAATGAGGTTTAAGGTTAATAAACTCTCAATCAATCCAACTGCAGCAACAATTAAGGAGTAGGGAAAGATGATCTTAAGCAAATCCCAATTTAAGGTTAGGTTTGGAATATGAAAAGGAGGGAAGCTTCCGGAAATGGAAGCCTTATCGCCTACGGTAACGGTATCGATTCCCAATAATTTAACTAAGGCAAATACAATTAGAATAGCGGCTAATGAAGACGGAATTAAACGCGTAAGTTTAGGTAATCCCCATATAATGAGCATGGTAAGTAACACTAAGCCAATCATAATGAGCATAGAAGAACCCGATAACCACTCAAACATTCCCGCCGCATTTTTAACCTGAAACGATTCCATTTGTGAAAGGAAGATGACGATGGCCAAGCCATTTACAAAGCCAAACATTACAGGGTTGGGAACCAGCCGAATAAATTTCCCGAGCTTAAGAAAGCCTGCTAACATTTGAATGATGCCGGCCAGAATAACCGTTGCAAAGATGTACTCCGGACCGTGAACTTTAGCCAGCGCTACAATTACTACTGCAATGGCACCAGTAGCGCCCGAGATCATTCCAGGACGTCCACCAAAGATCGAAGTGATTAAACCAACCACAAAGGCCGCATACAATCCGGTGAGTGGAGAAAGTCCAGCCATGAAGGAGAACGCTACGGCTTCTGGAACTAAGGCCAGGGCAACCGTTAAACCCGACAGAACTTCGTTTTTATAATTGACTTCCTGTTTAAAATCGAAAAGATTTAAATACCGTTTCATTGCAAATTGGGGTGTTTGTTAAAGGGCGGCAAAACTACAACAAGCACACAGAACGGCAAGTTTAATTGCCATTCCAGAAAGCGTTGAAAGGTGGTTGGAATAAAAACTCTTTGGGCAACAGAAATTTATTAAAAATTAGCTTATTTGCCACATGCACCGACTCCTTATAAGTCTTTGTTTCCTGTTTGTTGGATTTGCTGGCTTGAGCCAGGAAACTGCTGCAACTACCGAGACCGTAATAGCGGGACATTGGACGAGCATTCTTCCTCCACTCATTGCCATCCTCATGGCCTTACTGCTTAGAGAGGTGATTGTGAGCCTATTAGTGGGCATTTTAGTTGGAATAATTGTGCTTCAGTTTAATGGATCTTGGCACCTTTTAAGTTTTGCCCATTCGTTAGAAGGATCAAAGCAGTTCATTGGCGCAGTGGGGTCAGGCCTTTTAGATTTGCCCTTTACCATACAAACAGCGCTCTTCGATGCCGATCACCTAAGTGTTATTCTTTTCACCCTTTTTATTGGAGCCATGGTTGCCATTATTTCAAAAAATGGAGGAATGATGGCCTTGGTAAAGAAAATTAGCAAAAAGGCTACCACCGCCCGTTCAGGGCAAATGGCTACGTATTTGTTGGGAATCAGCATATTTTTTGATGATTATGCAAATACACTCGTCGTAGGAAAAACAATGCGACCGCTCACCGATCGGTTAAAAATTAGTCGGGAAAAACTGGCCTACATCGTTGATTCAACCGCCGCACCTGTGGCAGCCATTGCTTTTATTACAACATGGATTGGTGCTGAACTTGGATATATTTCGGATGGAGTAAACTCAATTCCAAATGGTCCTGAGCTACTTGGGAATTCGTACGGCATCTTCTTCGATTCGTTGAAATACTCGTTTTATCCAATTCTAACCTTATTTTTCATCTTCGTTTTAATTAGGAAGCAGCGCGATTTTGGGCCCATGTTCAGGGCCGAAAAACGAGCCCGGAGTCAAAACGTACCGAAGGATGGTATTGGGAATGCTCAAGTTCAAGTGGCTGAAATTGATGAGATTGCCGATGACAAAGAAAATATGTGGAATGCCCTTATCCCCATTTTTGTATTAATTGGTGGCGCAATATTTGGCCTTATCGCAACGGGGTATTCGGCATCGGTTTGGAATGGAAATGAAGGTTTCTTACATAAGCTTTCGGCAACCATAGGCAATGCCGATTCATACAAAGCGCTCATTTGGTCATCGTTTGGCGGTTTGGCAACGGCAATCCTCCTAACCACGGTACGCAACATAAAAAACATAACAGAAACCGTTGAAATGGCGTTGGAAGGGATTAAATTAATGATTCCAGCAATTGCCATCCTATCGTTGGCGTGGGCTCTGGCAAACGTTACCAAGGATCTGCATACCGCGGAATTTTTGGCCAGTACCATTGGCAACTCTGTTTCTGCGCAATTTTTACCCACCATCGTATTCATCTTAGCCGCCTCCATTGCCTTTGCAACGGGTACGAGCTGGGGAACCATGTCTATTTTATATGCTATGGTGTTGGGAGCTACTTGGTCAATTTGTCAGGCGGCTGGTTTGGATCTTGAAACTTCAAGAAGCATCTTTGTAAACGTGGTGGCATGTGTACTGGCTGGGGCGGTTCTAGGCGATCATTGTTCACCCATTTCAGATACAACGATATTGAGCAGTATGGCTTCCGATTGCAATCACATTGATCATGTACGAACGCAAATGCCGTATGCGTTAACTGTGGGCGGCGTTTCCATATTATTTGGTACTTTGCCGGCGGGTTTTGGCGTTCCAGGTTACATCACCTTTCCAATTGCCGCCTTGGTGCTTTATGGGGTAGTCTCATATTTTGGTAAAAGTGTTGAAAACACTGGGTTTGAGGCATAATACATTGTTAGCTTTGCGTGTTTAAAAATCATTGGGCAGTACTCAAAACATATCAAAACAAATCATCCGCAAACGCCTTAAGTTTGGCGCCTTGATTCTATCTCCGATCTTGTTGATTGGTGTGGCAGCCATTGGATTTCAACTTTGGTTTGGAGTAAATGGGGAGTTTAGCTTGTTTAATTTCGACATTGGAAAGTTATGGCCTTGGTCGGATTCTAAGGAAGTGGTTCGTTCAGAACCCATAGTTGAAACCACCGAACGTTTTAGAATAACGCCTCCAAGCGCTCCAAATGAAACCAAATCGCCTTACGCAAATTTGGCAAAATTTTCGTCAACGATTCCCAAGGTGCCAAAAATTTCAAATCAAACAAGCTTGGCCACCATGGTTGCCCAAAGGGTGTATATTTCATCCACCGATGTTTTGCAAGTCCAACCCTTTATTCCAGAAAATTTTACGCGGTCTGGCAAGTACATCGATTTGTCTAAGAAAGATTATTTAATTCCCAACGATCTAAAGGCCAAGCGTTCTACGTTTGCCTTGGGCGCATCTTTTGCACCGAGCGTTACGTATAGAAGATTGAATTACAACGACTTAAACGCAGTTGCACGCGTTGATCAACAACAAGCTTATACCTACGGACAAAGCAGGGAGTATCGGAAAAACAACGATCGTGCCATTTTAAATTTTTATTCTGGGGTTGATTTTTATTATCATCCAAATTCGAATTGGAGTTTTCAAACCGGCTTTTATTACAGTTCCCACGGCGAGAAATTACAAGTTATTGATGCCAGCGAAAAGGGCAGTGGACAAAACTTACCACTTTCCCCAAACAGTCCATTTGCTAAACATCAAGGAATATTTGACTCACCGGAAATGGTGGATTTTAATCCAGACCAAGAGCTGCCGTTTAGCAATTACTACGGCTTTTTGGAGGTTCCGGTATTGGCAAGTTATCGTATACTTAACTTAACCACACACACCAGCTTTCAAATTCAATTGGGCGCATCTTATGCTTACTTAGATCATGCCGATGCGGTTTTATACAACTACGAAACCAACCAGTATTACTGGATACCAAGCTCTGATTTTAAGCTCTTTAACAAACATTTCTTAAACATGATTGGTGGAGTTTCTGTTTCACAATACATCAGCGAAGAAATTGAGTTGTTCGTTAATCCACAGTTTAAAACGGCCGTTACACAAACCTTTCGCTCCGATTACGAAATCAAGCAAAACCAATGGGCGCTTGGCTTGCGGTTGGGGATGAAGGTTCATTTGTAGCTCCTGCTAACTGCCATTAACAACTTTCCAAATCATTTACTAAACAAATATTTTATTGAACTTCGATTTCATCAAAAAGCTTTCTACCGTTCGAAACAAGTAATACCGCCGGCTGGATTTAAGTCCAAGGCCAAATGAAATTCTTCGTTGCCCTTCCAAATAGATTGCCTTTCCTTGACTTCCCGGATAACTTGCGCTGCTCTGGTTTTCGTTGATCGATTTAACATCGTCTCATTTGAACTTTTTATTCAATCCAATGCCTCCAACACCAGTAAATATTTTGCCGCCTTCTCTGTTGAGAACGATTTCTACCTTCCCCCAAATAGTCATGATGGTCAAGGCCCAAAAAAAGATGGATCCCAATAAAAAAGGAATTCCAAACAAGGAAAGAATAAGGTCGAACTTGCCCTCTGATATTTGAGGCCAATAAATTCCACCCAGCGATCCACCCGACCAGATCAACATAAAGGGAACCATGAAAAATGCAATGGGAGATCGGGTTGTGGCCCCAATTACGATGCTGTTTAACACGTTTCGGCCACGCATCTTGAGGCGGTTTCATAACGTCAAAGTCTTTGGCATAGGATTCTGTCAACATCTCCGAAATCTTAAAGATGTGATTGCAATGCTGACATTGACCAACATTGGTCCTTATGTTAAGATTTTCGTTTACAACTTCGGTATTGCAACTTGGACAGTTCATGAAGTCAAATTTAATTGAAATAATTCATTCCCATTAATACATGAGGTTGCCGTTTTTTGCTTCTTTGGGTATTTGTTGGATGGTATCCCAATGCTCAACAATTTTCCCCTTGTCATCAAATCGAAAAAAGTCCATGGTAACATATTGATCATTCACTGCCCATGTTTGGTATGTATCCAGATACTATGGTTTAGTGCGGATGGTCATGCCCTTTATGATCGTCGTGGTTATGCGGCTTTGATTTCTCAACGGGTTTTTCTTCCACCGTTTTTTTAACCACTGCGGGATCCACCTTTATGAAAATGAGGAGGTTAACTTCTTCCAAATCGGTTTTGTTCCCAACTTTGTAATACACGTTTATTCCTTTGGCATATTCTCCAAGCTTATCTTCGGTATCAAATTGTACCTCAATACTTCCTTTTTCTCCCGGTTTAATAACACCTTGTGGCCAATCAGATGCCGTGCAGCTGCAGGTGGTTTTTACTTCATCAATCTGTACATCAACCTTCGAGTTGTTGATAAAAACAAAGGTGTGATTAGCCGCTTCGCCTTGTGCAATGGTTCCAAAGTTGAATTGGGTAGAATCAAATTCAAGTGCTTTGGTTTGTGCAAATCCAAGCTGGGCGATGAATAGAAGTACTATAAAGATTCCTATTTTATTATTTTGTTGTTTCATTTTGTTGGATGGTGTTTTCATTGTTGACGAAGATACGGGTATGGAATTATTCTATCCACACATATTAAGATGAAGTGATGTAAGAATTCGTTGCGTGATGAAGCGCACTTTCTTTAATAATTGACCAATTCGATGAAAGCTCGTCCCAGTGAAGCCAAACAATTTGACTTCATATGAGCACCGTCAGGATCAATTTATGCATAAAGTGACTTTTGGCTCTTTGTTGCAAATATCTATATTCGTGACCCAATAATAAAAAGAGAAAATGACCGATATCGAAATTGCACAAGCCGTTGAAATGAAGCACATTAACCAGATTGCAACCAAGCTGGGAGTGGATACGGATGTATTGGAACAATACGGAAAATACAAGGCGAAACTGCCGTTGAACTTAATCGACGATGCCAAAGTTGCTAAGAGCAACCTTATACTCGTAACGGCGCTTACCCCAACTCCAGCTGGAGAGGGAAAGACCACCGTTTCGATTGGTTTGCATGAAGGATTGTGTAAGATCGGTAAAAACAGTGTAGTTGTTTTACGCGAGCCATCATTGGGTCCGGTATTTGGTATTAAAGGGGGTGCTGCCGGTGGGGGAAACTCGCAAG
>JBLHHI010000079.1:0-15611 GCA_047614125.1 Bacteroidia bacterium | reverse complement strand
CCCAGTTGGCTTTTTGATCCGCTGTTTCAAAGATTTTTTCACCCCAACGATTGTATACTCTCAGAACATAATCTTGTACTGCTACACTTACCGGATGAAAACCATCGTTAATGCCGTCGCCATTGGGTGTAAATGCGGTTGGAACAAAGACATCGGGACGGAAGTAAAAGCATATTTCGTTGCTCCAGCTAAATTTACTCCCTCCTCCCTGTTCATCTGCCTTCACCCTAAAACATTGGCGGTAATCTTCTGAATTACCAGGAATAAAGGCAGCATTATCATTTCCTGGCTGCATAGACATCAACGGCACTAAGTTGAAAGATGCATTTTTTGATCGATATAACGTGTAAATGCTCGCTCCATTTTTCCAGCCTAGATACGGAGTAAATTGAAGAGTTAGGCTAAAGTCGTTGGAGTTTTGCGTTCCCGTTAACAAGATATTGGTGTGCTCGTCTGATAACCGATCGTTTCCGCATAAGTCCGTTGCCTTAATTCGATATTGGAACGGCACCAAGTCAGTGTTCAAATCTGTTTCTAAAAAGGTGGTATATGGTTCGTTAAGGATCGTTAACCAGTTGTCTTCGGTCCCTCCCACTCTTTTTTGGATTTCGAAATTGCCCGTTTTTAAATCATCGTTGAGTGTGATGTACGCTCCATGCATTCTATTGTCTGGAAAACCTACGGAAACAACTTCTAAATCCAACTGTAAGTTATTGATATATACGGGCTTGAGTAATGTATCTCCAACACAACCGTATTCCGATACTTCAACAACTCGCACTTCTCCAAAACCCGATTCATTCCAGTCAACAACGATTGATGGCGCATTGGATGAAGGAAAACTTCCACCAACAACCGACCAGCTGTATGTTGAATTAGGATAGCCTTGAACGGCATAATCAACAGAAAGGTGACCAGGGAAACAAACGGTCTGAAGCCCGTCTATGGTGGTTGATATTGGCTTTGGTCGAACAAAGACCTGGCTATCAATGGGTTGTCCTGGACATGAATCTTTCGAAAGTTCCGTAACTCGAATCGAATACGTTCCTGCAGTCTTCCAAACCAGTTTTATTTGAGAACTTCCTTGGCCAATAATATTATTTGTGCTGCCGTTAACTTCCCAAACGTAGGTTGATCCAGCAAACCCAGATACTCGGTAGATTACCGTATCCGGCAATTCGCACAAGTCGAAATCGCCTTCAATTTTATTGGCGGTCGGTATGGGATGAATGTTTACATCTAGATAAACCACAGGGCTTAAGCATTCGCGTTTATTTACATTGTCGTAGGCCCGTTCCTGAACACCAACTCGTCCATTTCCAGTTGCTCCCCAATCCACTCGTATTTTGCTGGTTGAATCGCCGGCAGTTTGATTGCCTCCAACAATATTCCAACGATATACCGAACCTTTTGCTTCCACAACAAAATATGGAACACTGGCATCAAACTCGCAAACATCTTGATCTCCAATGGGTTGCCTGCCATTTAAATTATATGTTTTGTTAACAACATATCGAATCACATCACTGATGCAGCCAAACCGATCGGTTTCAACCACCTCTATTAATCCGAGCCCTTCATTTCCCCAATTAATAATTATTGAAGCACTTGTACCTCCCGATACCTTTGTACCGCCGGTAACCGTCCAAGTAAAAGAAGAACCTTTTGTACCATTTGCGGTATAAACAATTCCTTGAGCATTCGGACAAACCGAAGTAGGACCTGAAATTCCAGGTACGGGCTTTCGAACATTTACTTTTACCATGCCGGTATCGCTGGCACAACCATCTGTATTGGTTTCTACAACCTTTATTAAAAAGTTACCTATGGTATTCCAGGAATATGTAGCGGATGTTCCGGTGCTTGTTGTTCCATCTGGCAAGAACCATTCATAGGTTGAACCCGGGTTATTGGTTACAGAATATCCTACGTTCATTGTGTTTAAACACACAGTATCTTGGCCAGAGGGTTTTGGTTTGGATGGAGACGGAACGAGAGTCACCTTTTTTACGATGGTATCTCCTGGGCATCCAAATTGACTTATTTCAACCATTCGGAGTGTTCCAATTCCGAGTTGCATCCATTCCACGGTTACGCTCGACAAATTGCTTTTTCCGATAATAGCTCCCCCGGTTATATCCCAATAAAAAGAACTGGTATTCTGAGGATTTTTGGCAGAATATAGATACGAACTACCATTATTGCTACAAGCACGATCCGGTCCAAGAATTTCATCAGAGCCTTTAAACGCATTCACCTTAATCTCAACGTTAAAGTTATCGTACTTAGGTGGGCAGCCATTATCTTGAACAGAAACTGCCAATAAATACGGTTTATCGCGTGCATGTTCGCAAGAGGGTGTCCAACAAAATTCTGTCTTTACTTGACGATTGGCTGTTTTTGTAGTCATGGCAGCCAACGGCGGATTAAAGCCGTTTTCACCCGTTAACATATCTGCGCTGCCAAAAATGGTTACGTCTTGATAGTTGCTGGTAACAGGGTCCCGATCTTGGTCTGTACCCGTTAATTCAATGCAAAGTTCTTCACCGGCTTCAATTTCAAAATAGTTGCCCAGTGTACTCCTTCCTTTGGGTTTTTTATTAGGAGGGCATTTTAGTACTAAGATCTGCATATCGAGCCGGACAGTGCTAAACAGCTTACCATTTCGATACTCCGAAACTTCGATGGCTACAACATAGCTTCCGGTACGAGCCGAGTACAAATTAGTTAAACCGTTGTCTTGATTAATGGTTCCCCAGCCACCATTGCCAAAAGGAAAGACCGAATTAAAACCCGATCGATAGTCTACTTCTTTAATGGGCAGGGTTAAGTTTACCGGTGGTTCGGGCATGGCACCACCTTGGGTTGGTTCACCTCCCTGATATGGTGTTACAAACCGATACACCAGCGAATCTCCATCGGGATCGATGGCACGGTTCAAAAATGAATTGGTGTCGTTCACGCACATATATGGGCTTGGAACTCCACTAAAATATGGGCTGCTGTTTTGTAAAGCTGGATTGGGGATGAAGCAATGATAGGTTTGACCTTGATATGGAGACCCATTGCCATCTAAGGTAAGGTTGTCTTGCTTATTTCTGCAGCAACGAATAAAGGTTAAATGATATCCTTCGGGATAAGCTGCCAAAGAGAAGGTTCGCTCGTAGAAGGCCATCTCAATTTGTTTATCGGCGTAATAATCGCATTCTTCACTTCCGGGAGGCGTTACTCGTTTTCGGTAACCCAAGGGTATAGATATTACTTTGGTTCGGTTTAAGGCGGTATTGTTTAAATACACTCCAACATTTATTTCCGCGTCAAAGTCAACATCCGATTGCTCAACATCTCGAAACATGTATAAAGTTACCTTGTATTGATACTCGTTGTTTGGAAGTTTTTCTAAAAACTGATAGCTCATATATCCACCAATCAAATGTGTTGCATTTGCTTTTTGCGTCATTCCAGTGAGTACTAGAAAAACTAAGGTGATGATATATGCGATGTTTTTATTCAAACGGTTCTCCTAAAGTACGAAATTTCTGAGTTTTTATTAGTAATTACCTTTACCTTTTGACCAACGGTTGTATATAAGAGGCAAAATGCAGCAAATTTGTATGGTACGACCATGTAAGTTTTACATCATTTTCTAAAATGGGGGTCTCGTTGTAGATAAAAACGGGCACTGCTCCAAGTTTTTCCGCAAAGCCCATGTCGGAAAATGAATCTCCCACTACAATGCTCTTTGAGAAATTAATTTCCGGAAAGTCGTTTTGGGCTTGCAGCGCCATTCCAATATCTGGCTTTCTACACAGCGGGTTTTCCTCTTTTAAATTCGGGCAGAAATACATTGCATCAAGTCTACCACCTACAGCTTCAATGCTATCTTGCATTTTTTGGTGGATTTCCAACAAATCACCTTCCAACATCAACCCTTTACCAACCCCTTGTTGGTTGGTTACTATAATAATTCTTCCAAAATGTGCATTGCATGATTTTAGCGCTTCTAAGACCCCAGGAAGGAACTCAAATTCATCCCACGATTTAACATAGTCGTTGTCGAGTTTTCGATTGATTACACCATCTCGATCCAGAAAGAGTGTCCAAGTTGAATCAATCTGTGCTTGATGTAAAATAGTGGTTGGCAGTTTCATAATCCTCTGGAATTCCGATGTCTATAAAGTATCCTTCGCTTATAAAACCATAAAGCGGTAGACTTTGTTTTTGCAAAAAAGCGGTTTCGAACGAAAAAACTCCCAACTCCGTCGTATTTAGAAAGGCTTGGCCAGGAACGAGATAAATTCCTCCGTTTATATACCCCGATTTAGGCTCCTCGCTTTTTTCAGTAAATGCAGCAATTTTGTTTTCTTTCAGCGCAACCATGCCATATCGAGTGGTGTTTTTTATGTGTTTCAAGCCCAAGGTTACCCCACCCTTATTTTCAGAGTGAACACGTTGAAATTGATCAAAATCTAGGTCAAAAAACGTATCTCCATTTAAAACAAAGACGTGCTCTTGTTTGCAAAGTTTCATGGCAAGTCGCAGTCCTCCACCTGTTCCAAGCGGCTCACTTTCAATAGCGTACGATATTTCCATTCCCTTATACGAATTGCCAAAATAGCCTTGGATTACTTCGTGCTTGTATCCAACCGATAACACTATACGCGAAAAATTTGCGGCTGCAAGTTGTTCAAAGAGGTAGCACAAAAACGGCTTTCCAGCAACAGGAGCCATTGGCTTAGGTACGTCGGCAACCACACTCTGAAGCCGTGTACCTCGCCCGCCAGCTAATATAATGGCTTCTCTCATCATGACTCAAAATCATAACTGTACAAACCAGAGGTGGCAAATTCGTAGTGTTTCACTCTTCCATCAAACTTCGATAAGGCTTCAATTACACTGAACCGAGTATTTTCTGGACAATAGAAGAAGATAAATCCCCCCCCACCGGCTCCAGAAATTTTACCTCCACTGGCCCCTGCCTTTAAAGCTGCGTTGTAGAGTTTTTCGATTTCTGGGTTGGAAATACCTTTGGCCATTTGCTTTTTATGCTCCCAGCCAAAGTGCAAGATGGATCCAATTTTATGCACGTCGCCGCGCAACAATGCCTCTTTCATTAATATGCTTTGTTCTTTAACCTTGTGGGTTGCTTCGATGGCAGAATTCGACTTGCTTCTAATATTTGCGGTTTGTTGATCAATTATTTTGGCACTCTCTCGGCTGTTACCCGTATAAAATAATACCAGGTTGTTTTGGAGCTCGAGCATAATCTTTTTGCGGATTCTCAATGGGTTTACAATAACCTTATCGTCTTTGTAAAACTCCATAAAATTAAATCCTCCAAAGGTTGCCGCATATTGATCTTGTCGGCCTCCAGCTAAGTTCAAATCAATTCGTTCAATCTCATAAGCCAGATGGGCAATGTCGTATTCGCCTAGTGGCAACTTGTACCAATGAACAAAGGCGCCTAGAACCGCTACAACTAAGGTAGAAGATGACCCCAAGCCAGAACCCGGAGGAGCATCAACGTGGGTTATTAGGGTAAAGGATCTTTTCTCAATGTTGTAATCTTTAATTAACCGGTTGTACACTCCTTTCAGCAAGTCCAACTCCCCGTTTAGGGGCAAGGGTTCAGCAGCAGAATATTCAAGACGTAGATTTTGATCCTTCGCATCCAAAACTATTCGATTGGTTTCGGTTGGAATGAGGGTGGCGTGGGCATATAGATTGATGGTAGCGTTGAGAATACTTCCACCATAAAGGTCTGCATACGGACTAACATCTGTGCCTCCACCAGCCAAGCCAATGCGTAAAGGTGCCTTACTTCGAATGATCATTAAAACTTTTCTCCAAAAATACAGTCTTCAAATCAGCTGAACTGGAAAAATTAGATTATTTCTTTGCGCGTTGCTGTTTTATGATGCCAGTAACATCCGTGAGCTCAAACGGGTGATCCCAATCTGAAAAGTAGGCTCGATCGGGTTCTAACTCATAGTTGCCATCGAAGTACTTATTCATTACAACCTTAAAGGAGTTTACCGGGCTGATGCCTTTGTACAAATCAGAATACTCTTGATCTGGAAAATAATAGGCATTCATAATAGAAAAACGTTCTCGAAAATCGTTGTTATCAAAGCCGTGGTGATTGCGCAACTCTGAGCACGTGCCATGATCTCCTTGAATGATGATGATTGCAGGTCGATCTTTATTGCTCTGAATTTTATCAATCAATTCTTCCAACTTTTTATTAATGTATTGCAATTGCTCTACATACCCCTTTTTGTACACAGAATTATCGCTGTCGGGCCGGAGTGGGGCCCAAATGGAATAGCCACCCCAAGGTGGAGTAACCGACTTTCCATTGCGATCAAAAACAAAGGGTTGATGTGGACTTAAAACATGGCCGTGAACATAAAATGGCTCTACTTTTTCAGCTATTCGACCCATCATTCTAAAGGCTTCCAGAATTTTCTTGCGGTGGAAGTCGAACGGATCTGTGGTTACCAACTTCTTTCTCCGGTTGAAGGCGCGTAACGCGGTAGTATTGAGCAACTCGTTTTGAAACAAGTTGAGCTGAGTACCTGGGGTTTCATGAAAATCATCGGTTGATTTGAGGTAAACGAGCTCCATAATGGATGCATCGAATGATATGGATCGGTAGTTTTGTTCTTTTAATTTTTGCAGTACTATATTGTTATTCAACACCTTAGCCATTGGCCATCGATCTTCATTTTGGGGCCCCAAGTCTTCAATAATCGAGTCGAGGTACATCATATTGAGGGCCGACGGAACGGAGAGAATGGTTTGTCCATAGTTGGAAATGCTTTTATCCGCCACGTAAAAACCCTTCGATTTAAGCATATCTGTAAAGGCAGAATTGTCGTAATCGAAGTAATCTCGAAGTACATCATTGCTGGTATACGCGTCCATTATCAAATAATAGATCGTTGGGCGGAGTTTTTGGATTCCAGAAGATGTGTCAGATTCTTGGAGCTCCATGAATTCACTGTTCGACATTTCCTGTTCTCGCTTAAATTGAACAATGTTAAAAATGCTCATTCCAAGAAGTATGAATCCAATGAAGTTTAGTAAGGCATTCATTTTAAACAGCTTACCCTTGGCTTTAATGAGTCCCCAGCTTGTTAAAACCAGTAAGCAAAGGCTCGTCCATTTAAAAAAGTTGTGATCGAGCTGAATGGGCTTGATAAAAAATGGAATGGACCACGTTTGGCAATGCTCGTAATAGGCCCCAAAACTAAAGAACAAGAAGAGGATTAACGATGTAATTGCTCCTGCTTTAATCCATGTTTTAAAGATCAACTTGCTAATTATCAGCAATATGAAGCCAAGAACCAGTGAAAGTGCCATGGGAGCCAACGTATCTTTAAAGGACACATATTCCATGTTTTCGGCAAACAAGAAAACAATTGGAAACAGTGCAATAAAAAGAACGTGCCAAGGCTTTTGTTGTAAAAAAGATAGAAGCTTTTTCATATCGGTTTGGATGGAAAGTTAATGCTTTGATTTCAACAAATACATGGTTCGAGTCGACTCATTTACCCCTACTTTTTGAATCACATCGAAGAACGGAAGGAAGGCTTTTTCAAAACCTTGGAGTGTGTAGTTTGGAAAGATGTCGGTTCTGGTAGTTAGTAAAATATCTACTTGGGAATCGCCTTTGGGCACAAATTCTATGATTAAATATTTACACAAACTTTGAAAGTAGCTGGCCACCGAATCGAGCGGGGTATTATTACTTATAGACAAGTGATGAACAAGTGCCAGGGCCATAACTACATCCACCTTACCTCTTTTTTCAATGCTGTCGCGCTCCGTATTGGCCCAGCCAATGGATGGGCTTGGATTTGTTAAATCCAACAAGGCAGGAAGCAAGTTTTTGGTGCCCTCTTTGCGAACGCGTCTGTAATTTTTTTCTACGGCAATTGGATCAATGTCGTACGACATGGTTTGTACGCCAGCGTTGGAAGCCAACCGACTAAAGGTTCCATCATTGGCTCCTAAATCCCACAGTGTTATTGGATTAACCTCCTTAATGAAATTTGAAACGATGTCTTTTTTATGATCAAAGGCAACGGAAGAATAGTTGGTAAATTCATAATAGTTCCCCCACTCCGTTCCTTTTGGGTTCCATTTAAGGCCTTTAACCGCGGTTAACAAATTATCGATTAATCCGCTCATTCCCAGCGCCGAAACCGATCCTTTTTTAGAAACATCTACCGCTTTATTGGCATATTTTCCTTGTGTTTTTGCGTGGATGTGAATGTGGGTCGCCAAGCTGAACTTAAACCGTGTTCGAGTTGGCAAGAGTGCCGAAACTAAATCAAGCGGAAGTCCATCTATGTGGGTTCTCAGCATGTACAAACATCGGATGTCGGAATGTGCCGCCAGCGCTAAAGGTCCTAAAAAATGCTGACAGAATTGTTTATAAGCAACCCAAGGTTGGCCAACTACATAGGGTTCAAAAGAAAGCGTGTCGATAAAAACGGGTTTACCATTCAAAAACTGAATGTTGTACGCCGATGCATCTTTTAGACACATGTTCTTTTTCAATGCTTCTTTTTGAACAAAAAGCGTTAAAAGGGCGGCATCCTTTAGTTGGCCATACGACCATTCGTACGGATAGGTAATGAATGGGATTTGGAGAGGTTTTAAGGTTTTATAGGCTCCATCCGAGGTTTCAACCTCATCGTGTTCCAAGAGATAGCCTTTTTTAGTCAACGACTCATACAAGCCAGAATCCATCAAAGCATCATAATCGGCTTGTCCGGCAGAAAGTACGTTTCGATATATGTTTCCCTCTTTTTTGAATACAAATCCAGCAGGGTCTCTGAACGATGATGGAAGTCTATTCATTTTTCATCTTCCACTTCTTGGATCATGTCGTCTGATTTTTTGGATGAACCGCCTTTAAAAAAGCTCACGATTCGGTACCAATAGAGTTTAATGGCGTATAAGCCACCAAGTGCACCGGCAACAATCATTTGCAAGATGTAGCTTCCCGATCCCGGATCGAGGTAAGCGAAGGCATTTGGCAAGATTGCCCAAAGGCAAAGGGCGAGTGAAAAGATGTGTTTAATAGAACTATTCATAACATATGGAAGCTGCAAAAGTACGGTTTACTGTTATTATTTTATTAATGTATACGTAACCCGCTGATAACAAGAATATTGTTGTTCATTTTTGGATGCAAGAGGCTGTGTTATAAATTCAATTTTTCTTTTGATGATAACAAAACTTCCCGTTAAATTTGCACCTCATTTTTGACGGGCTTACCCGTTAAAGCAAAGTGAACGTCTTGGCGGGCTTGCCCGCCGAAGCGCAGCGAAGGCGGGGTAGCTCAGATGGTTAGAGCGCAGGATTCATAACCCTGAGGTCGGCAGTTCGATTCTGCTCTCCGCTACCAAAGCGGAATATGTGAGTTTATCTTCACTATTCCGCTTTTCCTTTTCTACGGATTTCCCCGTTATATCTAGGATACAGCGCACCGCTGGGTTCAAACCAAAAGTTCGATAACTGTTATTTTCAGGATCAAGCCAAATTCCGCTTGGGTAGACCGCTTTAAGCAACTTTGATCTTTCTGTTGATTTTGATAACTGCCAGGTTTTCTGAAGTTTAGACATCAAATCAGTGGCCTGCTTGATTACCTGATCAGGGTTCGATAATGAAATTCCACATTTGTCGATTTCTTCTAATATTGCCACCAATTCTTCTCTATATTTAGCAGCGTACTTATCAAATAAGTCTTTGGTAATTTCTCCTATTACAAATCGCTCTTCTAGTACTTCTATCCTCTTCTCCAGTTTTGTTTTGTTCGTGCGATGCTGTTTTAGCCCATCACCAGAGTCTTCTTTTAAGCTTTCGAGCTTTCTTTTGAGCTGTTCTTGGATGGGTGTAACGTATTTTGCATCTATCTGAAGATTGGAAAGCGTCTGTTCCCAGTTTCGGTTTAACACCTTAGCACTTCTATTGACTTTACAACCTTTCGTATTGCACTTGTAGTAATATAACTTCTTTGGTCGCACAAAGTAACCCGTCATTGGTTTGCTGCACTTTGAGCAATGCATGTGCCTCTTTAAGGGTAGATGACCCAACATTTTTGATTTTGGCTTTTTGGCAGGTCTGATTTGAAGCATGCCATTCAGCTTCAAGAACTCATTACGTGTGATGAGTCCTTCATGATTGCCCTTTACAATCTCTCCATTTAATGCCTGATGGGCCATGAAACCGCAATAAAATACGTTTCTACATAACCCAGATAATCTTTTATGACTCACCTTTAGACCTCTTGTTGACAGCCACTTACTAATTTCAGTAAATTCGTAGTTGTACTTAATCTTTCTTCTAAATGCTGCTGCCAGCAATCTACCTTCTTTTGTGATGACTATTTTCTTTTGTCCACCTTCTGTGATCTTCTTGTACCCTAAGGGTGGTTTGGTAACCCAATGTCCTTGTAATAGCTTTTCACGGGTGCCCGCCATGGACTTTAAGCGCCTTTGCTGATTCTCATATTGTGAGAACATAAAGTAAATTCCCTGTTGCAATTCCCCAGCAGCTGTAGAGGCGTCTACAGGTTGGGTTACAGATATAATCTCAGTACCTATCTTTCTGAGTTGTTCTGAAATGTAAATAGCATTGGGACCACTTCTTGAAAAGCGATCCATCGAGTATACCACAATGGCATCTACCTTATGTCTTTTGACAAAGGCAATCATTTGTTTGAACTGAACCCGTTCATCACTCTTGGCGCTTTCATAAGTCCCACCAAATTCCCCTATTATCTGCAAATCATTGTTCATTGCAAATTGCTTGATGTGCTTTGCTTGCGTAAAGAGACTCTGATTGTTATCGGCCTGTTCCTTGGTCGATACACGGGTATACATGACCGCTGTAATGGCCTTCCCTTTGTTGTTCTTTTGCCCTTTGGCAAAGACTGCCAATTGTTGATCTACATGCTGCATTATTCTTTTATTTCAATGTTTCAATAAGCACCTCACTCATCAACTCAATAAATCGAAGCGCTTGTTCTAATTCCTTCTCACTTAGTTTTTCAAATCCGCTATAGGTTTTTAATTCTTGTATTGTAAGTCCTTGTTTTGACTTTTCTGACATAACTCAATTGGAGTATGCCCATTAGCGGTGTTTCCGTTTCTAATGAACCCGTATTTAATTGGCTTGAGTTCTTCAATGCCTTGTCATTACTGCATCTACACCTCTTTTTGTCCATTAATTTCCATTTAAAAATCAATTAATCCGAGTTTATTATCAATTAATCTGAATTAATTATCAATTAATTTCCATTTAATTTATGGACCCGTTTTCGGTCTTGGTATTCGAAAGATACCGTTTTACCGTCATTGGTTTTCATAGACAATTGAACGTGTTTTTTATGCCGAAAACGATCTAAAACTTTACTCATTTCATTTTCGGATACAACCCCTTTATAGGTATACACCAAATCTGCGTGTTGGTCTTTGGGGTCAAAAATTATACTAAGTTCGGATAGCGTTCCCTGCCGCATGGCTTGTAAAACTTCCATTTCAACTTGGGTAACCAGGGCCATATTACCAACTTTATCTTCTAGTTTTTTTGTCGATACCAGCACCAGAATGTACTTTTTGAGTGGAAGCACCAAGATGGACTCCGCATCGTGCTCGGACAAGTAATTGGCCAATGTCTCGTCTTGCGTTTCTGAAGTATAATCAACTCGACCATCTGGCCTAATCAGTAGCGTGTGATCCATTGCACGGAACAATACGTTCAAGCTAAGTGATAGGAGCAATGGGATTTGAAAAGCCTCAAGGAAATCTTTTATTGAATTTGAATCCGACTCGAAACCACTTTCTAGGCCTTCAATTATCTCTTGGTGGTTGTCGAACATCTTTTTAAGCTGTGCTCGCAATACCTTGGTTATCTTTCCTTTTTTATCAAACAAATCCGCCGTAGCAAACCCTTCGAAGGACTCAAATAGCGAAGCGCGTACTTTGACAATCTGCTTTAAAGAAAAGTTAAACGCACGCAAGTCTTTAATAATCTGTACCCAGATAAATTGAAACACATTCAATTTTACCCATGAACCATCCTCCATATCAGGGATTAACCCATTTGATCGCCAATGGGTAAACACCCGTGAACTAACGCCTATGTCATTAATGGTAAACTTTTCCTCACCCAACTGTTCCACGAGTCTACGGCTTGTGTAAGGACTAGGATCAGATAGATATAATTCAAGGGGTTTGAACTCCATAAAGCGAATATACAAATAATATTACGCGTTAGTAATATATAAAACTAGTATTCGTAACTAGCTACTGGTCTTAAACCAACTTATATCCGTAAATACTTTTACCAACCCGATATCTTGTTTACTTCACTTTTTATATTTTCAAATCAATTGAACAACAAAAAAGCCATCCGTAAAACGAATGGCCTTCTCTTATTGTATTTGTGTAGTAATACGATACTTTCTCACTACTGTTTAATCACTTTAAAGGATTCTCCTGAGTCCAAAATGATAAAGTAGATACCTGTTGCTTGGCTCGACAAATCAAGCTCTATGGCTTGTCCGTCGAAGGTTTGCTTGTACAGCTCTCTTCCGATGTTGTCAATTACTTTAATCGCATGACTTTCAGCCTCATCGTCTGTAAAGCTAACCGTTACCGTTCCTTTTGTTGGGTTTGGATAAAGCGTTACGCTGTTTGGTATGATGCTGCCTTCAAAGTCTACTCGTCTTACTGGTGAGTAAGCTGTGGTGCCATCAAAGTCCACCTGACGTAATCGATAGAACACGGTGTTTTGTGGTAGATCAATCGTATTGTCGTTGTGGTTGTAGGTAATCATGTTTTGTGTTGTACCGTTTCCTTGAACAATTGCTGCTGCCTGGAAGTCTCTACCATCATAGCTACGTTCAACTACAAAATGTGAGTTGTTTAGCTCTGATGCGGTCTTCCATGTAAGGTCTGCTGTATGACTAGCTGCTGGGCTTGCTTCGAACTGGATCAGGTCCACTGGTAGTGGGCTAGATCCACCCCCGCCTCCGCCTCCACCACCGGAGAACGTGCTTACTAGGTATTCTGCTGTATGATCCTGTACACCATGCGTTCCATTAACCCACACTGTTGTGCTGGCTGTTGTTCCGTTGGTCAGTACAATACCCGTTACACCCGTATCATGTGGGTTCGGGAAGGTTGCCGATGAGCCGCCTGTTACCTTGTAAAACTGTAGTTGACTTGGTGAACTGATCGTCGTTGGTGCTGTTAATCCTGCCATTGCCGTTACGATGTCACCGTAGTTATCGTTGGTGTAGAAGTAACGAACCGTTACTGGTGAAGTTGGTTGAGTCGTTGGATCTACATCCCATCGTCTTTCTAGTATCACACCACCAGCCGTGTTGGTTATCATACCGCCAGCAGAGTTGTAACTCAAGGTTGATGGATTACCAATGTATAGTTTTACCTGACTAGGTGTAATCACCGCCCCAGTTCCATTGGTGTCAAGAGCCAAGAGTAATTCATTGTCGCTGTTACAGTAGCATACAAAATTACCATCCACAACACTTTGCGTTGCTGTATGAGTGGTAACCGAAGTAGCTAGTTTAACATTTAAGCCACAGTTGACATACTCGTAAGCACCCATGTCGGTTGTTCCCATACGCTGATTTCCTAAGATATCCGCAGTTGGGGCACCTTTATTCGTTCCACCGTTTAACAAGTTGGTACTTGAGGAAGATAATCTCAATCCATCATCTCCTGTTCTCCAAACATCATCCGCACCATTGCCATCGGCAATCGCCTCAAAGTTTGGATTGGTCTGGAAGATGTTGTTTGTTCCGCTGTTTAAGCTGTTGAATGTGCTTGCTGTGTATGTTGAGCTTGCACGTTGCATCGAACTATTTTTAACATACGGATACGCTGCATAGTTATAAAACTCACTAAACTTATGGTCATCATCTCCACCTTTTGTGTTTTTGTAAAAGATAGAGTTGGTCACCTCAGGTTTACATGTTCCGCTGTTACCAAAGCTATACATCGCTCCTGCATGAGAACCAGCTGCGTTTGCATGGAAGGTAGCGTTTGTGATCACTGGATTGGATGTTCCACCATAACCCGTGTTATAGATCGCTCCTCCCATTGAACTAGCACTGTTGTTGTTAAACACACAACTTGTGATTGTTGGAGAACACTTTCCGCCATAACCATAGTTGTATATCGCTGCACCCGAAGTGGCACTTGTGTTGCCATCAAAGGCACAGTTTACAATGTTTGGAGATACTTCACCTGCTTGACCATCGTTAAAGATAGCGCCATAAATCGAATGGTTGTTTTTAAACGTACAATGGCTAATGGTCGCAAAAGACTTACCATTAGGCACGCGTATGTAAATCGAGCCATAATCGCCGTAGTTGCCTTCAAAATGACAATTGGTAATCGTTGGACTAATCTCTTGTCCAGACTTACCACTACCCAGAATAACTATTGAGCCACCCTCTGATTGATATACATCTCTATTTTCGTAGGTGTATTTTGTGCTACCGTCAGCGTTACCGTTTTTAAAGGTTAACCCATCTAGTTTAAAATTAGGTCCAATGTCTGATCCGTTAGGTGCGATGATCAATACGTGATATGCATTATCCGAGGAATCGTTTGCTTTGCCAATATCGCCACATAATATAGTTGGATTGGCCGTTTGATTTCGTTGACCAGGCTCTGTTTCTGTTCCAGAAAATCCACCTAATAATTCAAAATTTGGGTTGGTTACAACAAAGGCCGAGTCTCTATTACTGCTCGATTTCCCTCCAGGATAATACATTCCTTTACGCATCCAAATCTCAGCGTGGTTATCCGTTTTATTGGCCGCGTTAATGGCATCATCTAATGTTTTCATTGGGTTACCCCATGATTTTCCTGTTCCTGATGAACCATCTGTATCGACAAATAACTTGTTGATTACAGTCAAATCGACCGTTATGATGCTGTCACAACTAACGTCATTAGGTATTGTGTCTAAATATGTGCCTGAATTTGTCCATGTTTTTCCGCTTGGCGATGTAAAGGTTTCATATACCGTTTCTGCGAACGAGAAGGAACTTTTATATCTCACCGTAAGGTTCACAGTGATAACACTATCACAACCCGCAGTGTTTGCTATCGTATCTGAATACGTGTTGCTTGTTATCCAAGTTTTTCCACTTGGAGAGGTGTAACTATCGCAAACGTCAGGAGCTATTGTTTCAGTCGTTTCAGCACTACCAGCACTTAACGTTATTTTTCGAATGCGGTGGTTACCGTAATCCGCTACATACACATTTCCAGCGCCATCGACCGCTACTCCTCTAGGATGATAAAACTGAGCCGATGTCCCTGTACCATCTGTATTGCCAGATGTACTACCAGCGAGCGTGCTGACCACACCTGATGCAGTTATTTTTCGAATGCGGTGGTTATACTGATCCGCTACATACACATTTCCAGCGCCATCGACCGCTACTCCCCTAGGATAGTCAAACTTAGCCGATGCCCCTGTACCATCTGTATAGCCAGATGTACCACCAGCGAGCGTGCTGACCACACCTAATGCAGTTATTTTTCGAATGCGGT
>JBLHHI010000078.1:0-15692 GCA_047614125.1 Bacteroidia bacterium | reverse complement strand
GAAGGCTGTGGAAGATAGTGCCGGGCAGTCGCATCATCAACGAGCGTCATCCAGAGAAATCGATCCTAAGCGAGAACGCTGTTCATTAAAAGCAAGATATTTATAGCGAAGGATCTCCTGTTGAATGGTCTGAAAGTGCTCAACATTCGTTGTTAATTCATGAGGAGATCCCACGGCTTCGCCTCTGGAAGACGATGTGGTGAAGGCTGTGGAAGAGGATGAGGGTTTAATAGTCAGCCTGTTCGACGAATTGACTATTCCTTCCCTGCTTCGAACTTCGCCTTTCCGGCCTTTAAAAAGGCATCAAACTTTTTCCAATCTGGATCGTAGCCAGGGAAGACCTCGAGTTGTTTTTCGTTTGTATCTAGGATGTAGTAATACGGCTGACCGTTGCTTGCAAATTGGGTACTCTGGCGATGCAGATTTACTTGACCCAGAGATATCAAAATGTCTCCATCGGCGTTTGTAATCCACTCATTTTTAGGTAGTTCAAAGCCTTCATCTGCCAACAATTCCAAAACAATAAAATCGTTCTTCAGTTGCTTTAACACGGGTTTTTCTGACCAAACGTACTCTTCCATTTTTCGGCAATTGGCGCAGCTATGGCCAGTAAAATCGACCAAAATTGGCTTGTTTTGTTCTTTGGCAGCAGCCAAGGCTTCGTTATAGTCGAAGTATCCATCAATATTATGTGCCGCGTGCAAAATGTCCGAGAATCGATGTCCGCTTTGAACATGCTCTCCTCCCCCACCGTTCTGAACGTTATAATCTTGGGTAGTGAGCGGTGGTATAAATCCAGCCAATGGTTTTAAAGGAGCTCCCCAAAGTCCGGGAACCATGTAAACTCCAAAAGTTATCACAACTACCGCCAATATAAATCGTGGAACCGGAATGCGCGGTAAATCGCTGTCGTGCGGAAAGCTGATCTTACCCAAAAGGTAAGCTCCCAACAAAAAGGAAAGGGCAATCCAAGCCGCCAAGAAAACATCACGATCTAAAATTCCCCAATGGTATACCAAATCGGCTTGCGACAAGAACTTTAACGAAAGGGCCAATTCTAGGAATCCTAAAAACACCTTTATGCTGTTCAACCATCCACCCGATTGCGGCATATTATTAAGCCACTGTGGGAAGAAGGCAAATAAGGTAAAGGGTAAGGCAAAGGTTAAGGCAAAGCCCAACATGGCCATTACTGCTTTTATGATGTGTCCATCGGCTGATAAGAGTGCGACAGATCCAACAATTGGCGCCGTGCACGAAAACGAAACGAGCACCAACGTAAAGGCAATAAAGAAGATTCCGATGTATCCACCCTTATCTCCTTTTGCATCCATCTTATTTACAAAGCTCGAGGGTAAGGTAAGCTCAAACATTCCAAGAAACGAAAGCGCAAAAACGAAGAACACTAAAAAGAACAATATATTCGGGAACCAGTGAGTACTAAGAGTATAGGCAAAGGTGTCGCCAAACAACCATGCCAATCCAACCCCTAAGACGACGTAAATGCCCAAGATTGAAACTCCATAAAAGAGTGCCTTTTTACGAGCAACAACTTTGCTTTTTTCTTTAGTGAAAAAGGCCACCGTCATTGGTATCATTGGATACACACATGGAGTAAAAATGGCTCCTAATCCACCCAAAACACCTAGTAGAAACAGACCCCAATATCCTTTGTTCTCAACATCTCGTTCCGCGTCCTCTTCTGTTTGTGTAGCATTATTCGAAGAAGAATCTGTAGATGCAGGATTGGATTCCACGGTTTCGGATGAAGTGTCTGCTGCCGTTGGATTTTCTGTGCCCGTTGCATCTGGACTTGTTGCAGGATCTTCTTTTGGATTAACAACATCTGGAGTTTGAACGGGTGTTGCAGCTCCTTTTGATGCTTCGCTTATATTAAAAGTTTTTGCATCAATCTTAAGCTTGACATTAAAATCTTTACACAGCGATTCAGAACACATTTGGTACCAGAACTCACCAGATACTGCTGGATTTAAACCGGTAATTTTTATTTTCTGGCGAAACTCCGCCTTGTGTTCAAATTGGGTGAGCAGGCAATTGAAAAAATCGTCGGTTAATTCGTCGGCCTTGATGCCGTGATAGATTGGCCCAACGAAGCTTGCATCATTTAAGCTCAACTTTTTCCATTCTGGGGGTTTAGAACCCATGCCATCGCACTCGTTCTTAACTCCAAAAATATGTAGGTGGTCTGCGATGTCGGTTTTGAGAATGATTTCAACTACATCACCAACCTTTACATCGGTTTTACTAAAACTTGTTTTAAACGGAGCATCGCTAAAATCTTGCGCCTTAACATGCGTAAAGCTTAGAATAAAAACGAGGGTTATGGTGCCCAAGCGTACGATTGTTTTCTTCATTTAAGTAAATATCTTAGAATTATGTTCAATCTTTATTGTTCAAACACCATTAATCAAATATTGTTGTAAACTAGTGTTGATGCCCAATTACCGCCTGATACGTAAACGATTTGCACAAGGCATCGGAGCACATCTGATACGTGAAATTGGCTTTAAAATTGGTGTGATGGCCGGTAATCTTAACTTTCTGACGAAATTCTGCTTTATGCGAAAACATACTTAAGTCGCATTCAAAAATGTCGTCGGTTACAATTTCTGCCTCGCTTCCGTGATAAAGATCTCCCACCATTTCCATATCCACTAACTCAATATTTTCCCAAAATGGAGGTAAAGGGCCAATGCCGTTGCACTCGTTCACAACGCCATATATATGAAGGTTCTCTGGAAGGGTGGTGGTCAAAACTATTTCTATTGTATCGCCAACCGCTGGGTGCGAAACGGACATTTTAGCCGTAAAATTAGCCGCGTCAAAATCGCCCGAAGGTCCTCCGGCAATCGTTGAACTCATTGTAAACAAAGCAAAGACCACCATGCCAAAGGCGAATGCAACGCGGCTTTTAAATCTTGATTTGATTTCCATCCTCCAAATTTAGTCGTTCAAACGATAAATAATCGACACATGCGTACGATTGTTTACACTTTTGCTTGAAAGTTAATGTTCGCCAAGAGCAATCTCAAAGGCAATATCAATCTCAACGTTGATACTCACTACTTGCTACTCAATACGATCATACCACAAATCGCCAAATTAGTTTTCCCAAAACAGTGGCTCTTCCGGTCTTCCATTGCTGATTACTCGTATCAACAATCTGATTGATAATCAAGTAAAAATCCGTTCCAAGCTTTGGGATCAATTGCAATCGAAAATTTATGTTCAACACTTCTTGACTCGAATTCCACTGTCCAAACAAAGCGCCAAAAGCGTTTGGCGTCAGGGCATATTCGATTCGAGAACCAACGAGTTGGGTTTGAAAAGATCCTTCTGGCAGTGAGATGTCGTTTTGTTCGTAATTCAGTCTAAAGTTAACATGTTTATGAGCTCGCCACAAAACTTCGGTCTTGATGGTATTTTTCTTACCCTTAAAAAATTCCCCCCAAATGTAAAAGGCCTTTACAGAAATTGTTCTGCCCTCAAACGAAGCCAAACCCAATTCGGATTGTTGCCACCAATAGGTATTGGCCGCAATGGTTATGCTGTCGGAAATTTTAAAATCTTGGATTAAGCCTTCAGCTAAGATCTTGTAATCAAGGTAGATCCAATCGCCCGAGCGAGCTGAAATACCGAGGTAACGCAGCTGATATTCAAACGATTGCAACTTTTTCGTATCGTCGTATCGATTTAAGGTAATAACAGCTGGTCTAAAATCATATTGCCGAATCCACTTTAAATACTTTTTAGGCCGTGGACTAAAAATCATCATTAAAAAGCTTTCCTCAAAGTTGCGTCTGCGCATTAATCCCACCTCCGGTTCAAAACCCAACGGAGAGCGCTGGGTAGATGCAAAGACAGTGAATTGGTCGTTTGGATAACCAACAAAGGCTCGATAAGATACATTTGGGCTGCCGTTCTCAATCCCGTTCAAAGGTTGGTCGCGATACGTCATCACCGCGGATCCGCCAAAATTTAAATTCTTGTTTTTTAGAAAGGTATTGGTATTGTATCGACCATTAAAGCCGGTGGTTGTATGCCAACCACTGGCATCAAACTTGTTCACCGACATCCCTCCTACTACACTTTGTTTGCCAACGTCTCTTCGATAACTCGCTACCGAATAATTGGTCGTTGTACCTTCATCCAGATGTCCGGTAACAATGTTCATTAAGCCAATGGTGCTAAACTTTTCTTTTCCAAGCAAACGTGCTCCACCCAAAATGGGCACCGCTTCTCGGTTCGAATCCAATCCAATGTTTCGAGTATAAAATGGAACAATCCGATTGCCTCCAAAGCCCATGTCGAAAAAATCGTTTCCTTCCAAAAAGAACTCTCGCAACTCTGGAAAAAAGAGCGGAAAGCGGGTTAAATTTATTTGTTGTTGATCGCTTTCCACCTGAGCAAAATCCGTATTTACGGTAAGGTTTAAACGATAAGTTGGCGTAAGAAGATAGTTCACATCAACGCCCGCGTTTCCTCGGCTTCGAGCCTTGTCGTCAACTTTGTCAAGTCCGCCAATGGCGTACGGCTTTACCTCCACAAATCGTTTATCACGTAAATGATTCAAACCCAATAATTGACCCGCTTGATTTACTTGGGTAATGGTATTGTCGCGGCCCCAACCCTGCCATCTGGCTTGTTCTCTTTTTCGGCGTATGTTGCGCTCAAAATTGCAACTCCAAACTTGGGCTCCATCGGAAGGGCTATATTTCAGCGTTGAAAACGGAATTTTGAATTCGGCAAACCAACCCGAATCTGTTTTGGTGGTCTTCACATCCCAAACCCCATTCCAAAACTTATTGAGTGATCCACCGTTGTTGAAAATTTGCAAATCAGAGCGCGCACCATTTGGATTCGTAACAAACATAAATCCATTTCGCTGGTCGCGATACGTGTCAAATATTAAAATAAAGTTGTCATCCAAATCATATTCAAAATCACGCTTATATTCTTTGGCAATTATTTTTTGAGGATTCGAATCGTAGCACCACACGCCAACATATAAATAATCTGAATTGTAAATAATGGCAACTTCGGTTCGCTCTGTAACCGGCTGATTGACAAAAAGTTCGCGTTGGGTAAAATTGAAAACCTTCCTTGCATCCGCCCATTCTTTTTCATTTAAAACACCATCCACTTGAATGAGCGACTCTATTCTATGTGCTTCAATAGCACTGGGTTGGGAGGTTTGAGCGAAGGTGGGAAAACATTCGAAAAGGCCCCCAATAATTGCGAAAATCAGTAACTCTTTTCTACTCAGATTAAACATTTTGGCGAAAATAATCTAATTATGCTGGTGATGCATTGCACCCACTTTGTCTGTACATTATTATGAGACAGCGATGGTCTTGATGCGGTTGGAATAATTTCTTTAAACAAGAAAATGGACGCCACAGAATAATATCGTTGGGTTTCAAGTTATATATAAAAAGCCTGCCTCTAAACGATGTTCGTCACACGAAACAGCTCTTCACCACCTTCTACCTGTTCACTTTAGTGTTCATTCGAGAATGCAAGGTGCGAAAGCGCACTTGCAATGGCCGTACTTTTGCAGAGAGTATGGGCAAGAAATTCCTTTTATTTACGCTTTCCGCAACGTTCATTTTGGACGTATTTGGTCAAACCAAGATGACCCGTAACGAATACATTGCAACATATAAAGATTATGCCATCATTGAAATGCACCGAGCCGGAGTACCTGCCAGCATCACCTTGGCTCAAGGCATTCTTGAAAGCAGCGATGGCAACAGTCGCCTGGCTTCTGAAGGCAATAATCACTTTGGAATTAAATGTAAGAGTGATTGGAAAGGGTCCACAATGCGCGCCGACGATGATGCGCCAAACGAGTGTTTTAGAGCCTATAACAGTGCCTTAGAATCGTATCGAGATCATTCGGATTTTTTGCGGAGCAATTGGCGATACCACGAATTATTTGACCTCGATATTATGGACTACCGCCGATGGGCAGAGGGTTTGAGAAAGGCCGGATATGCTACAAATACATCCTATCACACCATTATTATTAACATTGTTGAAAAACATCAATTGTATCAACATGATTTAGCTGCCTCGCCGGATGCAGCAAAACCTATGATGGTTTCCGACAACGAGGTACCTATGGTATACGCTCAAAAAGGTCAGACTTTTAAATCCATTGCTCAAAAAAATGATTTAACTGCCAAACAGATTTATAAATACAACGATGTACCGCAAGGGCATGAAGTTGAGGAAGGCGACATTGTTTATCTAAAACCTAAGCGCCGGCGAGGAACCGAAAAATATCACGTTTTAGAAGAGGGCGACAATATGTACCAGATTTCGCAATCGTATGGTATAAAATTAAAGCACTTATATCGAAGAAATCGATTAGAAATAGGCAACGAACCCGTAGTTGGTGAAAAGATTTACATGCGCGGGAAACGCGATAAAGACGATGTGCCTGAGATTATTCCTCCAGCGGAAATCGCCAAAAAAAAAGAGCAGGTCTTCGTTAATCCACACACCATCGTAAAAGCACCTCCCATTGAACGGGAACAAATAGAACTTCCTGATTATCATGTAGTTCAAACGGGTGATAATATATATCGGATCGCTGAAAAGTATCATGTTTTTGAAGAAGATTTGCTAAAATGGAATCAGATTGATGCCCTTCAATTAACGATTGGACAAAAAATTTATCTAACCGAAGCTGGTGCAAAAGCGTCGCGAACAAAAACGGAAAAGGCAGCAGTTCCAACCATTCCTAAAGTGGATGTAGCTTCCAGTTCTTCCACCTTTCACCTTGTAGAAAAAGGAGAAACCGTTTACCGAATTTGTCAGACTTATAAAATCACAGATGAACAATTAAAAGCATGGAACAAGCTGGCCGATAACAACATCTACGCTGGACAACGTTTGAGAGTTTCGGAATGACAGCCTTTCAAAACCTCTTCATCCTCCTCGTGTACTTCGGCGTATTAGTGGTAATATCCATACTCACCAGTAGAAAGTCAACTGTTGATTCGTTTTATCACGGCAACCGTAAATCGCCTTGGTTTTTAGTAGCTTTTGGCATGATTGGGGCTTCCCTTTCTGGAGTAACCTTTATCTCCATACCCGGTTGGGTAGGTGATACGCACTTTGGTTATATGCAAACCGTGTTGGGCTATATGATTGGGTATTTGGTGATTTCATTGGTATTATTGCCACTGTATTATCGCGAAAATCTTACCTCCATTTATACGTATTTGCAGCGCCGGTTTGGCGAGGTTGGATATAAAACAGGAGCCGGCTACTTCATCGTATCCCGCATAGTTGGTGCATCTTTTCGTTTGTTTTTAGTTGCTGGAGTGCTGCACTTGGCCATATTCGAACCCTTTCATTTTCCATATTGGCTAACGGTAGCCGTTACCATCTTGCTCATTTTTACGTACACCTCCAAAAGTGGCATTAAAACCGTAGTCTATACCGATGTATTTCAAACTACCTTTTTGGTACTTGCCGTTGTGTTAACCATTTATTTTATCTGCAGCGAGATGAACTTAGACGCTTCGGGTTTGATAAGAACGTTGGTTGATGATCCAAATACACAAATCTTTCATTGGGGTTGGAAAGGCGGCAATGTATTTTGGAAACAGTTCATTGGTGGTGCCTTTATTGCACTAGTTATGACTGGCTTAGATCAAGATATGATGCAAAAGAATTTAAGCATATCCAATCTCAAAAAAGCGCAGCGTAACATCTACGTTCAGATGGGTATGTTTTTGGTTATTAACCTAATATTTCTCAGCTTGGGAGCCTTGTTGTATGCCTACATCAAACACATTAATTGGCAAATATTTCCACTTCTCAGTACGGATCAGATATTTCCGTTGCTTGCGCTCACTAAAGGAAGCACCGTTATTGCCGTATTCTTTATTTTAGGATTGGTGGCGGCGGCATATTCAAGTGCAGATAGCGCTTTAACTGCCTTAACTACAAGCTTTTGTGTTGATTTTCTTGGCTTTGAACGGACAAAACCTACTCATTTAAAAACCCGCCGATTGGTGCATTTAAGCTTTGCATTCATCCTGTTCATAACCATTTTAGTTTTTAATAAAATGAACAATAGAGCGGTAATTGACAATTTGTTTAAAGCAGCTGGATATACCTACGGACCACTCTTAGGTTTATTTTTCTTTGGAATTTTAACGAAGCGATTGGTCGTTGACAAAATGATTTTTCTTATTTCACTTTTTTCGATAGGATGCACTTGGGTTTATCATCATTTTATGCCTATTTGGGTAGAAGGATTTAAACCTGGATTTGAGCTTATTTTGCTCAATGGTTCAATTACTTTCTTGTTGCTGTGGCTTTGGAGCAAAAATAAATTGACAAACAAAAGAATAGAAGTATGATAAAAGCATATCAAAAAGAAGAACAAGATTCTCAATTAAATAGAACAAAATAAAGCATAAATATGAACGAAGAACGAATTAAGAAGGCCTTTGAAATTAAACATTGGCCGGAGGTGAAGAGCTCGGATTCCTGGAATATTTTTAAGGTAATGGCAGAGTTTGTAGAGGGCTATGATAAATTGGCGAAGGTAGAGCCATGTGTATCCATTTTTGGATCGGCACGTACAAAACCCGGAACAAAGTATTACGAAATGGGTGTTGATATTGCCCGTAAGCTGAGCAAGGCTGGTTTAGGCGTTATTACAGGCGGCGGCCCTGGCATTATGGAAGCAGCGAATAAAGGTGCCAGTATGGAAAAAGGCAGCTCGGTGGGTTTAAACATTGAATTGCCCTTTGAGCAGACTTCCAATCCGTACATTGATGAAGATAAGTTGATCAACTTTCATTTCTTCTTTGTTCGAAAGGTAATGTTTATGAAGTATGCCCAGGGCTTTATTGTGTTGCCGGGTGGCTTTGGTACCTTGGATGAATTATTTGAAGCACTTACTTTAGTTCAAACACAAAAAACGGCTCAATTTCCAATCATCTTGGTTGGCGTGGAGTATTGGGGTGGTTTAATGGATTGGATTAAAAATGTTATGTTGGAAAAAGAACAGAATGTAAGTGCCGCAGATATGAACTTGTTTAAGTTGGTAGACACTGCAGATGAGGCCGTTGAAGAAATTTTTGACTTCTACAGCCGGTACAGCATGAGTTTAAACTTCTAAGTTGAAATGGTTTTATTTTGGTTCAGAAATGGTTGGTTCATACATCTCATTTTTGAACCACAATAAACATCTAGAATGGCTATGAAGTTAACCGCTAAAAAACGTACCGTTTTGGAAGAATCGTATGTTTAATTATTTCATATATTGGTCCAAACAAATAACAAAATATGAAAAACCTATTAATTATTCCCATTACCCTTTGTTTAATTCTGTCAGGTTGTAAAGACGATGGTCCTACTCCAACGCCTACTCCAATGGGTAAAACCGCCGGTCCTATTATTGGAGTTTGGGATTTATCGAAGGTAGTGCAAGAAAATGGAACCATTCATTGGGATGGCGAACTTGTTGCCACGTTTACCGCTGTAAGCACAAAAGAAGTTGGCACCGTTGAATTCAAAAGTGATAGCACTTTTAAATCGGATATAGCGTACACAAGTACGACATCACTCAACTTTGGTGGTACGGTTCAGGATCAAACGTCAGATATTCCTCAAACAGTAACAACTGGTACATTTAGCTACGATTCAACATCAAAGGTCTTTATAGTAACCAATTCAGTGGGTGGCGTTAAACAAGAAGCTGAAATGTTGGAACTTACCTCTACTAAATTGGTTTACAAATCCAAAATATATCAGAAACAAACCCAAAACGGCGTGGTAAATGAAACCCGAGTGGATGTGATTACTACGATGACCAAATAGGTTTATGAAAAACTTTCGGATTGGTAAGATCATATCCAAGTTGCAACGGATCTGTGCATTTCTGTTATGATGGAAAGCGATTATTTTTGTTGAGCTCGAATGCATCGATTGTGCATGCTAAAATGATCTTGATTTCAATTTATCGCGACAAATCTCAGATAATTCTGCATTTGGCTAACTGATTTACGTACTATTTGATTGTCTTTGCAAGATGACAAACTTCGATGACACCATTGCGGCACCCGCCACACCAGCAGGCGTATCAGCCATTGCGGTAGTGCGCCTTTCGGGCAAAGACGCCATTGCGGTTGCCAACAAGGTTTTTAGCAAAAACATTGCAGACGCCAAAGGGTATACCTTGCACTTCGGAACCATCCGTAACCAGGATGTGGTGATTGACGAAGTGCTTCTTACTGTATTTAGAAATCCAACTTCGTATACTGGTGAAGATTCCGTTGAAATATCGTGTCATGGGTCGCCGTACATAACCCGAAGAATCATTGATGTATTAACCCAAAATGGCGCCCGTATGGCTGAGCCCGGCGAGTTTACCTTACGAGCCTTTCTCAACAAAAAACTCGACCTTGCCCAAGCCGAAGCTGTGGCAGATATGATTCATTCATCGAGCGAAGCGGGATTGCAAATGGCTATATCACAAATGCGGGGTGGGTTTAGTAGCGACATTGCGGCCTTGCGTCAAGAATTGATTGACTTTGCCGCCCTCATTGAACTGGAAAACGACTTTGGAGAAGAAGATGTGGAATTTGCGGATCGAACTCGGTTGACTTCGCTGGTTGAGACTATTCTTCTTAAAATCAATCAATTACATTCATCTTTCGATTCGGGGAATGCGTTAAAAAACGGCATTGCTACGGTATTAGTTGGCAAGCCAAATTCGGGCAAGAGCACCTTACTCAATGCGCTCCTAAATGAAGAACGCGCCATCGTATCCGACATTGCCGGAACCACCCGAGATTCGATTGAGGAAGCCTTTGTGCTGAATGGAGTACAATTTCGTTTAATCGATACGGCCGGATTGCGTGAGAGTGAGGATGTAATCGAGAAAATTGGTGTAGAGCGCACCAAAAACTTAATGCAAAAAGCTGAGTTATTGATTTACCTCTTTGATGTAAAAGAAAATTCTGCGGAAGAGGTGGCAACGGAAGTATATTCCTTGCCAAAGATCAAACACGTTCTCATGGTAGGAAATAAGGCGGATGACACAATACAGCCCATTGGCTATCCGGAATCGACCCTTTTTATTTCGGCAAAAAACAAAGACATATCAACGTTGCTTGAGGCCCTAAAAACGGTTGCCGAGAATTATGCCTTTGGCAATGAAACCATGATATCGAATGTACGACATGCAAAGGCATTGAGCGACAGCTCGGTTGCACTACAAGCTGTATTAACGGCTATCTCTACGGGTCTCACGGGCGATCTCATTGCCCTCGACATCCGGCAGGCGCTGTTCCACCTTGGCCTCATTACCGGGGAAGTTACTACAGAGGATCTTTTGGATTCGATTTTTACGAGGTTCTGTATCGGAAAGTGAACAAAACAGCAAATCTTCGATTTGCATAGTTTTGTTCACCCAGACCGCAGGGAAGGGTCTCTTACCTACTCCACAATCTTCGATTTGCGTAATTTTGTTCACCCTGACCGCAGGGAAGGGTCTCTTCCTAATTTCCAAATTACCATTCTGGTTGGTGATAAGTTCAAATCCGTAGTCGCTGCCCCGCAAGCCAACTCTTCAGACTACGGATAGTTGGGGTGAATTGAGTATCCCCTGTACAAATCCCAAGAGCATTTTAAATATACACCCTCCTCATAAAAAAGGCGATTAAAGATCAAGACCAAAGCAGTGGAAATTATACAGTCTGACCGTTGCCTCTTGCGAAAAATCTGTATCTTTAAATTGTGGTTTTAAACCTCTCCCATGTGCTAAAGTCATTTTCAAATTTCCCTTCAAAACACAAATTGTCGGACTATCCCTGCTTGCCGGCAGGCACGGCATTTGGGATGTTATACAAAACCACAAATCTGCGATTTGATAGTTTTGTTAAGCCGCCGCAGGCTGGGCGGATCACAAACCTTTACCACCATTAGCGACACTGTAAGGTTGACTAGTGTGAGATTCTTGCACCTTAAAATTCAGGTTGGTGACAACACCAACCTGGGCAACTTGCTTGATAACATGAACGGGGGCTCTATGATAATAACACGAACCAAAAAAACAAAACCTCTGGCTTCCTTCTAAAAATCTTTAAGCCTTATCGGATAAAGGTCTTTAAATTTTCGCCGTGGTAACTGCCATCACCAACTACTTAACCTTGTGATATGGCTCAATCAGAGTACGTGAAACCGCAATTTTTAACAAACTTTCACCACCAGTCAACACACTGAACGGTTGACTTTTCGCCCTGGTTGGTGTTATCACAAACCACTTGTACGGAGACTGAAGCATTTTAAAGAAGGGGCCAATTGGGATCAAAGCCGAAGTTGATATTATAACTAACAAGAACTTTACTGAAGTGTTTACCCGGATGCCTGCTTTTCTAAAATTGGATTAAAACCTGCCGGACACAGTTTTGTATATTCGTTTACCTTGAAATATCCAATACTTATATTTTTCTGCCTCTGCAACATCTTACGAACAAATGCCCAAACGGAGCAACAAGAATTTAGGATAATTGAAGTTTACATAAACTATGACTGGTCGCTGGTATCCACCGGCTTTGGCGTTTATTGGATTGCGCCTCCACTTGCTCAAGGTATTGATGCTGGATTTCAATTCTATTCAAATAAGCGTTGGTCGTCTACCCTTGGTCTTTCACATCGTAAAACAGGGACGGTTGAATTCAATGGCTTCAGAAATCCAAGTTTTGGAGGTGGAGATCCTTTTGTAGGCCCAGTGCACATCAAGTACTTGGAAATATTCATAGACGTACCTCTTTGGATGCGATACAACGTAATTAATAATGCTCGTTTCAAATTAGGTTTAGCCTCTGGCGCTCGACTCAATTTCTATCATTTCAAGTATTTCGCAGCGCCCAATTGGGATGGAGAGGAAGTTTCAAGAAAGTCGACTGATTTTAATATTGGCTTGGATGTTGGACTTGCGCAATCTTTTAAGATTTATAAGGATATGAGTTTGATTTCTTCTCAGACCGTTTCAAATTATTTCAAAGGCGAATTAAATAATGTCGCTTCGTTTGAAGCAAGGCTTGGGTTTTCGTTTATGGTGAATTAAAGTCAAAAAGAGAATCTGTGGATTTCGCCGTGTTTGGCTATCACCAACCACTTTAATCGCATCTTCTTCGAGCAATCAGCCACATTGATGGCTATTTGCATATCATTGCCACTTTTAACCCAATAATTACCTATGACGAATAATACCACATCTGTTCACCCTAGAGGTCTATACGTTCTCTTCTTCACCGAAATGTGGGAACGCTTTTCGTATTACGGCATGCGCGCCATTTTCGTTTTATACTTAGCAGCCAAGGCTACTGGGGTAAATCCGGGGGTTGGTTGGGAAAAGGCAGATGCGCTGGCCTTGTACGGTTGGTATACTATGATGGTCTACGTCTTGGCGGTGCCAGGAGGAATCATTGCCGATCGGTATCTCGGACAGAAAAAAACGGTTTTGATCGGTGGTTTTCTTCTGGTCATTGGTCACTTCATTTTAGCCTTCGATACGTTGGAGGCGTTTTACGCCGGTTGTATTTTTATTGTTTTTGGCGTTGGAGCACTGAAACCGAATATTTCTTCCATGGTTGGTTCGCTCTACAAGAAGAACGATCCAAACAGAACAAAAGGCTTTACGCTCTTTTACATCGGTATAAACATTGGCGCCTTTGCAGCACCACTGCTGGTGGGCTATGTGGGCGAAACCATTAATTGGCACTATGGCTTTGGGATGGCCGGAATTGGAATGTTGATTGGCCAGTTTGTGTACATCCGAGGACAGAAATATCTAAAAGGCATCGGCGATTTCGTGCCTAGAGTAGTGGATCCAAATTCAGGCAAAAAGGCAAAAGAGCCACTCACGAAGATTGAAAAAGATCGGATGGTGGTTTTGGGCCTCACCTTTCTCATTGCAATCGTATTTTGGGGCGCCTACGAGCAAGCTGGCGGACTGATGAATCTCTTTACAAAATCATCGGTTAATAGAACCTTGGGAAGCTTTACGGTACCCACCAGCTGGTTCCAGAGTTTGCACGCTTTTTACGTGGTGGTTATAGGAGTTCCTGTGGCCTTCATTTGGAATTACTTGCGCAAAAAAGGACGGCCAAGTTCCACCATCTTTAAAATGGGCATAGGTACCATCATTGCTGGACTGGGCTTTATATTTCTTGCCAAAGCTGCCTATGATGCGTCTACCTTAACATCTGGTCAGGCCTCTATGTTATGGATTCTTGCTGCCTATCTTTTGCATGTAGTTGGCGAGTTGAGCATCTCTCCCATCATTCTGAACTTCATCACTAAGCTGGCTCCAATAAAATACGTTTCCATGATGATGGGCTTATACTTCTGTGCAAGTGGTCTTGGAAATAAATTGGCTGGTATGGTGGGTGCTGCAGCCTTTAAAGAATCCAGTCCCTTTGCCATTTTTATTGGCATTTGCATCTTCTGTGTTTTCTTTGGATTGCTCTTGGTTTTGTTTGTAAAAAAACTCAATGCATTAACCCATGGCGCCGACGTTGAAATAGAAGAGGCTCCGGTGGAGAGTGCATAACGGAAACTAGAACCCAACCGTGATAGCACCACTTTTAAATAATCATGTAAATCATTGCTACATTTCCCGATATCAAACACACTGAACTATTCCATCAATTTCTATGTTGGAAATTGAACGATGCATTGATAGCAACTAAAAAAAAGTATATGGAAGTACTTCGCCCATTACATCTATAAGGGTTTTATTTCTTAGTAACCTGAGTTCGATTCATATTTTGAATTCAGAACGCTTGTGAACAGTGAGTTTCGAGTAAAAATTGCGAAGACAGGGCGGGCCCTTTCGAGTAATTTTTACGATGAAAATCGCTTTTCACAAGTGTAAAGCGGACTTTTGTATATAAAACCCTATTAGCTTCGTTGAAATCAGTCGGTTTATAAACATAAACCTTCCTGTTTTCGCCTTACTACTTGGGTTCTATACAAATCTGAATTTGAAAAGATTAATCGAACTCAGGTTTGGAATTAATTACCTTTGGTTCATGATTACCATTCGTCTGTTATTATTGGTTTTTGCGATGATTTATTCGCTAAATACTTCAGCACAATTAGTATTGACGCATGCACCAACGGATGGTGCATTTCTTGCTCAAAATGTCAAATCGAAGAGCGCAAACTATCTTTTAACCGGTGTAGTCAACGACCTGTCGTATTCAACCTTATTCATTAATGTATATCAATCCGGTAAACTGATGAGTAGAATAAAGGTCAGCTTGGTTCTCAGCGGTTCGAAATACAATTTTAGACAGATGGTATTTCTTCCCGCAGGTAAGTTCCTCTATAAGATTTCATTTCAGTTAAACGGCAAGACAACAATTACGCAAGATATTGAAGATCTTGTGGTTGGAGATGTCTTTCTAATTCAAGGACAAAGCAACGCCGTAGCCGCTTCGTATAATAAGTTTGACACCTCGTATTACGACAAATATTGCCGTTCATTCGGAAACAGTTCTACCAATGGAGCGTTAACAAACTCTGACACGAATTGGTACAGAACCTATGCAGATGGTGCCTATACGAGAGGGTCCGTTGGCCAGTGGGGCGCAGTAATGGCACAGGTTCTGGTCGATTCGTTTTCCGTT
>JBLHHI010000077.1:0-15800 GCA_047614125.1 Bacteroidia bacterium | reverse complement strand
GTCCTTTATCAGATGGCTTCCTAAATGTAGTCCATTTTGAATTTAACAGTACACCTGAGGTTTCACAATACTTTTTAAAATCCACAAATTCCGGTATGGGTAGTTGCGGATTGATCACATCTTCGTACGAAATTTTTTCACCTCTCTCCTTATCACATTCGGTCATAATAATAGTTTTTATTGTCATCGATTTTCGCCTAATTTCAAGCTCCTGTCCTTTTATCATAAACATTGAGCGCTCAAAATATAGGTTTCTTTCATTTGTGAATATCCAAAAAATGCCGTTTTTAATTTCATAGTCACAATAAAAAATATCCGTAAATCCAAATATCCCTCCATATTCAATCGTGCATTCTTCTTCATAAACCTTCAATGCCATATATCCTGGAGATTCCGCAACAAAAGCTACCCCAATTTCTTGCCCTAAGAACAGTTTTTTTTGAGAAATCGGAGTAGAAAATAACAAGTACAAACAAAGCCACAGCAAGTACTGCCATTTTTTGCCACTTGATACCAGATCGTATTGATTCGAAAGCAGTATAAGCGTAAGAACAAAATCCAAAAAACATTATCCAACCATAGGTACTTAATAAAAATACATGTTCCAATGGTATTCTAAAAATTAGAATCATTGGCCAAATGGCAAATAATGAAATCTTTAAAAGGAGCCTCTTGTGCATTTCAATGTTGTATTGCGGTTTGTGTTTGAAAATACCTCGGATAGCAATTTACACCAAATGGTTGGTTGTTGGTATGTCCCAATGACAGGGAGTATCCGTAAACCACTGAATTGCAATGTTCTATATAATACAGTCGTACTTATTTTTACTTATTATAGTAATACATTTTGCCCGTATAAACGTTTGTTCTTCGCATCGTATCTCCATTAAAATCCAATGAAACATAAGTGTCACCTAGAAAATCAACGTTATCAAGGTCGTTTCTCGTTGCTGTTTTCGATTTGTAATCTATGTTGTGTGGAAATGGGAAAATGGGCAATTCATAGTCGTGTTCTTTAATGAAAAGTCTTTTATACAGGCCATTATTGGTTGCATTGGCGCGGTTAAATTCAACAATCATTTTATACAAACTTTCAGAGTTTCTCGGTGGATTTTGAACCAAACAAACTTGATTTAGTTTCCCAACACTATTCTCTGTCATGTGGTCCAATATGACAATTTCAGATTTCGAAAAAGGTTTGAAATAAAGCGTCGTAAAAACTCCAACTATAAGTACGGTAGATATGAATGTGGTTCTCATCATTTAAACTGTAATTCAATTCCTTTTTGTTTGTATTTATTGTACAAAAGCAATTCTGTTTTTTCTGTAAAATTATTATCCCTTACTCCGAGGTATTTTAAATTGGGTAGCGATAATAAGGTGTCGGGTAAATTCTTAAGTTCATTACCGTTTACAGCTAAACTTTCCAATGTATTTAAAGTTCCAATTTTATCGGGTATTTCCACAATACCATTAAAGCCAATAATTAGCCTTTTCAACTTAGGAAATTGGTAAATTTCATTTGGTATTTTTTTAAGTTTATTAGAGTGGATGTTTATGTATTCCAAATTTTTAAGTTCTAATAGTCCTTTTGGAAAGGATGTTAAATTCTGATCATTTATGGTAACTTCAGTTTGCTCCAAATAGCTTCCACTTTCATAGCCCATCTTTAAAGTCGATTTGATTTCTTCCCGTTTTAGTTTGTCACAAATATCATCAAGTATTGAATCCTGATATTTATAATCAACGGAACCTGAATCATTAATTGCTCCAATCATATACATAAATTTATGGTTGGCTTTCCCATAACAATCACATTTATTATCATAACTTGTTTGTAATCTATTTCTGATACCCTTTTCTTTGATTTGATACGCATGTTTGTAAGAGTCAATATTTGAAGAAGTATAAAAGATCCCATTCTCAGGTATGAAAATTTCATTGTTTGTAAATGAGTTATGAGGAAGTTCTTCCTGCCTATCAATGCCGAAAACAATGATGAAATTTTGATTTTTTCCAACAAAAGGGGATTTATTCCCATCGAAGTATAATTCACTTCGCACATCCCAATTTAAATAGTGAAGAGCATGTAAAAGTACATAAATTGAAATGAGACTATATTCTATGAATTTCCGATACTTGAATTTCGATTTTTTCAGATAGTAGCTTATTATCAGCAAAACCGAATAGACAACGAACAAATAAAGAACACTGAAGATTCCCCATATTCCATAAACAAAGAAAATCACATATAATCCAAATAGGAAGACGATAATACTGAAACTATATATGGGATTTTTAATATTCATCTATTTGGTTGTGCGGTTCTCGGCTATGCGAATTGTGAAGATCCAAAGCACTACATATTCCTCTTACGAATCAGTTTCATTTAGTCTCATTATGCAGGCGTGCTTTATTCCAAATCCATTATTATTCGCAAGTTCTCTTTAACCAGACCAATTAATTCATCCGGCAATTTCCCTATCCTTTTAATAAGTCTTTTGTTGTCAACAGCACGAATCTGGTCAATCATTATGGCACTAGTCTGTTGTAAGTTTGTTGTCCCCTCCTTTATATTAATTCTTAAAATTTCCGAATCTTTTTTGACATTTGTAGTCAATGGACAAATAATAGTTGAAGGATGCGGAATTTTATTCAATAAATTAGTTTGCACAACAAGAACGGGTCTCGTCTTTCCAGGTTCGGTTCCAATTTGAGAATTCAAATCTGCAATCCAGATTTCATACTGTTTAGTCAGCATAATCAATCTCATCAAATTCTTTAAGTACAGACATTGAATCTTTTTTAACAAGATCCGATTCCTGTTTTAATTTCTTTTCAAGAAGTAATCGTCTTTGAAACTTATTGTAAAAATCAATTGCCTCATTTATATACCTGTTTCGAGGTTTTTTTATGCTGGAAAGAATTTTTTCGGTTTCTCCGAAAATTGAATCATCAATTTTTAGTGATACATTTTTCATAATACTTGATTTTAGTATGTCAAATATATATCAAAAAAGTATATACTGAAAGCGTTCCTATATTTTCTCCTTATGGGCATACGTTACAGCGGTTCGTATTTGAAGCACAGCATCCAGTAGGGTGCTGCGATTTCATATACTACGATACCATATTTTTAATTTCCCAATTCATATGTTTTCGAGTAACGTTTATTTGCTTTAAAATGTCCAGATTCTTTGTCGTAAAGAAAAACAAACTCCACCGGAATTTTCTTGAATGGGTTGACAACAGAATATGTTACTTCTTTTCCATTTAATGTTTCGCTGTCAAACCAATCACCATTTTCCGTTTGACCTTTTATAAGCACAATTTTACCCTTGAAAGAAATATCGTTTAGACCGTTATTGCTAAAGTCATTTACTTTTAAGGCCAATTTGTTTGGTTCGCTGATACTATTAACCTGATTTCTATTAATCTTTTAAAATACAGATTTGGATAGAGGCCAAGTAGTGAGACGGAAACAGGAAGGTTTATGTTTATAAACCGACTGATTTCAACGAAGCTAATTGGGTTTCTAATAACCTGAGTTCGCATTTCACTTGTGAAAAGCGATTTTCATCGTAAAAATTACTCGAAAGGGCCCGTCCTGTTTTCGAAATTTTTACTCGAAACTCACGGTCCATAAGCGTTCTGAATTCAAAATATTAATCGAACTCAGGTTATTATCTTCATGTGCATCATATGTACGAGCGAAGTAGTCAAGATTAGATTCATAGACATTCTCCAAAGTGTCTGCTGAAATTTTATAAAGTTCGTGTCCTCCGTTTCCTTTTGAAGTGGCAGTAACGGTAATTAGAAATGGATTTTCATTTTTGTAAATTTCAACGAATTCAAAACGCAGTCCCGACAAAGTTTCTATAAGATACCCTTCCGTTGTCAATAACAACTGATACTTCCATGGGAATGCAGACCCACAACCGTAATCGTACTCAATAAAAAAGTAATCTTCGTATGAGCCGTAAATTTTTACTTTTTTGTAAGCTGTTATTTTTTTCATTTTGATATAAACTTTCATCAACTTCAAGATTAAAAATTTCTCTCAGGTTAGAAATAAATTCAGTTGTGTCATTAATTATTGGGAAATCGAAAACTCGTCTAAAGTTATTATCAGTTTTTTCTTGAGTTACGGTCTCAGGCAATTTTTCATCTTTAGGTCTTTGTTGGTTAGCACAACCTAAAATTATTGTTGTCAATATTGTCAACGTGATTAGAATCTTCATTTATTTAGAGGTAACGGTTTGCAGCTAAAAGAAGTTGGCGATTTCGAAGCACAAAACTGTCTGCCAGCACTGAACTTGATACGAAGCACAAAGCTTCATTTAACCACTGAACCGCCAATTTCTTGTAGGTGCTGTTAGTGGTAGATTTTATTTCTTGCTCCATTCGTTCCAATAACTTTTACATATTATGTCGAATTGGTCAATTGGCAATTCATTTTTATTCTGGTCAAAAACTTTTATTTTCTCACAACTAATTGTCAAGTTACCACCGCAATAGTCAAAGTCCCTGTCATGTTGATTACATGCAATAACTACTTTCTCGTCTTTGATGTCAGCCGATAGAATTTCAAGCTCTGCTTTAAAAATGTCGCTTGGTTCAGTCAAAGTCTGCGCCGGCAAATCAAAAGGATTTGGCCAGATCGATAGGAACAATTCGTCAACATTGGTAAGTTCAACGTAAAATCTGTCAAATGATTTGTCAAAGCGTTCGGCTAAATATTGGCATTCGACTGTCAAAGTCAATAGTTTTTTGTCACCTGTCCATGCAGAAATTCCTCCATCATGAAGTATGGAAAAAATGTCTCTTTTGTCTTCAGTTACTGCCATTCTAAATTTGCCTATAACACTTGGATTCACCCAACAATCCAACGCACTTACTTTTATCTCCTTATTGCACATACTTAAATCACAAGGGAGTTCACAAAGCACCTCTGGCAACAAAAACGAATACAGCCCAAATTCTAAATCGCCATCCAAAAAAAAGCTTTACCAATCCACTCTAAAAATCAAGGAGACCCGCAAAAATGCGCACCGGAAAGCGTTCAGCAGAATGCTGCTATTCGTAAATCTCCCTTAATTTCTAAGCAGCTTAAGGTACTCCGGACTTCCTTTCTCAGGTACAAATTCGAGGTAGTAGATGCCTTGAACCAAGAAGTTCAAATCAAGGATTTTTTCAAAGTTGGTAAACAATAAGTCTTCGTCAAAAACTGTGGTTCCCTCTGCCGAAATGATGCGCACCTTCGCCAACTTGGTTCCTTCTTTAAAAATAGTTAAAAGTCCGGTACTTGGGTTCGGGTAGATTTTTAAGCGGTAGCTCAAGTCTCGTCCGTTGCAATCTTCATCCACCCCATTATCTTCAACTTCAACCGCACCGGGATATACTGTGGATTTCCGATCGTCACAATCACCCGAAATGGTCACAAAACCTTTGGGTGCCGGAAATACGCAGCTCACAATGCTGTCTTGATTGGAGCCATATCCATCACGATCCACATCTGCGAAATAGGGGTAATATGGGATGTTGTCATCCACAAATCCATTGCAATCGTTGTCTTTCCCATCGCACAATTCGGGTGCATTGGGATAAATACTCGGATCAGTATCATCGCAATCCATGAAGCTTAAAACACCATCCTTATCCTTGTCTTGGTAAAAATATTTCTCTGCTTTAGTAACCGCATCTTGCCCAATTCGCACGCCCATTCTTCTGCCGGGAATGTCATCAATGGGAGGATGAATACCGCCCCAAATTCGAGACAAACCACTTTGGTTTGCCGCATCGCGATATTGCGCCCATTGCAGTTTAAAGCTTTGGGTTGGTCCTTCTTCGAAGACTAAAAATTTATTTTGTTCTACGTCAAACTCTCCCAAGCCGCCCGGGAAAAAGGAATCTCCATTAATCATGGTTAAAACTTCCGCACCCGCCATCGAATATGTAGAATGACCGGAAACATAGCCGGCAAACGGAGGAGTTACAGAGGTTGGGCGTTGATATGGCCACCAATCCTCGGCCAAAATCCATCCAACTCCTGCGATATCTGTTTTGGGATCGGATATGAAATCGTGCCCCTTCCAAGCAAATAATTTAATCTTATTAATGTTTTCGCCACTGCTGCCCGCCAACGGATCGCCGGCTCGAACTTGTTCTATAAAACCCGGGAGCAAATGAATTCCATCCACCGCATAATTTGGAGCAAAGGCATCCGTGCATTGTCCTCTCGAGGCTAAATAACGGATGGCAGAAATGGGTCGCAGAAAATCGTAATACCCCTTTACTCCCCAGGCCGATACGGCACAGTCGTGCATGGCGCCGCCCATAATTAAATAGGATTTTACATCCCATTCAAGCTTGCTGGCTATAGAATCTATGCCTTTGTACTTCGTGGTCACTTTAGGGTGTTCATTTACGTAGTTTAACAGCGTAAACCAGTGCCCAGGTGGCGTTTCCGAATCTGGACCATCTGCCCAAAACTCTGCAAGTGCCCGGGTAAAGTCTCCTCGTAAAACAAAGTTATCGGCATAGGGCAAACTCGTTCTGGGATTCACCGCAAAACCGGTATCAAAGAAATTCTGTTTCTCGTGATTGTAAAAGTTTTTAAAACCATCAAAGTTAGAAGGCATGGTGTCCGGCATTCGCATGGCTCCAGGTGAAATATTCCAAACCACGCTGTCGGATGTACTCAATTGAGAACTGTACACACTTACCAATTCAAAAGCCCATTTAAAAAAGTCGGAGCTATCTGTGTACACTGTGCTGTTGAGCTTGGATGGAGGCCCAGGATCGTGGTAAATCCAATAATCATTTCCATCTCGATTTTTAATGATTAAATCGCTCTTTTTCAGAGCAAAAGGAACTACTTCGCCCCATTCTGGACCCAAAAATTCGGGTATACCATTCGGAATTGGATTACCACTTTGATCTACAAAATTAGTGAGCGCAAGCGACTGCCATCGGTTCGGATCCTTCATTGATGGAAAGGCTTCATATTCTGGAAAAAACGGCTTGTTCACCGGCTTGTAATACCGATTGGCATAATCTGCCAATTCATTCGATCGGTCAGTAATACCAAAGTTAATGTATTGCTGAGCAATGTAATTGCCCAAGTGCGCTGGATTTCCAGATCGATAACTTACATCAATGATTAAGGTATCGTACCCAAGTTCGTCCATTAAATCATTCATGGCCTTATAGGTGCTTGCTTTATCGGGCGATTTGTCAAAGCGATGTTTCAAAATCCGATAGGCCGCGAAAGAGATTGCTTCTTCTCGAGCCTCTTCAACATCAACGGGCTTCGACACTCCAACAAAGCTGCTGGTATAGGTACCAATGGTATTCCCCAACAAAAATGGCTTTGCCACCGAGTCGTAGGCCGCCCAAGCATCGTATATGGCCGCCGAAACATGGAATAAGTTTCGAGCATGCACATTGGGCCGAGCAAAGTCGTTTCGAATGCCTGTTAACAACACTTCTGACCATTTACGTGCCACCGATTGAGCCGCCATTGGCCGAACGGCACCAATGATTAGAAATGCGATAAAGAGTATTTTACGGTTCATGTTGTAAAAATTTACCAAAGTTCAGAAAAGCTCGCATATTATTATTCTGAGCACGAAATTTCTTATTCACAATGAAGAGCAATTTGACTGCTAAGTAGTTGCCTATGCAGCGCTTAAGTTGCATAAAAGAAACTTTTTGAACACAATCAAAGACTTGGATAGGCAAAAAAAGAGCATTTTTGAACTTCTTAAGTGGACAACCCTTGATGCCTAAATCTCAAAATCAAAAAGTTTTCTGGCTTTTCTGTCTCGGATTGGCAGGTTTTCTCTTCTTACCAGAATTGATGAAACAAGGCATGTTTTTCGATGGACTTGCGTACAGCACCGTTTCCTTTAGCATGGCCAATGGTTTGGGAAGTTTTTGGGAACCAGCCTTATCTGTTTCCATGTGGAATCCATTTTACGGTCATCCACCCTTGGTCTTATTTTTACAAGCAAAACTTTTTCAACTTCTTGGTAATCATTGGTTTATAGAACGTATCTATGCTATTTTAATCTTTGGATTCAATACCTTGGTACTCGTGGCAATTTGGAAACGAGTTTCTGAAAATCACAAGCACTTGGCTTGGTATGCGGTGTTGCTCTGGCTTATTTCACCCGGAATTTACACCTTCTTTGCACGCAATTTATTGGAGCCAACCATGGCTTTGTTTACGCTTTCTTCCATCCTTTTTTTCATTCGAAGCCTTCAATCGCAAAAGCGTTCAAACTTCTTTCTTGGTTTAAGCGTGCTTGCTGTTTTATGCGCTTTTTTGGCAAAAGGTCCCATTGGATTATTTCCGCTGTGTATGCCCTTTTTGCATGCCTTTTTTGTTCAAAAGCGCAGTGCAATACAGAGCATTGTTGCCAACGGTAGAATGCTGATATATTTCGCTCTTACAACCGCCTTTCTATTAAGCTTTGAGGCGCCTAGAACTTCGATCCTAGCCTATTTGAACGAACAAGTTATAACCAGCATCGCCGGCGAAGGCAGAAATCACGTTGATGGCCGGCTTCACATCATTTGGGTTTTCTTAGAAGAAAGCATGTACATGGTCTTTCTTTCAATCCTGATTGGCTACTTGTCGTATAGGAAGTTTGGATGGAAATTGCGGGATTCAGAAACGATTCGGTGGGGTGTATTTTTCATTGCCATATCAATTTGCTCTGCATTCCCAGTTGCACTAAGTCCGAAGCAGAGCAGCTTTTACATCCTCGCCAGCTTTGCCCCGTTAGCCCTAGGTTGTACATGCATAATCTCTGAGGCTTTGGAGCTAAGCATAATGCGATTAAAGAACTTGCCTTGGTTTTCGAAGGTGGCCTTGCCCTTTGTTTCTCTGCTCATTGTAAGCGCCTTTATTTTTAATTGGCAGTTGTTTGGATCGTATCGTAATAAAGATGCCATCATGATAACCGACGTCAAAACCATGATATCTTACCTGCCCAAAAAATCACCAATTACAACCAATGAAACTTCGTTTAAAATGGTGACATCAATTCACGCCTACCTGCAACGGTATGGCCAGCTTGATCTTGACACAACGGAACGACCCATTACCTATGTTTTGCGTTTATCCGACACGATTGTCCCGCCAAATTATATCCCAATCGACTTACCCTTAAAGCTTTATCATCTTTATTATTATCCAGCAAACCAAGTTGAATTAGAATCGTTGTAAGCATATGACCACATATAAAAAACTCTCGTTTAAGACCCCATCTCAAAAAGTAAACATGGGTGGGATTATTTTAGATCAGCCATTGCCCATTGATCACATTCAAAACTTTGATCCATTTTTATTGATTCATCATTGGAATTCACCGGTTTTGCCCGGCAGTCATCAACACGATTTAGGTGTTGGGCCACATCCACATCGCGGATTTTCTCCGGTTACTTTTATCTTTCAAGGAGAATTGCACCACCAAGATTCAAGAGGACACTCGAGCGTAGTTAAGGCGGGCGGAACACAATGGATGAAAGCCGGCATGGGCATTACGCACAGCGAACGTCCAAGTAAGAAATTGGCCGCAGAAGGAGGTGAATTTGAAATCATCCAATTTTGGATAAACGATGCCGCAAAAGACAAGATGTCACAACCCAGCTATCAAGCTATTACGCCAGAATCCACACCATCCATAGAAAGCAAAGATGGTTTATCCGAGCTCTTAGTTGTGAGCGGAGAACAAGGCAATGTAGTGGGAGTTGCGAATTCAGGTTGGCCAATAAATGCCTTTCGCATCAACATGCAAAAAGGGGGAGAAATGATGCTGGACATCCCGGAGGGCCACAATGCTATTTTATATGTTTTAAACGGAAATCTTCTGGTAAATCAAGAAGAATCACTGTTTGTTAAAGAGGTTGCCTATTTTGATGCAGGACATGGAGATCAATTGAAGCTGGAAGCACGCGATGAAACCCGTGCAATCCTACTTTCAGGTACCCCAATTGGCGAAAAAGTTGTGCAATACGGTCCTTTTGTGATGAATTCTGAATCTGAAATTATGGAAGCTCTGCGCGATGCCAACATGGGTAAGTTGGGCGTCTTAATTGAAGAATCGTAGTTTTAGTTCACTGCGGATAAGTTTCAAGGCAATTGCTGACTTGCTTGTGTAATTTTGAATTATGTCGGAAGAAGTCGTAATCGAATTTACCAACGCTTTTATATTTCAGCAAAATGAAAGCTTGGTGTTGAAGGATGTCTCGCTGTCGATTCGAAAAGCTGAATTTTCGTATTTAATTGGCAAAACAGGGAGCGGAAAGACCAGTTTACTCAAAACCCTATATGGCGCCTTGCCTTTGTTGGAAGGAAAGGGTCGAATTTCGGATGTTGACTTACACTCCTTAAAAGAAAAAGAAATACCCTTTCTCCGTAGAAAAATTGGAATTGTATTTCAAGATTTTCAACTCTTAACAGACCGAAGTGTTCGCGACAATCTTGCCTTTGTTTTGGGTGCAACCGGATGGAAAGATGAGCGCCAAATTCAGCTCCGAATTACCAATGTATTGGAGCGCGTTTCTCTGGCTAAAAAAATTGATGATTTCCCACATCAGTTGTCTGGTGGCGAACAACAACGCATTGTTGTAGCTCGAGCCTTACTAAATGATCCACTTATTATTTTGGCGGATGAGCCAACCGGGAATTTGGACCCCGATGTTTCGGATGATATAATGAAGCTTTTGCACGACATCTGTGATTCCGGAACCGCCGTTTTTATGGCCACACACGATCATAGAATCTTGAATAAATTTCCGGGCACCATTTACGAGTGTTCCGATCAACTCGTTACAAAAACAAACGTAATTACTTAATTACTAGGGCTTTGCAACAATTACTAAGTTGGGAGTAAAAACCACCTCATGCCAAGTTCGAGCAGTGGCATACAATGAAAGCTTACATGCCAGTTTCACAAAGGTCCAGGCTATTTTTCGAAGTATTTCCTTTAGTGGATTTTCAATAAACATCACCCCTTCTAGTATTTCAACCTCCGAATAACCCGTGCTAAGCATTATTTGTTTTGCACTGGATTTGTTCAAAAACACCTCGTGGGTAAAATCGGCAAAGGCAAAAACAGACGTGAGCGGTGCATCCATGTTGGGGGTTCGAAAAATTACCCTACCGTTTGGATTTAGAGCCGTTTTAATGAGTGCTAAAAAATCAACCAGCTCATCTTTGCTGAGATGCTCTATTAAATCAACCGCAAAAATTACGTCGTATTTTCGGCCTTCTTTCAATACATCTTCGGCCGAGGCCTCTTCAATCATATCTGCGCCAAAGCCGTGTCCCATTTTTACTTGTTCTGGGCTTAAGTCAATTCCTCGAAGGTGCGTGTATCCAATGCCTTTTAATCCCACCAGCAAAGAACCCGTTCCGCATCCAATGTCTAAAACAGATGCCGATTTATTGGATGGAAGAAGGTGGCCAAATTCTCGAACAAAATAGCGGCTTTGTTGCTTAAAATGAGCCTTTTGCTCCGCACTGTTTGCCTTGCCTGAATGCGTTCCGTAATAATTTTGGTACAGGATTTTTCTGTATTGCTGCATAAAGATGCAAACATACGGCAGATTTACCGCTCTCAAAACAAAAAACGCCGTTGGTGAAATGCTGAAACTAATATTTTATTTCCGCCCTTTAGCATCTTATTTTTGCTCATGCTTCAATTAAGTTATCAAAAACAACTTCTGGAAGCCGGATGTGATGAGGCAGGTCGGGGGTGTTTGGCTGGACCAGTTTGTGCCGCTGCAGTAATTCTTCCAAAGAACTTTAAACTTCCTAAGCTCAATGATTCCAAACAACTCGCTCATAAAGTTCGTGATCAACTGCGAATTGAAATTGAAGCTCGAGCTCTTTCGTGGGCAGTTGCAATGGTTTGGGAAAAGGAAATTGATGAAATAAACATATTAAATGCGTCCATCTTGGCCATGCATCGAGCGCTGGATCAATTGACCAAACATCCAGAATTTATTGCGGTGGATGGAAATCGGTTTAAAGCCTACAGCAACATCCCACATCAAACGGTAATTAAAGGCGATGGGAAACTCATGAATATTGCAGCGGCTTCCATCTTAGCCAAAACACACCGAGATGAATATATGAGCAAGCTCCATCTACAATTGCCTCATTACCAGTGGAATAAAAACAAAGGCTATCCAACCACCGTTCATCGTGCCGCCATCATTAAATATGGATCGTGCGAACATCATCGAACAAGCTTTGCCTTGCTTCCTAAAACCCAAACGGATTAATGGTTGGAATGAAGTTTTCAAAAACATCCCTACTTCGGAGCGCAATACTGGTTGGGTTAATTGCCGTTGGGCTTAACCCAAAGGCTCAGAGTACGGCGTATTTCGGACTCGATCTAGGCCCTAAAGTGGATTATTATTCTCAAGCCGCCGTTGGTGGATCACCGAGTTATCAGCCCAACTTACGTATTCACAATGATGTTGCCGGGGTATTTGGATTGGTGTTTGGATTAAAGCTCGACTCGAATGTATGGTTGGAAACGGGTTTATATAAATCCAACTTTCGAGCAAACTTCGATATTATAGGTGCCAATGGAGCTCGATATTTTGATAACACACCGGTTAATACTTTTACAAGCTTTGTAATTCCCATCAACTATCGACGAATCTATGAAGTTAAAAAGCACATGTTTCCGGTTCCAATTTACCTAACCTACGGTACTGGATTAACCTTTTTAGGAAAACAAAAACTTGGACTAACGGAGGCGTATCGATCTATTGCTGAGCCCGTTAATCCAGCCGATGTAAGTGAAGGCTACGTGGAATACAGCATTTTCAAAAACGAAATCAGAGGTAAAATGATGATGTTGAATTTAAATGCAGGGGTTCAATACCGCGTTAATTCGAACCTTATGGTAAACATCTTAGCAACGTATCGATACGGTATTTCGGGTGCCAATAATATGCTGATTACACATAAGTTTGCTGATTTTGAGCCAATAACTAACAAAATTTCTACCAAAGGAAATGAATTACAACTTACCTTTGGCTTCCGATATTTTTTGATTGAATCGTAACACATGAAGAGTTTGGTTCCGCACAATATCTAAAATGGCTAAAGAAATCCGTACGCTCGACAAGCACCATTTAAGCACCAAGGAGAAGTGGCATGAAATCATATTTTTTGCCGAAACTAAAGATGCGAGACTCTTCGACATCATCTTACTTTGGGCAATTCTCATTAGTGTATTTACGGTAATAATTAGCAGCGTTGACAGCTTAAGCAATAAATACGCCACCCTTTTTATTTCGCTCGAATGGTTTTTTACCATCGTTTTTAGCATTGAATACATCTTACGCATCTACGTTTCGGAAAAACCGCGATCGTATATTTTAAGTTTTTGGGGCATCATCGACTTGCTCAGCATTATTCCAACGTATATGAGTCTGTTTGTGGAAGGAACGCATTACTTGCTCATTATCAGATCCTTGCGTTTGTTGAGAGTATTTAGAATCTTACGTTTAACAAGTTTTTCACGGGAGGCCGCAGGCTTAGGAAAGGCTATTAAATCGAGCAGTGCTAAAATCATAGTTTTCTTTGGCGTTATCTTGAGCGTTGTAATTGTAATGGGTACGGTTATGTTCATTTTGGAAGGTCCCGAAAACGGCTTTCACAGCATTCCGCGCGGCATTTATTGGGCCATTGTAACCATTACAACGGTTGGATATGGGGATATAACACCGCAAACCGTTTTGGGTCAAGTTCTGAGCTCTGCGCTAATGATGCTGGGCTATGCGGTTATTACCGTTCCAACAGGAATAATTACGGTGGAATATGCCACACAACGAAAGAATAAACTGACTTGTCCAAATTGCGGTAATAAAAACAACGATCACGATGCCAAGTTCTGTAAGCTTTGCGGTACCGGAGTTGTGAACGAAGATTGAAGAAATTCAATTTCATTTTTTTTAACCACATAAGAGCACTTAAGGAGTTTATTGTCGCAAGAGAAACACATAAGTTCACATAAGAATCGTCAACCTGATTGGTCATCCTGAACTCGTTTCAGGGTTATTTCAGGTTCAAGCTCAATATGGTCCATTTATTTAGCAAATGGATCAAAATTCAACCATAAACCATAAACTCAAAACCATAAACCAGAAACTCCAAAATCATAAACCAGAAACTCCAAAACCATTTAAACCCACCATCGTTATACCTTTGTACACCTAAATGATTTACTCCAAATCTTGGAATGAGCAGCGATTACTATTTCAACAAAGATGGACTTATGGTTATGACTGCCAGCTACTTGCGCAAGCAAGGAAGTTGTTGTGGAAATGGTTGTCTACATTGTCCTTTCCTGTATGAAGGTGTGAGAAGTAAGCGCAAACGTGAGAAGCTTCTTAAAATTCGGAACGCCTCCTAAAACTCCCGATCAATTTTTCATCAATCAAGACAATCCCGACCCTGAAAGGGTCGCATCTTGCAGAACATGAATCGAAAGACAATCCCGACCCTGAAAGGGTCGCATCTTATATAATTGCAATCAAAAAGACATGCCTCTTAATGGTCAGAAATTAAAATTTGATGCTTCGCATTTATTAATTTGACCTTAAAATATGCGACCCCGTCAGGGTCGGATAATCAATAAACCCGTATCTGCAAGATATGACCCCTTCAGGGTCAAAAACCACACAAAATCCTGAAAAATAGCGCCTTATGCATATTTAAATCGTAAATTAAAATATTTTCATGGTTTGAGTTGCACCGTTAACTCATCTATTATTGGATCTCCAGTTATTGTAAAATGCGTATAAATTGGTTGCAAATTTATAAATCTCTTCCTTTCTTGGTCAAAATTTGCCAGCAATGATTTGTTTACCCTATGAACAATATTTTTATCACCTGAATAATTCCGATATTCAAGTTGTATCGGTTTATTCATCGGGAATGAATCAAACCAAACTTCATTATCGACTTGGGATCCAGCAACATATAAAGTGTCAATAACTGAATACCCTGTTGGGATTAAATTAATGCGAATTATACCCCTACTCGATTCGTAAATTACCGTATCCACATTTTTGTTTTTGGCAAATAAGGGGCTCGAATAAAACGATGACTGCAAGTTTAACTTGGCTGATGCATTTTCGAGCAACTTACTGTGCGTGTATTCCACAAAAAAGCTGCCATCCTTTTGTATTTGGCACGTGCCCAGTACCTCCCGTTCCGAATCAAAAATATCTACATATTGTACAACCAAGTCCAGCTCCATGCCCGGGTATTTGGGTTCTTGAGTAGTGCCGTTCATTATTTTACCTTGTATGATATATACCGTTTTGTTGGGTTGAGGTGGTACTACTTCATCGGGCGGGCGGCAGCTCGAAAGTGCTAGCATCGTTAAAATAACAACGAATATGTGAGCCGCCGTTTTCACTGTTTCAACTGTACCGTTAACTCATCTATTATTGGGTCTCCAGTTATTGTAAAATGCGTATAAATTGGTTGCAAATTTATAAATCTCTTCCTTTCTTGGTCAAAATTTAGCGGCAATGATTTGTTTACCCTATGAACAATATTTTTATCACCTGAATAATTCCGATATTCAAGTTGTATCGGTTTATTCATCGGGAATGAATCAAACCAAACTTCATTATCGACTTGGGATCCTGACTAAGACTGAAAAAAGTTGTCACATTTTAGAGTTTTTAAACTTAGAAAAATGTCACAGAAAAAGAAGCAACTTCGTCCAGTTCGTCGTTACAGCGAAGAACTCAAA
>JBLHHI010000076.1:0-15851 GCA_047614125.1 Bacteroidia bacterium | reverse complement strand
TAAAAATTACTCGAAAGGGCCCGCCCTGTCTTCGCAATTTTTACTCGAAACTCACTGTTCACAAGCGTTCTGAATTCAAAATATGAATCGAACTCAGGTAAAAAGATTAAATCCTCGCCCTTGGGCGGGGATTTTTTTTTGAGTCTTAAGGGTTAGGTGGGTAAACGCCAAGGTGGGTTAATTCGATTTTCTCCAGCAGAATAAATAACAATCGCGTTCCCATCCGGATCTTGCAACAAACATTCCCTCCAAAACCATGGCTTGTTTTCCACTACTCCAACCGATTCAATGCCCTGGTCTGTTATTCTCTTAACCGTGTCATCTGCGTCGTCAACTTCAAAATATGCGATGGCTTTGGCGCCATTTCCCAGTTTTGAAACCCGCTGTATGGAAAAAGTTGAATTGCCGATTGGACATTTAAATCGAGCATAATCATCTTTGGAATGTACAATGAGTTTTAAACCAATTGCCGTATAACCTAAGTTCGATTAATCCTTGCGGTTCAGAACGCCTGACAATAGTGAGATGCGATTGAGAATTGTGAAAGAATAGCGGGCTATTTTGAACATTTTTTGAGAAGCAGATTGCTTTTGACAGGTGGAAATGGTGAAATAGTATTTTAATAAAGCCGCGTAGTCTTCGTTCTCAGTTCTTGGTTTACCCCGGCAAACCTGCAAACATGACGCCTTGCCTACACTACTTTATTAAAATCTAAGCTCACAAATATTAATCGAACTCAGGTGTACAGAAACGTATGGATTGAGGCACATTTGAAACAGGAATAGTAACTTGATTTAAATTCATTCGTTTATCAGCGAATAAGTATCATACAACAAACCATTTCAAGTTCGGTTTAAAACGGGTCTTGAAATTTCGGATTGTTAATGTATGTGTAGTCCGTAAGTGCATTTAGAAATGCTTTTACATCTTCAATTTCATCCGAACGCAGTCGGTTTCTGGGCGCAATCGACATCAAATCTTTGGGTGCATTGCTATTAGCAGAAGCGTTTAGAAGTCCATTTTCTTGAATCTTTTCATAAAACTCAATTACTTCTTCAATCGTGTTAAAACGGCCATCGTGCATATATGGAGCGGAGAGCATAATATTTCGCAAGCTGGGCGTTTTAAACTTAAAATTATCTTGAGGATCATTGGTAAAACCTCCCAGACCTTTATCCTCGGGGTTCTTGTCTAGAGCCGTGTTGTGCGACAAATTATCGTGCATCAGCGAAGTTGAATGGCAGTTAAAGCAACCTTTAATTTTAAGCGCATTAAAACCTCGAATTTCTTGTTCAGAGAGCTGCGTTTCTCCCCGATTAAATTTATCAAACTTAGAATTATCAGAAACCAAGGTGATTAAAAATTGCTCCAAGGCCTTCGACAAATGAACTTCTTCTATCAGCTCCACACCAAAGGCATCCTTGAATTTCATTTTATATAATTCGCTGGCGTTCAACTTTACCAAAACATCTTCAACTCGAGCGTCCATTTCAATAGGGTTTTCTATTGGCATGGTGGCCAGTTCGCGCAGAGTAGCAGCCCTACCATCCCAAAACAAGGAGTTGGAATACATCAAATTAAACACGGTCATTGCGTTTCGATTTCCTTTTTCACCCCGAATACCTTCACTCACTGCGTTGTTATTGTCTGTAAAGGACATTACATTATTATGGCAGGTAGCACATGACATAGTACCATCACCGCTTAGCATTTTCTCATAAAACAAATGCCTTCCCAAATCAACACCAGCAAACGTTAATGGATTGTCTGCAGGGATTTTGATTGGCGGTAATTCAGTTACGGAAACCAGCGTGCTATCTTCACCCCCTCCTCCGTTTCCTCCATCAATAATAATCGGGGGTGGCTCGGGACCGCATCCAGATAAAAAAATCAAAAGGTATGAACTTCCCAAAACGACAAGCACAGAACAAAGTGTGCGAAAGCGATGATGAAAAGCGTTTTTTTTCATAAATGGATATAGGCTTTTATTCGGCCAAACAGGCGCAATGGCTTGATTGACGCATCAAAATATCAGATGAACAAAGAAAGAATCGTTTTTACTGAACCATTAACTTTTTGGTAATCAAACTTGCACCAATTGATTCCACTTCAACAAAGTAAATGCCTGGCTTTAGCGCCGTTACATTCAATCTATTTTCAACAGTGCCATTATTGATTTCCACCACTTGTATAACCTGTCCTAGATTGTTGCGAACCGTTAACTTGGTAACCAAAACACCTTGTTCGGATGCAATGGTCACTTCTGGTGCATTCACAGCTGGATTTGGATACATTGATATGGCGTTTAATAGCGACACTTCATCATTTTTTACATTTATAAAGGGAAATTCAAAATCAACTTGAGTAAAAGCATTCGCTGCCGTTGAAACATTTACCACCTCGTTGGTTTCTTTTGTTATGGTGTAAATTGTCTGACGACCTGTAGGGTCTTTTTTGGATACATATACACCTGATTCGCCTACCTTAATTGAACCATCCATGATTGGGTATTCGTAATTGTTCAACACCCGAATTGCAATTTTATTCAGTACCTTATAATTATTAGCACTCAAGGTACCGGCATATAGGGTATTCTTGCCAGCTTCATTTTGTGCAATAAATACCGCATACAACAAGTTTGAGGCAACGTCGAAGGTCATGTCAAGAACATCGAAGTTGATGGAATGAGAGCTGATCAATTGCCCGGTTTTAGTATCTACGTCAAACATGCGTTGAACCCCAACCACATCCTTTGCCGAAAATATTAATCTTCTTGTAGTGGGTAAGAAACACGTAGTGCTTAATGAAACCTGATCCATTCCAATTTCTCCATTTTGATTACCCGTGTTGTTTTCAAGTTCTCCAACAAAGGGAGCGTTGGTTGTGGCAAAAGACAAATTTGATAATTTAATCTTAACAGTCGTTTTTCCGCTGCCCATGTCAAAAATCACTAGTGAAATATCATCATCGTTGTTAGAGTATCCGTTAAAGGTGCGCTCCACCCCAACAAAGCCAAACATGCCTTGATCTCCAATTACGAAAGGAGCCATTGCGTTGGTTAAACTAACATCGCGCAAGCTTTCTCCATTTGAAGCTCGGACAATTCTCATTTTTTGGTTCGAAGCAAAATTGTTAAAACGTTCTTCGGTTTGGAAATACAACAAATTATTTGTCTGATCGTGATGAATGGTATTGGCTACAACTGAAGAAGGATTTTTAAGCTGTAGAACGGTTGCGTCTCCAACGATTTCTCCATTTGCGGGATTTACATCCACTAAGCTAATTGAAGTTGTGTTTTGTTCATTCCATTTCAATCCCTTTGCTACTTCCTGTGCCAGGGCTGCAATTGACATGGTAGACAAAATTGCGATACTAAATATTATTTTTTTCATAGGGCCTTTATATTGCTGCGATTGTTTTTTTGACGCGGTAAAGTTATAAAACGTTGCTCGTTAAATAAAATATTTGCTCTAATCAAAGTGTCATAATTTGGTGGATGTAGTTCGCTTGATGACCTTGTTAACCAGGCATATAAATCAACTTAATTATTGGAACCGATCATAAAATAAATTGAGCCCAGACCTTCGGCCAATAAAACCGACCTCTTTCGGCATAAAAATTAGCAGATATGTTGTTTTTTTCATTACTTTATCTAATTTTGCGGCCGCTCAAAGGAGGACACATTGAATTGACAGAACAAAACAACGAATTAGAAAGTAACGCACTTTCAAACAATCCGGTAGATGCCAAGGATGCAACTACTGAAGAAACCACTAACGCTTCGCAGGAATTAGAATCAACCCCCGAAACGGTAAAAGAAGAAGTAGCCCAGTCAGAAGAATCTGAATCAGAGGCCACTCCTCAAGCCGTAGTAACTTCGGACGAAGATGCAACTGTTGAAGAAGTTGGTACCAACACTTCTCAGGAATTAGAATCAACACCCGAACCGGTAACAGAAGTTGTAGCCCCGTCAGAAAAATCTGAATCAAAGGCCTCACCAAAAGCCGTAATCAATTCGGATGATGACGAAGATGATGAGGATGAATACAAACCTGGAACCAAAAATTACAAAAACGTTCCCGATCCAGTGCACGATGAAAACGCGTTCGATTGGACTATGGACAAAGAAGGATTTGGCAAGTACGACGACTCGAACAAATCAGAGTTGGAGCAACTGTATATGGATTCATTCAATTCGATTGAAGAAGGAACGATCATTAAAGGAATCGTGGTTTCTTTATCAAAGAAAGACGTAATTGTCAATGTAGGTTTTAAATCGGATGGCTTGGTAAGTCGCACTGAATTTAAAGACCGCCCTGAACTTGCTGTAGGAGACGAGGTGCAGGTTTATGTTGTTGAAACGGAAGATGCTTTAGGGCAACTCGTTTTGTCGCGTAAGAAAGCACAAGCCGAAACAGCTTGGGAAAATATTATTCTTGCTCAAACTGATGGCTCTATAGTTACCGGTTTAATTAAGTCGAGAACAAAAGGTGGGCTTGTAGTTGACATTATGGGACTCGATGCATTTTTGCCGGGATCTCAAATCGATGTTAAACCCATTCGAGATTACGACCAATACGTTGGTCAGCGAATGGAGTTTAAGGTTGTTAAAATCAACGAAGCTTTCAAAAACGTTGTGATCTCACACAAGGCTTTGATCGAAGATGACATCGAAGCACAAAAAGGTGAAATCCTATCGAAACTTGAAAAAGGACAAGTACTTGAAGGAGTTGTGAAAAACATGACTTCGTTTGGAGTATTTATTGATCTTGGAGGCTTAGACGGCTTATTGCACATTACAGACGTATCTTGGGGCAGAATTAATCACCCAGAAGAAGTTTTACAACTTGATCAAAAAATCAACATCGTTGTACTTGACTTTGATGATGACAAGAAACGTATTTCTCTAGGATTGAAGCAGTTAACTCCACATCCTTGGGATAACTTGAGCGACAAATTAGAGGTAAATGCAAAAGTTAAAGGCAAGGTTGTAACGGTAGCTGACTACGGTGCATTCATTGAAATTGCTCCAGGAATCGAGGGTCTCATCCACGTCTCTGAAATGTCTTGGTCACAGCACTTAAGAAATCCTCAAGATTTCATGAATGTTGGTGATGAAGTTGAAGCGGTTATTCTAACTCTTGAAAAAGAGGAGCATAAAATGTCGTTGGGAATCAAACAATTAACCCCAGATCCATGGGATAATATTGAAGAAAAATACCCAGCGGAAAGCAAGCATAAAGGGATTGTTCGAAACCTTACCAACTACGGATTATTCGTAGAATTGGAAGAAGGAGTAGACGGTCTTGTTCACGTTAGTGATTTAAGTTGGAGCAAGAAGATTAAGCATCCAGCCGAATTTACTAAGAAAGGTGAAGAGCTCGAAGTTGTTGTTTTAGAAATCGATCGTGAGAATCGCAGATTAAGTTTAGGACACAAACAATTGGATGAGAATCCATGGGAAACCTTCGAAAGCATTTTCACTGAAGGGTCGGAGCACGAAGGAACCATTGCCGAAATTAACGACAAAGGTGCCACCGTTGCTTTGCCATATGGTGTTGAAGGCTTCGCTCCTACCAAGCATTTGAAGAAAGAAGACAAGTCGGTTGTTAAACCTGACGAAGCTTTGAACTTTCGAATTATTGAGTTCAACAAAGATCAGAAGCGAATTATTGTTTCTCATACCGACATTTGGAAAGAAGAAGAACGTGCACGCGTTGATTCAGATAACGAAGCCAAAGTTAAATCGGCTAAGAAAACAACTCGATCCGTCGAGAAGATGAATCGCGGTAACGACTTCTCAACCTTAGGTGAATTGGATGAATTGGCAGAATTGAAAGCTAAAATGGAAGCGGCAAGCAGAAAGTCTGCCGTTGAAAAATTAGCGAAGATAGCGGATGATAAAGACGAAAAACCAGCAGCAAAAGCTAAGCCTAAAGCCGAAGCCAAGCCAAAGGTAAACGTTGAAGCTGAAGCAGAGGCAGAGGCAGAGGCCAAACCAAAGGCTAAAGCGAAAGCAACTGAATCCACCTCTGATGATGACTTGAAACTTCTTAACGGTGTTGGTCCGGCATTAGCTAAAAAAATGACGGAAGCCGGTTTCACCAATTTTGCACAAATAGCAGCGCTGGATGAAGCCGAAGTCACAGCAATGGAAGAAGCCATTGGTAAAGCGGAAATCTTTTCCAAAAACGGATGGTCCGATCAACTAAAAGAATTGATGTCGTAGTTCGATTGAAATTTTATCTGATATATCAAAAAAATCCCATACTTGAATGGGATTTTTTTTTGCCATTTTTGCAACTGAATATGCTAAGTCAAGAACGAAAGTGGGCTAAACAAGGTTAAAAGAAGATCTAAAATAGGAATATGCAGTATTGGTTAATGAAATCTGAACCCAACAAATACAGCTGGGATGACTTAGAAAAAGACACATGGACTTTTTGGGACGGAGTTCGCAACTATTCAGCTCGATTAAACCTAAGAGCCATGGAAGTGGGAGATCGCGCTTTTTTTTATCACAGTAACCTTGGTAAAGAAATCGTTGGAATTGTAGAAATTATTAAAACATCCTACCAAGATCCTACAACCGATGACGATCGTTGGGTAGCAGTGGATATAAAACCTGTTAAAAAATTAGAGACACCAGTTACCTTGCAGCAGGTTAAGGCCGATGAACAGATAAACGGTATGGAACTCGTTCGGCTCATGCGACTCTCCGTTTCAAAAGTTTCGGAAGCCGAGTATAACAAGATTTGCGAACTTGCCGGAGAAATTAGGAAAGAATGAATGAAAAAAGGCTCATATTAAGCAGCAGTCAATTGGAAGTGGTCATGCGCAGGCTGGCATTTGAGATGCAAGAAAATCACGGAAATTTTGAAGATTCTGCTATTATTGGCATGCAACCGCGTGGGATTGAGCTTGCGCAACAACTCAGAAACATCCTCATTGAAATTACGGGCAATGAGCACATTTTATATGGCGAATTGGATTCGACCTTCTATCGTGATGATTTTAGACGGAGTTCTAAACCGCTCATTCCCAACACTATATCGTTAGACTTTGTGGTCGAAAACAAGAAAGTTATTCTCATTGATGATGTTTTGTACACAGGTAGATCCGTACGTTCAGCCCTCAATGCTTTGGCAGACTTTGGCCGACCCAAGCGAACCGAATTACTGAGTTTAATTGATCGAAGATTCAATCGCGAACTGCCCATACAACCCGATTATGTTGGATTGGAAGTTGATACACGAGCAAACGACAAGGTACTGGTGGATTTACAGGGAGAACATAAGGTTTGGATAATAACACAACAAAATAATTAGATGCCACAACTTTCATCGAAGCATTTACTTGGTATAAAAGACGCAACGGAGAACGATCTACAGCTGATCTTCGAAACTGCTGATAGTTTTAAATCGATCATAAACCGACCGATTAAAAAGGTACCATCCTTACGCGATATAACCATCGCTAATTTGTTTTTTGAAAACTCTACCCGAACGCGTGTATCGTTTGAATTGGCGGAAAAAAGATTGTCGGCAGATGTTGTCAATTTTACTTCCTCTTCTTCTTCTGTGTCGAAGGGAGAAACCTTGATCGACACGGTTAAAAACATACTGAGTATGAAAGTCGACATGGTGGTTATGCGCCACCCAGCGCCAGGGGCTTGCCAGTTTTTATCTCGCCACATCGATGCCCAGGTAATAAATGCCGGCGACGGAACACACGAACATCCAACACAAGCGCTACTTGATGCATATTCTATCCGAGAAAAATTGGGAAATTTGGTGGGCAAAAATGTTGTTATTGTGGGCGACATACTGCACAGTCGAGTCGCTTTATCAAACATTTACTGCTTAATAAAGTTGGGAGCTAATGTAAAAGTTTGCGGCCCACCAACGCTAATTCCACGGCACATTTCCAGCCTCGGAGTTGGGGTTGAACACAATCTTCAAAAGGCACTGGAATGGTGTGATGTTGCCAATGTTTTACGCATACAATTAGAACGCCAAGAAATACAGTATTTTCCGAGTTTACGAGAATACACCATGCAATATGGATTAACCTTGCCTATTGTTGAAGGCTTGAAAAAACCCATCACCATTATGCACCCTGGCCCAATCAACAGAGGGGTGGAAATTAGCTCGGAACTTGCTGATTCTGAGCACGCAATAATTCTTAACCAGGTTGAAAATGGCGTGGCCATCCGAATGGCAGTTTTATACCTTTTGGCAGAACAACAAAGCGTCCATGTCTAGTCAAAAAGTTTTGATTTTATACACCGGTGGCACTATTGGGATGGGGTATAAAAACCCGGAAGTGATCAACAGTCCACTCGTTCCTCAAAAATGGAATCAAATCCAAAAATTCATGCCATCAATCCAACCCAACGGATATTTTAGTGGGGTTCGAAACATTGAATTCACGTATCAATCTTTACCTGAAATTTTGGATTCATCGCAAATGGGTACAAATCATTGGCTTCAAATGGCAGAGGTGATCGATTCAAACTATACGGACTTTGATGGGTTCATTATTATTCACGGAACCGACACCATGGCTTATACGGCAAGTGGCTTGAGTTTTTTACTTCAAAATTTAGGCAAGCCAGTGGTTCTAACGGGGTCACAGCTGCCAATATCGCATTCCAGAACTGACGCCATCAACAATTTGAGCAATGCAATTCACATTGCAGCAGCGGCTTCGTTCGGTTTACCAATAGTACCCGAAGTTTGCATTTGCTTCAACGATCGGTTGTTTAGAGGAAATCGGAGCACAAAGGCCAGCACAAATGATTTTGAGGGATTCGTGTCTCCAAATTATCCAGCATTAGCTGATCTAGAACAGGTAATTAAGTTTCATCCAAACACCATATTAAAAAAACCTAAGGCGGTTTTTTCCATAAAACCGCAACTGAGCACCAAGGTTATGGACATTGGGCTTTTTCCTGGCCTCCAACCTTCGTTATTGCGCAAGCTTGTAGATGACGAAGAAGTTGATGGGTTGATACTAAAAACCTATGGAGCTGGCAATGCTCCCTGTACATCTGAATTTGTTTCGGTATTAAAGGAAGCACGCAATAAGGGCACCCACATCCTATTCATTACCCAGTGTTATCAAGGGGGCGTTCAACTTGGCAAATATGAGGCCAGCAGTGCTTTTTTGGATATGGGCGTAATTTCTGGTGGAGACATGACCAATGAGTCGGCTTTGGCAAAAATGGTTTGGGTTTTGGGTCAAAGGCTCGGTGTGAGTGAAACGAGAAGGTTATTGGAAACCAATCTATGCGGCGAACGCAGCTACTAGCGCACAACTATTTAACAATCATATAGTTATGTTGTAAAAATTGCGGGTCACTGTTCCTAGACGGTTTAAAATAATCAACGGTCTTATTCTGAGAATTTCGACTTAAAATCTTCATTATTTTCGTTAGTTTATTGTGGAAAAGAATGACATTTATTGTGGCCTTACTCGCTGTTTTAGCCTTATTTTTACCCATTAAACGTAGAAAAAGATATGGCGGAAAGCACAAATAACAACAGCGATTACGGGGCGGATAATATACAAGTTTTAGAAGGCTTAGAAGCCGTTCGAAAACGTCCGGCGATGTACATCGGCGACATTGGAACAAAGGGGCTTCATCATTTGGTGTATGAGGTGGTCGATAATTCGATTGATGAAGCGTTGGCTGGTCATTGCGACACCATCAAAGTTACCATCAACGAAGACAACAGTGTAATGGTAGAAGATAACGGAAGAGGAATTCCGGTTGCCATGCATGCCAAAGAAAAGAAATCAGCGCTGGAAGTTGTAATGACGGTTCTGCACGCTGGTGGAAAGTTCGACAAGGACACATATAAAGTTTCTGGTGGACTGCACGGGGTTGGGGTGAGTTGTGTAAATGCGCTCTCCAAAAAACTCTTAGCGATAGTTCATCGAGAAGGTAAAATATACCAGCAGGAATATTCCATTGGAAAACCACAAACGGGTGTAGAGGTAATTGGAGAAACAGATACACGAGGCACAACGGTTATTTTCTGGCCGGACGATAGCATCTTTCAAGTAACCGTTTTCAACTACGATACTTTGGCATCACGATTGCGAGAATTATCATTTCTAAACAAGGGTATTGCTCTGCAAATCACCGACTTACGAGAAATAAATGAAGATGGAACCGCTCGTACGGAAACCTTTATATCGGAAGGTGGACTATCTGAGTTTGTGAAATATTTGGATGGCACTCGGGAGTCGCTCATCCCCTTCCCTATTTATGCAGAAGGTGAAAAAGCAGGGGTTCCTGTGGAAATTGCTTTTCAATACAACGCGAGTTATACGGAAAATCTCCACTCATATGTAAACAACATCAATACCATAGAAGGCGGAACCCACGTTGCCGGATTTAGAAGAGCGTTAACCCGTACTTTGAAAACCTATGGAGAAAAGGGAGGCTTTTTCAGCAAACTGAAATTTGAAATAAGCGGCGAAGATTTTAGAGAAGGACTTACTGGCGTCATTTCTGTAAAGGTTCAAGAACCTCAGTTCGAAGGTCAAACTAAAACCAAGTTGGGTAATAGTGAAGTAAGTGGTGCTGTTGACCAAGCTGTGGGAGAAATGTTGAACAACTATTTAGAAGAAAATCCAAATCAAGCAAAGATTATCATAAGCAAGGTAGTGATTGCGGCGCAAGCGCGTCATGCTGCCCGCAAAGCGCGAGAAATGGTTCAGCGTAAGGGCGTTATGAGCGGAATGGGCTTGCCTGGTAAGTTGTCGGATTGCTCAGAAAAAGATCCCGCTGCGTGCGAAATATACTTGGTAGAGGGAGATTCTGCCGGTGGTACCGCCAAGCAAGGCAGAGATCGAAGTTTTCAAGCCATCCTACCCCTTCGAGGAAAAATCTTGAACGTTGAAAAAGCCTTGGAGCACCGAATTTACGACAACGAAGAGATCAAAAACATGTTTACGGCATTAGGGGTAAACATTGGTACTGAAGAAGATGCTAAAGAATTGAACATCACCAAACTTCGATATCATAAAGTGATAATTATGACCGATGCGGATGTGGATGGTTCACACATTCGAACGTTAATTCTCACCTTATTCTTCCGTTATATGCGTCCACTCATTGACAACGGGTACATATACATTGCCACTCCACCACTTTATCAAGTGAAGAAGGGCAAAGAAGCGGTGTATACATGGAGTGATGCGGAACGCGATCGCGAAATCATGCGCCTCGGCGGAGATCGACCCGATTCTGTTAGCGTACAGCGATACAAAGGTTTGGGAGAGATGAACGCTGAACAGCTTTGGGAAACCACCATGGATCCTGACCGCAGAACCCTTAAGCGAGTTACCTTAGACAGCGGGGCGGAAGCAGATCGAATCTTCTCAATGTTAATGGGAGATGAAGTACCACCTCGTAGAGCCTTTATAGAAGCAAATGCCAAGTACGCAAGAATAGACGTGTAACACGATTTTTTCGACAAATCCTCAACTAGAAAAATGGGTCAACTTTATAATAAAGCTGACCCATTTTTTTTGTTTCATTAGCTCTTAACCTGAGTTCGATTCATATTTTGAATTTGAAAAGATTAATCGAACTCAGGTTCTTAAGAAAATTAGACATGATCAAGACAATCAAACTAATTCCGTTCCTCCTTCTATTTCTATTTCTCCTAAATACTGCTGCCAGCTTTGCACAAGAGGCGCTTCATTCTAAATTGAGTTCATTTACAGGAATTAAGCTTACCAAAAAGCAAAATAAAGAAACAAAATTTTTGACCGTAACCAATTCTGAAAGCTATCCAGTAAGTTCATTTCAAATCGTAATCATTTCTGTGGAGGGCGCTGCTTTTGTTCAAAAATTTAGCGGCAAGTTTATTCCAGAAGAAATGAAGCAAAGATGGTTCGCTAGCCCAAGCGGAACAAGGGTTTACCTTGGCACCGTTATGGCAGTAAATCATGAAGCCTAGGACCTGAAATGTCATCCCAATTAGTATACACTTACCGACTAACATTTATTTCAATCTTTTTCTATTAACTGTTTGTTAAATCGGAGAAAAAAATTCAACTTTGCACTCCTTAAAAATGAAGCGATGTCAAGAGTATGTGATTTAACCGGTAAGAAAGCGTTAAAAGGAAACCATGTTTCCCACTCCAACATAAAAACAAAACGAAGATTTTACCCAAATCTTCACACCAAGAAATTCTACCTACCGGAAGAAGATGCTTGGATCGTGTTGAAGGTATCTACCTCTGCGTTGCGAACCATCAATAAAAAAGGAATTACGGCTTGTTTAGATTCGTTGGAAAAAACGGGTAGAATATAGGCAAAATCAATAAAGAAGGAAATCTACAGAGTTCATCATGGCTAAGAAAGGCAATAGAATCCAAGTAATTTTAGAATGCACCGAGCACAAAGGCAGTGGAATGCCTGGCACATCTCGATACATTACAACTAAAAACAAAAAGAACACAACCGAGCGATTGGAGTTGAAGAAATACAACGCCATTATGAAGAAGGTTACCGTTCATAAAGAAATTAAATAATTCATCAAGCTTTAAAAAAATAAGAGCATGGCTAAGAAGGTAGTTGCAACGCTAAAAACAGGAACTGGCAGGGATTGGGCAAAGGTTATAAAGGCCGTTCGATCACCAAAAACAGGTGCATATACATTTAAAGAAGAGATTATCCCGTCAGATGCGGTGAAGGATTTCTTCAAATAAATAAGATATTTTAAAACTTTAAAGCTTCCTTCTAACACATAAGGAGGCTTTTTTTGTTTATAGGAACATGGGCATATTTGATTTTTTCAAAAAAGATAAATCTCCGGAAGAACAGGAAAACCTCGATAAGGGTCTTGAAAAAACTCGCTCGTCGTTGTTCAATAAAATTTCGAAGGCCGTAGTTGGAAAGCGTAAAGTAGACGACGACTTTCTGGATGAATTGGAAGAGATTCTTATTAGTTCGGACGTCGGCATCGATACTACGTTGAAAATAATTGCGCGCCTAGAGGCGCGTGTTGCCAAAGATAAATTTGTTAGTTCTACAGAATTAAACGAATTGTTGAAAGACGAGATCTCTCAGATGCTCGAAGCACAAGATTTTCAACCCAACCCTTCCATAAAGCCTTATGTAATAATGGTGGTAGGTGTAAATGGAGTTGGCAAGACTACAACCATTGGCAAGTTGGCCAACTTGTACAAAAAAGCTGGTCAAAAAGTGGTACTAGGAGCTGCCGATACTTTTCGAGCAGCAGCCGTTGACCAATTAACCATATGGAGCAAACGCGTAGACGTTGACATCATTTCGAAAGGAATGAATACGGATCCTGCAGCTGTGGCCTTCGATACCGTTACCTATGGCGTTAGCATTGGCGCCGATGTGGTAATAATTGATACCGCAGGGCGGCTCCACAACAAAGTAAACTTGATGAACGAGTTGTCCAAAATAAAGCGGGTGATGAATAAAGTCATTCCAGAAGCTCCACACGAAATATTGTTGGTTTTGGATGCAAGCACTGGCCAAAACGCCTTTGAGCAAGCCAAACAGTTCACATCCGCCACCGAGGTAAATGCATTGGCGTTAACCAAACTTGACGGAACAGCGCGTGGTGGTGTGGCCATCGGAATCTCTGAACAATTTAAGATTCCCGTAAAATATATTGGAATTGGCGAAGGCGTGAACGACCTGCAAATTTTTGAACCAAAGGCCTTTGTAGAAACCCTCTTTACACAATAAGCTATGAGAACTAAGGAATTTAAAACTAACAAAATCGATATTGTGACCTTAGGTTGCTCAAAAAACATTGTCGACTCGGAGGTTCTACTCACTCAGCTAAAAGCTAATCATATCGATGCATTGCACCAAAGCAACGATCCTGATGCAAATGTAATTGTAGTGAATACCTGCGGTTTTATTGAAAACGCAAAGCAAGAATCGATCGACACAATTTTGCACTACATTGGACAAAAAGAGCAAGGGAAGATTGACAAATTGTATGTAACAGGCTGTTTGTCACATAGATACAAAGAAGAATTAATGGCTGAGATGCCGGAAGTAGATGCCTTTTTTGGGACGATGGAACTACCAGGTTTGCTGCAAACCTTGGGGGCCGATTATAAAAAAGAATTGTTGGGCGAGCGACTTACCACTACCCCATTCCATTATGCTTATCTAAAGATCTCAGAAGGATGCAATCGTCCGTGTTCGTTTTGTGCTATCCCCATTATGCGCGGAAAACATGTTTCTAAATCGATTGAAGCATTGCAATTGGAAGCCGCGAATCTAGCTAGAAACGGTTGCAAAGAATTGATGTTGATCGCTCAAGACTCAACGTATTATGGCTTAGATCTATATGGAAAACGAAATCTTGCTGATTTGATGCAAGGGTTGGCTACAACCGAAGGCATCGATTGGATTCGACTGCATTACGCCTACCCCTCGCAGTTTCCAATGGACGTTTTACCTGTAATCAAAGATCATGCAAGCATTTGTAATTACATCGACATGCCTTTGCAACACATCTCTGATGATGTATTAAAGGCAATGCGAAGAGGTATATCCAAAAGGCGCACCATCGAATTGGTGAACGAAATGCGTAATGCAATTCCAGACTTAGCGCTTAGAACCACAATGTTGGTTGGTCATCCAGGCGAAACAGAACAAGACTTCTTAGAGCTGTGCGATTATGTGGAGGAAACAAAGTTTGAACGACTGGGTGTATTCACCTATTCGCATGAGGATGGAACGCATGCACATACTTTGGCCGATGATATTCCAAATGAGGAAAAAGAAGCAAGAGCAGCTCATTTAATGGAGATTCAGGAAGGAATCTCCTTTAAGCTCAACCAAGAAAAGATTGGCAAAACATTTAAGGTACTGATTGATCGATTCGAGAACGACTACTTTGTTGGAAGAACCGAATATGATTCTCCTGAAGTTGACAATGAAGTGTTGATTAAGGCCGATAAAGATTACTTGCGAAATGGAGATTTTGTTCAAGTAAAAATACACGACGCCAAAGAGTTTGATTTATATGGAAGCTGCGTTTAAATTTGGTTCGGAAAAGGATCGGGTAGATTTGCACATCGTACCTGCAAACAATTCTGCATATTATTCATCGTTGGTTCAAAGCTACTTTCAGAAAAGTAGCGCTTTTCCATTCGAACTGGTAACTCCACTTGCTAACGGAGAATTAATCCATACTATTTGTGAGAGCAAATACTATAACCCAGAGGAACGTTCAAAGTTATCAAGCATTTTACTAGAACAATATTCCAGATTGCCTGAAGCGTATAGGCTTTCAACCGAATCACCCGTTTATCAAAACATTGTTGCTCTTTCGGATGCAAAAACAGTAACCGTCACAACGGGTCAGCAAATTCATATTTTCATGGGTCCGCTTTTCGTTTGGTACAAAATAATGTCATGCATCAACCAGGCAAAAAAATATTCGCGACAACAACCAGAGCATACTGTGGTGCCTGTTTTTTGGATGGCCACGGAGGATCATGATTTTGAAGAAATCAAATCAACCACGCTCTATGGCACTGAATATCAATGGGATATTGAAAGTTCTGGGGCAGTTGGACGATTATCCCCTGCAAGCCTCCTTCCGCTTGTTGATGAGTTAAGTAACCGTCTGGACGCAACAAAAGAAAACCAAGAATTCATAAAAATCTGTCGAGATGCCTATCAGTTGTGCACTACCTATGCCGATGCCAACCGACTGATATATCATTGCTATTTTGAGAAATATGGCCTCATCGTGATCGATCCGGATGAGGCCCAATTCAAGGCCAAAATGTTGCCTATAATTGCAGATGATTTAACAAATCACTTA
>JBLHHI010000075.1:0-16022 GCA_047614125.1 Bacteroidia bacterium | reverse complement strand
AATTACAATTAATACGATTAGAATCGTATTGTACGTTCTAATCTCAGCACCCAACAATGCAATTTGAGTTCCTATTAGTATTCCCAAAATAGCACCAAGCCATATTGGAGTTGGTAAGACTCGTTTTAGGCCTGCGTATTTCATTTCGTTAATTGAATCAAGTGCTTCCTGAGCCTCTTTGGATTGAATTTGTTTCTTTTCTGTCATGGTATAAATTAATTATTAATAAGTTATTACTTTCCGTATCGGAAACAAAGATACAGTAACTTTCCGAATTGGAAAGTAAAATTGAAATTATTTCTTTATATTGAAAATATTAGCTTCTAGAAAGAGAGGATATAAACAAGTAAATATTTGAAACAACGAAATGCCAACAACATATAAAAATAATGCTTAGTTTAGTGCTTAATCAAGAATTTGCGCCTTTTTTCTATGCCTGATTTCCCTTTGGAATATCCTCTCACACAACCGCACTATTCTTATAGCCAAACCGTTATAACTCAATCACTTCGGTGATGCCCGAAAGTGGCGTGGAAACATCCCCAACCTTAAATCCATAACCGGTGGGTTCGCAAACTTGGTAGGAGAGTCCCTGGTATTGCAACGAGTAGCCATTTCGATACCGCGGTATGTTTGCGGCTAAGCATACGTGTTTGGCATCCTTAAAATACAGAATAATGCTTTCCACGTGTAAGATGTCTTTATATAAGTAGGCTAAAAGCAAGGTGCGGTCTTCGCAATCTGAAAAGGCACTTACTACGGTTTCTTCGGGATAATTGTATTTTTCTTGACCGTATTGATCTTGATCCGTTTGATATTGGAAGGCATGCTGCACAAAGCTCAATAAGAAATTGGCCTTGTCTTCCAACGAAGTGAACTCGTTGCTGTATTCCCTCAAACCATCGATTACAGACTCTTTAAAGGCCTTAGAACCTTCTTGAACAACATATCGCTCTCCGAGTTCGTACTCGGGTAAATCGTTTAAATATGCCATCAACGAAGCATTGCTCTTGGCGGTTAGCTGATAGGTTTTTTTGTTGTAAACCCAAAGCAGCGCTCTTTGGGTGATGTGTGCGTTTAACTTTGGCTTTTTTGCGAGTACGTCAATTACCTTGTATGAATCATTATCGGCATCTGTGAATATGAATCGATTGCCCATCAGGCTTTTGTTTTTAAAATCGAGATTGGTGTATCGAATGCCGCCATAATAAATGTAAACAGAACTGGCCGGTTGATTTTTTAATACTCCAAAGCATGAGAGCTGCTCGGAAGTGAATGTGAGTAAAACCTTAATATTCAACTTCTTTAAAACGGTGTATTGGGCCAGATTTTGAACGGATGAATTGGAGTGCATCTGCTTCGACCAAGCCTGAACCAACAAAACCATGCCCATATTGTCGAGATCGTAGGTTTGTTGAGTGGTAGCAAAATCATTCAACAACTTAGCATTTGCAATATGTTGCATTCGTGCCGATAATTGGCTCACATTGGCTTGTTGCAAACGACTTGGAATTTGTAGGTTGGCTACACTAGCGTTTTCAAAGAAAATAGTGTGGCCATAAAAATTAACGGTGGTGGCTTGGCTAAAAAATGCAGTACTCAGCAGAATGATAAGGACTAATTTTCCTTTTACTAAGTTGCTATGTAGTTGAACTTCCAAATCTCTATGTTAACTCGGTAAGCACTTTTTTTAGTGTCTTACTTCATCCACACAGAGGCAAAAAGGAGTCCGTTTTTCGACACTGCGTATTTAAGAGGTTTAAAATCAGACTGTTGCAGACAATGTTGGATGTCCGACAAGTTTTTAACATCCATGGCGGTGCATAGATTAATAAACAAGATCATCAAAGAAATGAGCCATTTGTATTGCGCTTGACTGGATCCATCGGGTTTTTTGAAATCTGAAACTAGGAGCAATCCGGCTGGATTTAGCATGGATGCAGATCTAGATAAAATGGCTTGGATTTGGATGGGTTGGAAGTGGTCGAGTACAAAGTTACATACGATGGCATCGAAGGGTTGGTAGGAAGTAAATTGAAAGAGATCGTTGTGTACAAATTCAATATCTTGCTGAATCATCTTTCTTTTGGCTCGAGCCAACATAGTCGACGAAGAGTCAAGATAAACAAGCTGTGCGTTTGCCGGAAGCATGGTTAAATAACCGGCGTCGCCACCGCCAATGACCAGAATTCGACCTTTTTTTGGTAGGTCTTCAAAATACATGGATGCAGCCACATCCAATCGATTTCCAAAAACCAGTTTCTTAATCCGCTGATAAAGAGGGGCAAGTCTATTATATGCGTTTAAAGTGGAGTATGTTTTATCCAAATTTTGAAATCAAGTTGGGGATGAGCATTGTCATACAAGAAAAGACAAAGAAGCATGATAATTTTGAATACCAATGGCGCTTTTCGATTATTTTTGTCAAAGAATCTGCAATGGCAAAACTCTCCTTCGAAAATACCGAAATTGCATTTAAGCACAAGTCGAATCAAGAATTGAAAGAGGCGAAGTGGTTGTTTTCAATTTTCAAGCATCCAACCTTAATAAAATACGGGCCACCTCTTACTGCATGGGCCTTGAAGCTTCACCTTCCAATTAAAGGCTTTGTAAAGGCCACGGTGTTTAAACACTTTTGTGGAGGAGAAACCATAGCCGAATGCGTTGATAGCGCCGATGAACTGTTTAAGTACGGCGTTGGATCCATCTTAGATTACTCGGTGGAAGGAGTGGAAGATGAAGCGAGCTTCGATGCAAATTTTGAAGAGATTAAGTTGTGCATATTCCGATCCAAAAAAGACGATCGTTTTCCATTTGCCGTTTTTAAGACCACCGGCATTGCTCGGTTTGATTTGCTTAAAAGAATAAATTTGGGTGATCAGCTTTCTAAAGAAGAAAGCGCAGAATTTGATCGAGTTAAAAAGCGGTTTACTGGCCTAAGCGATTATGCGGTGGAAAGCGGGGTAAGACTCTTTATTGATGCTGAAGAAACTTGGATTCAGAACGTTATTGACGGCTTGGCCATCGAAATGATGCAAAAGCATAATAAGAATAAGGTGATGATTTACAACACCTTGCAGATGTATCGGAAAGATCGATTGGATCATTTAGTGGCAATCATTGCATCGGCAAAAAGTCAGGGATACAATCTAGGGTTTAAGCTAGTACGTGGTGCTTATATGGAAAAGGAGCGAGAACGCGCCATGGAACGAGACTATAAAAGTCCGATTCAGGATGATAAAGAAGCAACACACCGTGCCTTCGATGAAGCTGTTTCGGTATGTTTTGAGAACAGAGATATTGTGTCTATATGCGTTGGAAGTCACAACGAAGACAGCGCCTTGAAGTTGGTTAAGCTGATGGAGAAGGCCAATATTGCCATGGATGATGATCGATTTTACTTTGCTCAACTCTACGGAATGAGCGATATTATTTCGTTTAATTTAGCCCATGCCGGGTACCGTGTTTGCAAATACCTCCCCTATGGGCCCATTAAAGCGGTTATGCCCTATTTGGGGCGCAGAGCCCAAGAAAACAGTTCCGTTGCCGGACAAGTGGGACGTGAAATGAACCTGATTGTTCGGGAACTAAAACGAAGATCCATCTAGTTCCTGCAAGAACTTTAAGAAGTCGGCCACTACAAAGGTGGAGCCACCAACAAAAATCACATCATCATCACTTGCTCGCATTTGAGCAACCGAATACGCTTCTTCCACCGAATTGTGCGAACTTCCTTTTATGCCGTGCTGTAAAGCGAGCAAGCTAAGTTCATGTACGGCAAGTGCACGTGGAATGGAGGGTTGACAGAAATAATAGGTTGCTTTTTTGGGCAACAAAGCCAATACCTTGGAAGGTTCTTTTCCAGCTACTTGTCCAAAAATAATGTGTAAATCTTTATACGTTTCATCTTCCAACTGGCGCATAACGTAATACAACCCATCTGAATTATGAGCGGTATCACAAATGGTTTTCGGATGATTTCGAACTACTTGCCATCGGCCTTGCAAGCCGGTTAAATGGGTAACGTGTTTAAAAGCGGTCTGAATCTTTTTTTCTTCAAAGTTGTAGGTTGGTGACAGAACTTGCAAGCCAGCCAGCACCGTTCGAATGTTTAACACTTGGTAATGTCCACCTAGGTCTGAACTGAAGTTGGACACAACGTTGTCAACAATTACATCCTCGGCAAAAGAAATGGACGATTTTTTATTTTTTGCAATTTCAGTAAAAATGGGCACAACTACCGGCTGTCGTTCACCAATAACCACTGGAATACCTTCTTTGATAATGCCAGCCTTTTCGGCCGCAATGAGTTCTAAGGTTTCTCCCAACATATCCATGTGGTCGTAGCCAATATTAGTTATAATGGAAAGTTCGGGGTTAATCACATTGGTGCTGTCTAATCGGCCGCCCAACCCGGTTTCAATAATGGCAATATCTACTTCTTGTTGCTGGAAAAAATCGAATGCCATGGCAACGGTTATTTCAAAAAAGGAGGGTTTGTGACTTTCAATTACGGGCTTTATTCGCTCCACGAAATCAATAACAAAGGCTTTATCTACCACGGCACCATTTATGCGAATGCGTTCTCTGAAATCGATTAAGTGCGGCGATGTATACAATCCCGTTTTGTAACCATGGGTTTGAAAAACAGCGGATAGGAGGTGGGATGTGCTGCCTTTTCCGTTGGTTCCTGCAATGTGGATGGTTTTAATTTTTTTTTCTGGATTGTGCAGAAACGAGCAAAGTGCAATGGTATTACTCAAGTCTTTTTTATACGCAGCAGCTCCAATGCGCTGATACATAGGTAATTGGGTGAAAAGAAAATCAAGGGTTTCTTGGTAAGTCAAGGGATGCCCAACTTATTCGGGTTTGTAATTCACCGTTACGGTTCCACAGTTGTGATCCGATCGGATATCGCCCAACGATTTGAATGTCATCTTCTTAACGTTTTCGATGGTAAGATCTTTGAGATAGGTATTTGCCGTAGTTCCAGAGTAGAATGCAACCGATTCGGGTTTAATCCGACCATTTTTATCCAAACAAACATGAACAACAATACTACCAAAGACTTGCTTTTCATTCGAAAAACTTGGTACACTTCCAATGCCAAAACCACTGATATTAGAACTAAAATTGCCCGATTTATCTTTGCCATTGTCATCACCTAAACCTTTTCCAGGGCCGTTATCGTCGTTGTCTCCACCACCTGCTCCGGCGGCTTTTTTAGCGGCTTCATCGGCTTCACGTTTTTTACGGGCAACCTCGGCCTTGCGCATCATTTCGGCTATGCGAGGGTCGAGCGTAGGTTTTGGAGTTTTATCATCAACCTTCGAATCATTTGTTGGGGGCGTTGGCAGGGGTGGTGCGTTATTTTGCGGGGAAGTAATTACCGGAGGTTCGTTGGTTTGCGTTGGATTTGGGTTGTCAATTGGATTATTTTGAGCCGGCGCAGATGTGCTTTCTGATTCTTGTGGGTCGTTGGCACTGCTTCCACCACGCTCGCCCGATGAACCCATATCAATCATCACCACTTTTGGAGGCTCTATTTTGTCTTTTGCCTTTATTGGCATCAATAAAATAAGCAACAAGAGAACAATGATAATATGAATGAAAATGGTTGCTACCAGTCCCTTTCGATCATTTTCTTTCTCCAAGTTCATAACTCCAATTTATTTTCGAGCGGGTTCTAAGGCCAATACTGGCTTTCCACCCAACTCATTTACAATATAAACCAAATCCATCACCTTTTCGTACGCAACACCTTTGTCGCCATAAATGGAAACGGTGGCCTCTGGATTTTTACTTAATTCTTCATCCAACACAATAGGTAAACGCTCAAACGGAATTATTTGATTTTCAACCGCATAATTCAGCTTTTCATCTACAATTACGTGTATTACCTTAGGATCCATGGTTTGCTCGGGCGCACCCTTTGGAAGTAATACTTTTAATATTGGTTCGGGGGTAAATCTCGAGGTTATCACAAAAAAGATCAGCAAGAGAAACACAATGTCGGTCATGCTCGACATGCTAAACTCTGCTTTTACCTTATTTCTTCGTTTTAATTCCATATTTGTTTTGCGTTACACCTCCATTACGAAGCGGGTTCGTGAAGGATGTCTAAAAACTCCATGGTGGTTACTTCCATTCTATAAATAACCTTATCGATCATAGAAGTTAAGGTATTGTACGAAATGTAGGCCAAGATGCCCACTATTAAACCGGCCACTGTGGTTACCATCGCTTCGTAAATACCTCCACTAAAAGAACCTATGTCAATTCGATCTGCATTTTGAGAAAGTGCGTGGAAGGTATTAATCATTCCAGTTACCGTACCTAAGAAACCAATCATGGGTGCTGCACCGGCAATGGTTGCCAGCGCGGGCATTCCTTTTTCGAGTTTCGATACTTCTAAACTGCCCACGTTGTGCACGGCCACTCGTATGTCTTCTAAGGGTTTGCCAATTCTCGACAAGCCTTTTTCTAACATTCGCGCCACCGGCGAGTTGGTGGTTTCGCACAAGCTTTGCGCGCCTTTAATATTCCCGTCCAACACCATGTCTTTGATGCGTTTCATAAACATTGGGTCGAACTGACGTGCCTTTTTAATGGTAAGATAACGTTCCACCAAGAGGTAGATCGCAATGATGCTCAAGATGGCAATGGGTATCATAATGTAGCCACCTTTGAGGGCTAAATCAAAAACGTTCATTGCCTCATCGGGTGGAACCAAACCGGTAGTATCAGCTGCCGATAAATTATTTGGATTGCTTTGCAAAAGAAGTGTCTTCATACTTTTTTGTGAATGTGCTTGTTTGTTGTGTCGCTAGGTGATAACGAAAAAATGATTATTTATTGTGCTCTGCTGTTTGTTAGGATACGAATGTATGTCAATGTGCGAATTCTATCAAAAAAACACCATGGACTACTCTTGTCGAGTGTCTACAAAAGCAGAACGAACATCGTACTTCTGCACCATCTTAAGGTAATTGTCGGCCAGGGTGGCATTGGTAAATTTTGAGACACAAAGCAGGCTTGTATTCCGACTGCTGCTCACCGAAAATGTTTGATATTCTTGGTATTCCAACTTTCTTTTTAAAGCAGATACTTCGTTTTCTTGACTGTATTCGGCAACCACGATTAAATAAACCATTTTTTTAGCCACCGCTCGTTCATACCTGCTCTGCAGATTGGTGGCGTTGGATGCGGGTGGGGTAACGTTGGATGGAGCTGTTGTTATCGATGTTTTTTTGGATTCAACAACGGTTTCGGTAGCTTCGGGACTTACTCGGCTGGTAACATCTTCAATCACCAATTCTTGTTTTACCGCTTCATCATTGGTTGTTTCGATTGGCTCGACAAAGGTTTCTGAAGTTGACAAAATTTCGGGTAGGATGGAAGCCTTTGAATCCACTTCAATTTGATTCCCAATCAATTGCGCTGTAGTGGGTTGATTTGTTTTAGAACTAACCAAAAGCTGCTGAAGCACAAAGCCAAAAGCCGCAATTATCATTACAGCAGCAGCAACTTGCAACCACATTGGTTTGGGAGTTGATTTTGAAGCCGTGCCCTCTGAAGCATCGCGCAGGAGGGAAGGGGTTTCGACTTCCAATTCAACAACGTGTGATTGCTTACTAGTTTTTGCTGCAATGGGTTGTACAGCAATGGGTTTGGCTTCAACGGTTCTTGTGGGTGTAACCAAATTCGATTCGTTGATATCGGCTTCAACCACCTTGGCAAGACGTTTCACTTTTACATCGTGGAGTCCAAAACTCTTCTTGTAAAAATTAGCAGCATTGTATGCAACAAAAACGAGGTTTCCTTCATTGTTCTGGTAAAAGGATCCGATGTTTTTAAACTCATAGTTTTTGTAATCTATGAGTCGGTCTTTTAGAAATTTTGAGAAAATGGTAACTTCTTTTTCGGCTTGCGTGTAATCAATGCCCTTGCTGGCCATCAAACCATTAATGAGCAAGCCATCGTTCTCAATGAGGCTTTGATTGAACACTATTCGTTTGCGTGCTGGGCTGATTAAGAGGCGTTTATGCTCTAATTCGGCGGGTTTGAAATTAGCCACAAATCCACCAAAACCGGGTATGATTACACAATTGTGTCTGTACAGTAAATCGGCTACTAATTCAATGAGTTCCATTCAATCACAAATCTATTCTATTGATTGATTCCGGCAAAGATTTATAATGAAAATGTAATTCCAGCCAGTGCATTTATACCAAAAGAAGGGTAGTTGTACCATCGTTGATATCGAGCATTTGAAATGTTGTTTACATTTAAGAAAAACGAAATATTCTCTTTGTACCGATAATCTGCGTGTAAGTTTACATCGATAAATGGATTGAGCGTAACCGTTGTGTTTGCCTCCGATTTATCTTGTTGGAAGCGCTCACCAATGGCATACAATTGAATGCGAACATCCAATTTCTTAGCAAAGGTGTACCGAACGTTTACATCAATGTCGAATGCAGGAAGTTGCCATGCTTGCGCTTCTACTTGCGTGCTGTAGTTGTATAAGGTGGTGGCAAACTGCATGAACAATTTTTCATCAATTCGCATTCCAAGTCCGGCGTGAAATCCCGTGGTTAAAACATCATCGTAAACAACATTAAACTTTCTAAGCGTCGAAGTATCACTCACAAAGAGCGGCAACGAATTATCAGAAGACAAGTTGAATTTTAACAAGTAATCAAATCGTTTTTTAAAGGTGCCCTTTAACCCCGCCTCCAGCTTGATGGAGTTGCTGGTATTAACGAAATCATGAATCGTATCGATGAAAGGGTTTAGGTACGAAAGGTCTCTCAGCGATGTTTTCTTGTAATCGCCACCAACTTCTGCAAAGGCCTTAACCTTTTCAGGAACCAAGAAGTACGAGGCCTTTATGTTTGGATAGAAGAAAGGGTCATCACCTAGGCTGTCGAGCATGATGGCAAACTTAAATCCAGCCTCCAGCTCTACTTTTTTATAGTCAAAAATATAGCTTGGACTAATCCGTACAAAAGTCCGATTAAAGCTTTTTGCATCTTCAATGATGTGGGTAAAATCTACCATAGCATTCACATCAACTGTACCTCTTTTACGCGGGTTGAACTGAGTGTGCAAACTACCGGCGTAATCATTTTCTCTTTGATAGCCGTTGCTGAAAGTGTAAAACTCTAAGCCGGTTGAGTAATTGAATTTCTTTTTCAGCTCGGTGTTGTCGTAAACGATCTTGCCTTCAAACTCATTAAATTTTTGCTTGATGTCATTTCCTTCGAATTGAAAGCTGTCGTGATCGTAGCCGTAAAAGCGCGTTACTTGTCGGTTGTAATCCAACTTGCCATCGAGGGTTCCGCCTCTTCTCCCAATCTTGCTGCCAAAAATGCTTATGTTGTTGTCGCTAAAATCAGCGTTTTCGGGTTTTCCTGCATTGGCAGATAAGTGCCTACCGCTGGCACCGTAGCTGTATTTTTTATCTTGAACGCTGTGCAATTGAAACTCGCCGTAGGGGGTGAGATAGTTCCCAGCTCCAAATTTAAAGTAGTTGCCGTAGAGGTCTTGATCTCCATCGGTTCGTATGCCAATGGCCTTTGCCGGTTGATAGGTAGGCAGCACAGCATAGGCAAAGTTGGGAAGAGAATACGAAAAGGTTGGTGGATCCATGCGCACCGACTCTAAATACGGTGTGGTAGTAATTTTTTGAGCAGCGGTTAAAATGGGATTGTACTTGGTAACCTTATCCAACTCAATCTTACCAATGCTGTCGTTTTGAGCCTGCACAGCAATAAAGCTGAGCGAGGTGGCAAGAAGAACAAAGAGTTTCAATACGTGCTTCATAAAGGAGTTTCAAAATTACGTTTTCTCATAGGGCAGTGGTTGAGAACATTTCCACATACTAACGGGGATGATTAAGTCTAGAGTATAAGCGATGAAGTATCCGGTGGCACGTATCAAGAACCTCGACGTATTATGGTTTATGGTTGGTTTATAGATTGTGGTTGGAAGGTTTGAGGTTGGAATTGTATTTGATCTTGGCACTGAGTAGTGATAATTAAATTATCAAAAAGTGCACATTATCGTTATCAAACACTTAAAAGCGCTTATGATCACCATTTTATCAACATCAGCGCAATCATGCGCCATGCCTAAGGTATATTTGGAAAATAATCAATAAAAAACAAGATGGCAAACGACAACGCAGAAAAACTAAAAGCACTCAAGCTTACCATTGACAAGCTCGAAAAATCATATGGCAAGGGCATCGTTATGAGAATGGACGATGAGAATGTAGTCCCGACACCCACCATTTCAACGGGCTCGTTGGGTTTGGATATGGCACTTGGTGTGGGTGGATTTCCAAAAGGAAGAGTGGTAGAAATTTACGGCCCAGAATCATCTGGTAAAACAACCTTGGCTATGCATTGCATTGCTGAAGCCCAAAAGGCTGGAGGAATTGCAGCTTTCGTAGATGCAGAACATGCCTTTGATCGGTTTTACGCCGAGAAAATTGGGATAGATACTGAAGAACTTTTAATTTCACAACCCGACGATGGAGAGCAGGCCTTAGAAATTGCCGACAATCTGATTCGCTCCGGAGCCATCGACGTAATTGTAATTGACTCGGTTGCAGCCCTAGTTCCAAGAGCAGAGTTGGAAGGCGATATGGGCGATTCGAAAATGGGACTTCACGCCCGATTGATGTCGCAAGCACTCAGAAAGCTTACTGGTACAATTAGTAAAACTGGATGTATATGCATCTTTATCAATCAATTGCGTGAGAAGATTGGCATCATGTTTGGAAATCCAGAAACAACTACCGGAGGTAATGCATTGAAATTCTATGCATCCGTTCGATTGGATATTCGAAGAATTGGCCAGATTAAGGATGGAGTTGATATTATTGGAAACCGGGTGAAAGTAAAGGTTGCCAAGAATAAGGTAGCTCCACCTTTTAGAGTGGTTGAATTTGATATCATGTACGGGGTTGGAATTTCAAAGGCTGGAGAAATCCTAGATCTTGGTGTAGATTACGAAATCATTCAAAAAAGCGGATCCTGGTTTAGCTACAACGGCATTAAGCTCGGTCAAGGGCGCGATTCGGTTAAGCAACTCTTGGTAGACAACCCAGAGCTTATGGAAGAACTCGAAATTAAGGTAAAGGAAAAAGTATTGGGCGAACCTGCTGCTTTGAAGGATAAGAAACCGAAAAGCGTTGCAGCAAGCGAGTAGCATTTATTAGTATCTAACAATTAATCAAAGGCCTTTTCATCGGATTATGGGGAGGCTTTTTTTCTGACTTCTGCATTTAGTTTTTTTGCAATGCAAGCCAACGCGGCTGGTCCTCCCAAACCACTCTCTTCGAACGACGTTTTCTTCATGCGCACGTGGTATCGAGTAAAAGCACCCGCCTGCTTATAAAAGACGATCGCCCAACTGCGGCGTATACACTTGACTCCAGCAGAATGTGTTCTTTTGCATAGTACCTTTAACCTGAGTTCGATTCATATTTTGAATTCAGAACGCTTGTGAACAGTGAGTTTCGAGTAAAAATTGCGAAGACAGGGCGGGCCCTTTCGAGTAATTTTTACGATGAAAATCGCTTTTCACAAGTGTAAAGCGGACTTTTGTATATAAAACCCTATTAGCTTCGTTGAAATCAGTCGGTTTATAAACATAAACCTTTCCTGTTTTCGCCTTACTACTTGGGTTCTATACAAATCTGAATTTGAAAAGATTAATCGAACTCAGGTCTTTAAATTAAAGAGATGTTAATTATCCCCCCAAAGAGGTGTTTAGCCACGGCTAACACGTTCTCACAACTTTCTAACTCCCAAGGCCAATTCTAAACAATCTTTTATTGTATTGATTCGAACTCAGGTTTTAAGATAAACGAAGATGCAAAAGAACGCTGCTCTTAACTAGAGAAGAAAAGAAACTAGCTGCCATTTTTAATTTGGGTTGTAAAATGTGGAAGTCAGGTGAGACTTTTTAGTGAAACACTCTTCACAATTGAAAATACAATTTTCTGAAAATGAGGTGTAATTTACGCCTTGTACAATTCTTCTTTAAAATTTTTGTAAGGCGCCGCGATGTAGATCATCATTAATCGAGATAATCTTAAATAAACGGGCGTTAGCAACAGTGAGAGCCCAATCATTATTCCGCTGGTTTGAAACAGCGGTGGTTGGTCTTGAATGGAATAAAGCACTATGCCTGATACCATCAATGTTCCCACAATAAGCCCGTAACTAAAATACATCGCCCCCCAAAAGAATCCGGGTTCAGATTCAAATTTTACGTGGCAATGTGGACAGTTCGGGTTCACATCCTTAAAGTTTTTGTGAAGAAATTTATTTTTAAAAATACGCCCACTTCGGCATTGTGGGCACTGACCCGTTAAGAAGGCCTGTTGTTTGGTTCTCATGCTTTAAAGCGACGATTTTTGCGATACCAGACCAATCCAACCACACCAACCATTAGATAGGGCATGGCCAATAAGTACATAATGCCTTTATTCAATCCGATGCCAACCGTAACGCCTTCGTTTTGAAGGGCCGATTCAACAGCTCCTCTACACATCGGACATTGGGCTAGGACTTCTTGTCCCACAGAAATTAAAATAAGTACAATGAATGCGGTAAATGTCTTTTTTGTCAATCGCATGGTACAAAGTTAGTTATTCGGGGATAAAGAAAAAGTTTTGAGAACTATGTTTCTTATCATCAAAATGCACTAGGCCGTTGTCAACTTTAATTTTAATCAGGTAGTTCATTTTGTGCATAAAGGCAAAACACTTCTGCCGATTTTCATTATCCCAAAGCTCGCAATAAACAACGGGTCGGTCGTTTGCTATGAGTTTTTTGGCACCTAGAAAAACTTGATATTCAAAGTTTTCTACGTCCATCTTCATGGCAGAAATCTTGTGTTTTTTCAGTTCTTCCACATCATCCAATCGTGTAATTGGGGCAGTAAACTTGTAACCCTCATTAAAGGTGGTGATTTCTTCGGTTAACACGTGCGACAGACCCTGTTTTTTAACAAAGCTCACCACCGGCATTACCATCGATATTTCACCGGTTTCGTTGCCGAGTGCAGTTTCCATCACCTTAATATTGAACAATCTGAAATGAGCCTTTATTCGTTTTAAAGTGTAGATGTTGCTGGGAATCGGTTCGAAGGCAAATACCTTCCCTTTGGTTTTTCGCGCCATATAATACGACATGATACCAATGTTAGCGCCTACATCTAAAACGTCGTCTTTCGGACTAATTTGTTTGATGAAATGAAAGAAGTCATTTTCACTTTTATCTTTACGTAATGTTTTGATCTTGTACCAAGAGAAGAGAAAGAGATAGGTTTTTAAACCCAATACTTTTTGCAGTATGAACTGTATAACGCTTTTCACTAAAATTGGTAATATGGGCTCATCATTGCATAAACAGCTACTCCAGATAGGGTAACATAAAGCCAAATGGGGTAGGTAAATCGGACTATTTTTTTATGTTTCTCGACTCGATTATTCAATGCATAATAGAAGCTAAAAAGTATTAGAGGCAACACCAGGGCGGCTAATATAATATGGGTGATTAACACTGGAAAGTAGATGTATCGAATGGCGCCCTCTCCACCAAAAAATTGCTGTTTAGAAAAAAAATGCAAGGTAACATACGATACCAAAAATAGGGCAGAAAGCACAAAGGTGGTAAGGTTTAATTTTTTGTGGAGTTGAATGTTTTTACGTTTTATCGCCATCAAACTCCCTATGAGTAAAAGGCTGCAAAGTCCATTGATGGTAGCATTTAATGCTGGAAGCATGGGTACGAAGCTCGGAATGGTTGAAGGTGGGGTAATTATTTTCCGGTTTAAAACAAGCACAAGAAGAAAAACGACTACGGATAACGTCATGGCAAATCGAAAGAAGAGTTTGTCTTTATTCTGCATTATTTATCTCCTTTTGCTTCCCCTTCTTCTAGATAATATTCGCCCAACAGAGTTTTGATTCCGTTTATTAGCTCAGTGGCAAATTTAGGATTTTGATTCGATTCGTAGTAACCCCGAATTTGATGTTTTTTATCCACCAAAACCACAACCGAGCTGTGAATGAAGTCTACAGCGCCATCGGGTCGAGCAGCAGCTAAGCGATAATAAGCGGTGCCAAGATCGTAGATTTCACGCATGGAACCTGTGGCAAAGCGCCATTTATCATCGGCGTAGGCATACTTTCCTCCGTATTCAGCGAGTACTTCAATGGAATCGTGATCTGGATTAACGGTGGTTGACAAAAAAGCCACGTCTGGATTATTCTTGAATTTCTCTACAACCAATCGCAGATTGTTGTTCATTGCCGGACACACATCCGGGCACGTGGCGTAAAAGAAATTTGCTATAAGAATTTGATCATTGAAGGTAGCCAAATTTATGGGTGTATTGGTGTGATCTGTAAGCGTAAAATCTCGAATGGTATGTGGCGTAAAGCTTCCATCCATTTCTGTTTCCCCCATGATGGGCAACGGCGTAAAACTGGTTTTAGCTTGCCGCCACATAAAGAACAGCAAGACCGGTAAAACCAACAAAATGATAAGTAAGGACTTACCCTTGGTGTTTTTCATTTTTACCAATTAAGCGAGTTCCAAAAGGAAGCTTCTTTCAACATAAAAGCTATAAGGTAAATCACAAAGATCATTGGATAAACAATGATGCTCTGAAGCCATTTCTTCTCGTAGCTTAAGTGCATAAATACATAAACAATAAAGCCAGCCTTAAAAACCCCAAGGGCAATAAAGGTTATGTTTCTTCCCATCCCAGCTGGAAGAGAAAAATATAAAATAATATCGAGAATAGTAACTACAAAGAGCAACCAAAACGTCTTCCACAAAGCCTTAGTGCCGTGCGAATGCGCTCTGGGTACCCAAACTGTTGGGTCGTAGTTTACTTCATCGTGAATGTCTACCGGTTGATTATCGTGATGTGCCATGTTTTTCTAAATTAATTGTTAATGTTTTTGGATACCTGCGTTTAGATCAAATAGAAGAAGGTAAATACAAATACCCAAACTAGGTCTACAAAGTGCCAATACAAACCTGTTTTTTCAACCATTTCATAATGCCCACGCTTTTCGTAGGTTCCTTTTCGAACGTTAAGATAAATGATAACATTGATAACCACACCACTCAAAACGTGAAATCCGTGGAAACCTGTTACTAAGAAAAAGAGCGCTGCAAAGGTTACCGGCCCAAAGGGATTGCCATAAAGCTTAGCTCCTTCTCCAATAAATTTGGTCCATTCCCAAGCCTGACAACCTAAGAACATTAGTCCGCCAATAATGGTGAGAATCATATAGACTTCCACCTTTTTCTTGTCCATCCTCTGTCCGGCTTCCACCGCCAGAACCATGGTAACACTACTCAGAATGAGGATAAAGGTCATCAAACTCACAAACATGAGCGGTAAGTGCCCGTGCAAGAAAGGGAAGTGATTAAATACCATATCTGGTGAAGGCCAATGGCTTTCGGAGAAAACTCCTTTGTGCTGCATGGTTTCAACAAAACCTTCGTGGTATATTTCGTGAATATCGGCATTGAAAGCAATTACTTCAACCACATCGGCCGATGGAAATGAATATCGAACGGCGCCATATCCTACGAGTAGTGAAGAGAAGGTAAAAGCATCCGAAAGGAGGAAAATCCACATCATGAATTTACCATAACTCACGTTAAACGGCGATTTGCCGCCTGCCCATGTTGGTGATTCGCTTACTGAATGAGTTGACATAATTACTTACAATTGCGGTGCAAAAATTAAAAACATATATAAATAGATCCATAACAAACCAACGAAATGCCAATAGGTATTGCAAAGGTTAATGGACAGTAAATTCTTTTTATGAACCCGTAGCATCAGGCTCTTAATGAGTACAACAAGAAGGAAGAGTATTCCACCCAAGAGGTGCAAGAGGTGCAAGGCCACTAAGGCAATGATGAATGAGCCAGAGACGAGTCCACCCTCCGATCCTTTTGGAGGCGAGAAGTAAA
>JBLHHI010000074.1:0-16182 GCA_047614125.1 Bacteroidia bacterium | reverse complement strand
TTTATTAAAAAGCAAATTTCTCATTTCCACTTGGCAACAGCAATCTACTTCATAAAAATCGTTCAAAATAGCCCGCTATTTTTTCACAATTTTCATTCGCATCTCACTATTGACAAGCGTTCTGAATCGCAAGGATTAATCGAAATCAGGTTAATAGCTCGCTGAAACTGATTTAAAATCGGAAATAATTGGATACATCCATTTACATGTGCTCAAAGCACAAAGTACCTACCTTTGTATTTAAATGAATTGCAATGGCTCGAAAACACCCATTTTACTACAAGGTTCGGATTAAGCAAAAGCAAAAGTTATCAAGTAAGTCGGGATTACCACCCGGCAGTTTTGTACACATTGGTGAAGAACGAGAGGCACCGGTAACGATTACGTACACCAAGTACGATCAAGAGCATACTCAGATTTCGGTAATAAAGAACTTAACGGAGATTAACAGAAGTACAGACTCTTTTCCGGTTCACTGGATTAATATTGACGGCCTTACCGACAAGGATTTAATAAACGAAGTTGGAGCAAAGTTTAACCTTCACCAGTTGTTGTTGGAAGATGTTTTAAACACTGAACACCGACCAAAGGTTGATGAGTTTGATGAGCACCTATTTTTCACCTTAAAGGCACTTCACTTTAATAAAGAGACTTTAGAGATTGATACTGAGCAGGTTAGTGTTGTTTTGGGAAAAAATTATGTGATTTCATTTCAAGAAAAACCTCAAAATGCTTTTGAACCTATTATTCATAGAATGGAAGAGGGGCGCTTTAAAAATCGAGAAGCCGACTATTTGGCGTACAGCTTGATCGATTTAATTGTTGACAGTTACTACAACGTAATGGAAAGTATTGAAGAACACTTGGAGCTCATAGAAGATCAACTATTCACTCAACCCAAAGCCAGCCACCTTTATTCCATACAAGGGCTTAAAAGAATATTGCAACTCCTACGCAAAACTGTATTCCCGCTTCGCGAAGCGATTCAAAAACTGCAACACAGCGATACACCTTTTGTAATGCAAACCACGCAAAAGTACTTTCGTGATTTGCTCGATCATACCATCCATATAACAGAAAGTATTGATAATCATCGTGATACAAACATGGGTTTGAAAGATTTGTATCTTTCAAGCCAAAGCAATCAAATGAATAAGATCATTCACTTGCTTACCTTGGTATCCACTATTTTTATTCCGCTTACCTTCATCGTTGGCGTCTACGGAATGAACTTCGACAACATCCCAGAACTTCACAACCCCAATGGATATTTTTATGTTTGGGCCCTGATGCTTGTTCTAACAATTGTGCTTGTCATTTACTTTAAGCGAAGGAAGTGGATGTAGGACCTTCTATTTTGAAATTCGAAACCATGTACACTTTAAGTAGCTGATTATCAGCGGGCAAATTTTTGTCTTGGCTAAATATCTTGTATGTATTTTGTTTTATTTCGCTGGATATAGTTTGTCTCAAAATGATTCATCCAAATACAGAACTTCGGTTCATAAGTCAGCAAATAGGCTATGGAGTGGTTGCAACTAAGCACATTCCAAAAGGTACGATTACGTGGGTTCAAGATCATTTAGATCAGGTATTTACGGAGCAACAATTATTGAACTTTTCCCTGCCTTACAAGGCCATTTTAAATACCTATTGTTTTAAAAACAGGCATGGAAATCACGTGCTGTGCTGGGATCACAGCCGCTTTGTAAATCACTCATTTCGATCGAATTGTATAAGCACGGCCTACGATTTTGAAATTGCCATCCGCGACATCGAAGCAGGAGAACAACTTACCGATGATTATGGGTATCTGAATATTTCGGAGCCCTTTATTGCGGAACCCGAAAACACGAAACGAACCATTGTTTTTCCGGATGATTTGCTGCACTATTCTGCACAATGGGATGCACAAATTGAGGTTGCCATAGCGGAACTCACGCAGCACGAACAACCACTTAAATGGCTGTTTACCCAAGACCGATGGGACCAAGTTCTACGATTTGCTAAAAAAGAGGAATCTATGGATTCAATATCAACGAATTACTACAAGCCAACATATCAGGATGCCTGCTGATGTTGATTAAGTTGCTCAAAATACATTATATTTACAGCGTTAATTGTGTCGAAACGGCACTGATTTACGGTTAAATGTATATGAATATGAATATGAAAAAAACCCCACTACTTGTTCTGCTTTCCTTATTTTTATTCTCCGCTTGCGATGATGTGAGCCTTCTGAGCTATGATTTGGATCTTAAAACGGCCATTATTGTAATCAAGCAGAATGCAGATCCAAATGCAACCATAGAATTGCTTTCAGGTCCCGTTAATCCGGCTGACGAAATGGATAAGAAAGGCGTTAATAAAGATTTGATTAAGAAAAGTAAAGTTAAATCGGTTACCATTAAATTGTTGACTCCAGAAACCGGCAACTTCGATTGGGCAAAGGAAGTTAGTGTTTACGTAACAGCAGATGGCAAATCAGAGAAGTTGATTGCTACAACCAATGATGTTCCGGATGGTATTCAGTCGTTAACAGTTAACACAGAGAATGTTGACTTAGTTGACTACCTACAAGATGGGATTTTTAACTTTAAAGTTGTATCTATAAACGATCAAGAAATTCCAGTAGATCACGAGGCCGAGGTGAGCGCGGTGATTACTGTTGAGTTATAGAATCGAATTACAATATTGGATGGAAGGTGTGTTTGCTCTCGCCTTCCATTTTTTTTGTCACTACATACAGACCAAGTAATGGCAAACTTTTCAGTACTTGGCTGGGTTACATCAGTATGAAACGAATGAAAATTATTTATACCGGATTCTTATTGGCCGCTGTTTTACTCGCACCCTCGTGTGGGAAGCTAGATAAGCTGATCCAATTTAATCTTACCTACAATGTTAAGGTGGTAATACCATCTTCAACGGGAATTAATTTGCCTTTTGATGTTCTTACTCCTGAGGTAGAAACAAATTCTGAAGCGTCGTTTAAAGCCAACGATACCCGAAAAGATCTTATTGAAGAAATCTTGTTGGAAGAATTAATTCTAACCATTGATGCACCTGCGGGCGAAGATTTTTCCTTTTTAAAAAATGCCACGGTATATATTAAAGCCAAAGGTTTGGATGAGTTGGAAGTGGCAACGATAACCGATGTAAAAGAGAATTCAAGTGAGCTTAAGCTTCAGCCCAGCAGCTTAAACATTGCCCCATACATTAAAGCCGAAGAGTTTAGTTTGCGTTTAAAGGCAGTTACAGATGAACTTATGTCGAAAGATTATACCATCAACATTTACAGCAATTTTTGGGTACATGCCAAATTGCTAAATTAGGTTGGAAGTGGATTTGGGTAAATAACTCGAGTCGGCTCCGGAATTTTTCATGGTACTAAACCATTGATAATGTGCGGTTAAGCACCAGCCTGAAAACCAATTTTCGCCGGAGCTTCGTCGAGCATATAAAAAGTAGTTAGGAAGCTTTACAAGGCTTTCTGATACTATGACGCACAGAGGAGATGAAAAGTTGCATGAATATTGCAATTTTTTTACAATTCGAATTAATTCTCCAATATTTCTATCTCAACTCTTCTATTTTTTGCCAAGCCGTCAAGCGTTTCACTGCCATATCTAGGTACATCCGGTCCATATCCCTTGTACTCAATTCGGACGGAAGCAATGCCTTGAAATTCTAAAAAACTTTTTACTGAACGCGCCCTTCTTTCCGATAAATCGATGTTGTGGGCATGAGTTCCTAAAAAGTTTGTATGCCCGCCAATTAGGATACGAACGTCTGGATTTACTTCCAACCATTCCGACAAGGACATTAATGATTGGACGGATTCTGGCAAGAGTTGATCTTGATCGTTATTAAAAAATACATCCGGAAGTACAAACTTACTCCCAACGATGGTTGTAAAGCTATCGGTTACGTGGAATGACGTTGAGCTTTCTTCGGTGATCTGAATCTCTTTTTGGTTGCAAGCGCAAGTGGCTGGTGATGAGATTGGAACCAGACTTACGTCATCCAACAAAAAATAGCACTCCCACATTGCGCCTGGAACACGAACTAAATCCATGGTGCGCAGTGAAGTAAAACTGCCTAAATGAAAATACGTTTCGCCCCCTTTTGCCCGATACATACACTGCACGTTCATCCAGGTCATTTTGGAACCTAACACGGGTAAATTGAGCGGTTGTGAAGCTCTGCTGCGAATTAGGTTGTGGATGTTGATGTCTGCTTCTTCGGTAATATAAAAGCCCAAAGAGCCTGAAGCCAACTTTGCCCATGGAGCCAATCGAATGTAAAATGAAAGGCAGTACAAGCTGTCTTTATCTAAAGGTTTTACCAGCTTATTTTTAACATATTCTATGTCGTTCGATAGGCTGTAGGTTCGGAAACCCATGCACGCATCGCCGCTGTATGATTCTGAAGAAACATAAAAGTCAGGGCTGGGGGAGGATGGCGACCAACCGAATACTTGATCTTTTATAGAATGTCGAGTTTCTGAAATGGAATGCTGTTCAAATCTTGGGTTTGAAATGTAATTATTTGAATTAAGTGCTTTAAATGAGGGAATTCCATGCAGACGTTCATCAAATAGACTGTCTTCTGTTTTTTGGTAATACACCATTTCCTTCGCAGAACGCAATCCACCATTTACCTGTATGCGTTTGTACGTCCCACCTCTATTGCGATATTGACTAACATGTAAAGATCCAAGCTGATCGTGTATTTCCAAAACATAGGACCCATCAATTAATACCGCTGCCATTTTCGGTTCTTCTTTTATGAGCACGTTTCTACGGTAATGCCGTATCAATACAGTGTCTCCATACAAGTTTAGATAGATCTCAAGTCCATCCTTATATGTGGTTTGGGCTTCTTTGTCGGCTTGAAAATCCACCAATTTCACGAGTAAGTTGTCTTCATCAAAATATTCCCATCTGCCGGTCTTTAGATTATAGCTCTGTTTCAAACCCGTCATTTCGGAATAGTATTTTACTGTAACAGATTTGCCTTCTTCTGAAGCAACTAGCTCGCGGTAATTCAAAGTATCTTGAGAAAAAACTGGGCTCGACGAAACCAAAAACAATAGAACTAATGCGAAGCCCCAAGTTTTAATGTGTTCAGGTGATGTATTGTGTAATTTCAAGTGTAAATAAAGCTATACGACCCAGCTGTATATAGATAACTGCAAATCGACCTTTTAGTTACAAAAAAGCCCGAAAATTAATAGTCGCAGTGGATCTCAACTCAGATAATTTAGGAATATTAGCTGCAAATTTTGGTCATTAAGGGTTGATTTTTAGGCAGTTGTATAAAACTTTTTCAGGTTGATGCAACCATGCTCGCCTTTCATAGACAAAGAAGTAGAAATGTTTAAAACTTATAAAAATATGTTTATGAAGAAATTTAGTACAATGCTTGCAAATGGCTTACCAGGTAAGAACCTACTTGCAACCTTAACCATGATTTTATGTTTGTTCGCCCCAGCTGCTTTTGCACAAACGGGTGCAGCGGTCAAGGCCGACTTTACTTTTAGGGTCGATAACGATACGCGAACGGTGAAGTTTGAGGCCAGGGCCTCGGCAAATGTTTTGGCCTATGCTTGGGATTTTGGTGATGGAAATGATGGGAAGGGCAAGGATGCTAAACATACATATTCGGCCGATGGTTCGTATAAAGTATGCTTAACGGTATATGCTTTTGATAGCATCTTAAACACTCGGATTTCCACTACGGTTTGTAAAAAAGTTGATGTTAGATTATGTCAGCTAAAGGCTGATTTTGATCTTTACATCAGTGGAAGCAGTGTTAAGGTTGAGGCTAAATCAAACAGCAATCATGCAGTTTATGGATATAATTTTGGAGATGGAACCGTTACTCGTGGCCAAGCGTTGAAACATACCTATGCTGCTGATGGAACCTACGAAATCTGTCTTTTTGTTAAAGATACCGCAACTGGATGTACAGCAAAGGTTTGCAAACGCGCTGTTATTAAAACATGTGACTTAGAAGTTGCTTTTGAATTTGCCCAAGATGGAAATGAGTTTAAGTTTAGAGCAAAGGCAAATGATTCGAACGCAAAATTTGTTTGGAATTTTGGGGATGGTTCTTCTGCTATGGGTTCAACAACCAAGCACGAATATGATCAATCCGGAAATTACCAAGTTTGTGTTACTGCCTACTTAGTTAGCACTTCCACACAAAAAAGATGCACCGCTACGGTTTGTAAAAAAGTGCGGGTGGATTGCATGCCCGACACTTGTAATCTAAAAGCCGATTTCAAGTATGAAGTAAACGGAAAAAAGGTTGAGGTTAAAGCACGATCAAATCAAGACAACATAATTTACTACTGGTCTTTTGGAGACGGTGATGCCGAAACGGGTGTTACTGCTCGTCATAAATACAATAAATACGGAAGCTTTGAGCTTTGCTTAATTGCCTTCAATCCAAAGACCAAGTGTAAGGTTACCATTTGCAAACGCATTATTCTTGAAAAGCCGTGCAAGTTGCGTGCAAATTTCAGATACAGCGTGGATGGAAATGTAGTTAAGTTCAAAGCAAAAAGTAATGCAAGTGCATCTGTTTATGCCTGGGACTTTGGAGATGGCACCAAAGAACGCGGTAATCCAATTCGACACAAATACACCAAGCCTGGAATTTATGTGGTTACCCTATATGTTAAAGATCCACGCTCAGGTTGCACACTCACCGTATCAAAGCGCATTTTAATTGTTAAGCCCAGCTTAGTACTTCCTCCAATAGTTGATGGAAGAGACGCAGATGCAAAGATTGATGCAGACGTTGAGATTCGTACCGAACTGGGTTGGAAGGCTTCAGTTTCACCGAATCCAGCAAACAGCTCGGTTACCATTGAAGTTGACAATCAAACCGTTCAAAAAATTCAAATTATAGCTTTTAATGGCAATGTTTTGATTGAAGAAGAAGTAAGCCTTGATTCTCAGACTCAAGTGGAAATTGATATCAATACCCTACCTACTGGCTATTATTTTGCCCGAATAATAGCAAATGATGGATCTGTGAAAAGCGTGAAGTTTATTAAACTTTAAGCTTGAGATCATGTCAGTTAGAAACCCGGTTTGCTTGCAAATCGGGTTTTTTTATTCAGACTTCCGCAGATCTAACCAGTCTGCTTGCCAGCAGCGAAGAAGGAAAAATAAACATGGCCAATATCCAGAAATACCATGGACTGGGATATTGTATGAGCATCATACATGCAGCAATCGTTGTTAAACCAGCAATGATAAAAAAGAAAGATCTTTTCTTTGAAGAATGCACAAGGCTTGCCAATAAGGTGCCGCAAAAAGCGCCAATAATCCAAGACAAAGGAACCATTACCAACGACCAAAATGGAGCGCCACTAATATAATTATTGATTAATTCTACGTTCTCTGGCTGGCCCGTAAATGGCGGGTAAAGCTCATGTCGTAAGGACTCTAAAGCATAGACTGTTAACACTGTGATGATTAAGCCCATTAAGGCTGAACCTACGAATTTCCAATCGAAACCCTTCATGCGCACTTTTGGATTATGCTTATCATATTAATAGTTTAGCAACCATTCAATTCTTTCAGCAACCTTATCGGGGTTGGGCAGCATAACTTTTTCTAAACCCATGTTCAACGGTACTGCCGGAACATCCTCACTTCCAAGTACTTGAACCGGGGCGTCGAGGTCTTTAAAGCAATTTGTGGCAATTTTGCCAGCCAATACTTGAGCAAATGAATTGGTGAGCGTTTCTTCCGTTAGTACCATCACCTTATTGTGTTTTTTAACTTGTGCATAGATGGCTTCGTCGTCGCAAGGGCTTAAGGTTCTTAAATCAAGTACTTCCACCTTTCCTTGGTGTTGCTCGGCTGCGGCAGTAGCCCAATACACGCCCATGCCGTAGGTGATAATGGCGATGGACTCGCCCGATTCGACATAAGTCGGGTTTGCGTCAAGTGCAATTCGCGCCTTGCCCAAGGGAATCATGTAATCTTCAGAAGGTTCAATGGATTTGGCATTTTCGGTACCCGGCACCTTACTCCAATACAAACCTTTGTGTTCAAACATAATTACAGGGTTTGGGTCGTAAAAGGCTGCCTTCATTAAGCCTTTCATATCGGCGGCGTTGCTTGGGTAAACTATTTTTATACCTTTAATTGGTAAAATACTGCTTTCTACCGTGCCAGAATGATAGGGGCCTCCGCCACCATATGCACCGGTTGGTATTCGGATAACTGCTTGTACGTGATATTTCCCCTGACTTAGATATCCGGATTTGCTGAGTTCGGTAACCAGTTGATTAATGCCGGGCCAAATGTAATCTGCAAATTGAATTTCAACAATGGGCTTGCACCCAACGGCACTAAAACCTGCTGTTGAGCCAATAATATAGGCTTCTTGTATTGGTGTATTAAAAACTCGATCCACTCCATATTTCTGTGCCAGAGTAGCTGCTTCTCGAAAAACTCCTCCCAGCCGAATTCCAACATCCTGGCCGTATAACAGGGCCTCCGGGTGTTTTTTTAATAGTTCATCGATGGCGTGTAAGGCGGCATCCACCATAATAATCTTTTCGGCACCTGCCGGGCTCCTTTCTCCAACCTCTTCCAAAACAGGAGTTGGCGCAAGAATGTGGTCTTTTAGCGTGATGCCCTCAGGTTCGGGAGCTTCAACGGCTCTGCGAAACGCATCGGCAACATCCAGTTCCGCTTGCTCAATAAATTCTTTTATTTCGTTGGAGCTTACTCCTCTTTGAAGGAGCTGATTTTTAAGTTTGGGAACTGGATCATCCTTTTGATCCTCTTCTAAATCATCTCGGTACCACTCACTTCTAACGCCGCTGGTATGATGACCCAACAATGGAACCTTGGCATGTACCAACATCGGTTTTTGATTTTTGCGAATCCACGAAATGGCTTTCCCCATGCCCACATAACTCTTTTCAAACTCGCTTCCATCCAGCTGATCAATTTTTAAGCCTTTATATCCTTTGGCAAATTCAGCCGCATTCATTGCACGCATTTCATCACCACTGGCAGAAATGCCCCAATCGTTGTCTTGAACTAAATACAAGATGGGCAATTGATGTAAAACGGCCATTTGAAGGGCTTCGCTTACTTCGCCCTCCGTCATCGAACCATCGCCAATAGAACAAACGACCATCGATCCATCTTCGGTTTGTAATCCTTGTTGTTTTTTATATTTAATAGCGTGCGCAATGCCCGTGGTGGGAATGGCTTGCATCCCAGTTGCACTGCTTTGGTGGGCAATTTTGGGCATGTTATCGCGATGCAATGAAGGATGACTGTAATACGACCTACCTCCAGAAAATGGGTCGTCTGCCTTTGCCAGCAATTGCAACATCATTTCATATGGGTCCATACCAATACCCAGCAAAATAGATTCGTCGCGATAATAAGGTGCAACCCAATCTTTAGATGTAAGGTGATAAGCAACAGCCAGTTGTATGGCTTCATGGCCTTTTGATGTAGAATGAACATATTTGGTAATATTCCGATTTTCGTCGTAAATATTGGCCATGGCTCTCGAAACACACATGCTTTTGAAAGCTTTTATTAAGATGTTTAAATCAATATTGGAAGCTTGCATATGTTCGATGGTAGATGAACTCATAAGGAATGCAAGTTTACGGAATTGTTAAACGGAAATGAAATTGGTTTATCTTTATTCTAACCCTTGTTCTAAGTATCCGTAAAAACAAAAAGCACCTCAACGAATTGAAGTGCTTTTATCCTGCTTTTTATGCATTATCGATTTCAATGCCGATGTCTGCTGCTGGTGTGTCGTTCCAATTCTCGAATTGAATTCCGAAAAGTAAACGAGCGGTTAACAGCACGAAAGTTGTCGGGATCACATACATGCCCGAACGCAAATTTTGCAAATTCGAGTTTGTTCTTTTCAAAGGTGAACAAAAGCATCAATTCGGCAACATCTTCCGAATGAGCGCCATGATTGGCAACAAAGTTCTTCGCTAAACGAAGACGTTCTTTGTCGAATGCAACGTAGTTCATTTCATCTTGAATGCGAAGTATGCCGTGTTGGTTTTCACCTCGATGGCGGCAACTTGAATTGCCACGGTAATTGCGATTGTCCTTTCTACGATTTCGGTACGAATTATCTTGTCTTTGGCTAGGTAAAGCCTTTACCTCGATAATTCGAAGACCCAAATTTGGGGTGAGTTTAGCAAATACTGCCGAACGAAATGGAATGTTGATGGTTCCATTGTACAAGACTTCTCGACCCTGATTTCTGCGGCCTCTACCTTGATTTTGAAAAACTTCAACAATCCGAATGCGGTGTGTGCCGGCGTACAATCCTCCAACGTCGAAATTTCCCCGAACATTTGGGTATCGAATTTCGTCGACATGTACCACAAATTCTCCATCGCTAAACAAGTTTAGATGGAGTTTAGAATCAGGGCTTCCAAATGATAAAGAAGCCACGCAAACCATTAAAATGGTGCAAAAAATTGTAAATCTCCGTTTCATAATATATATACTTTAAGTGAATAAGGTAGTAATATTCAAAATTCAAGCCGAGTCAAAATATTGCCTGTAAAGCGTTATAAAACAGATTATTATGTAACAAAAGTGTTGAATATTTTCGAATTTTGTGTATATTTAATTGGGCATATTTATTCCCGCATCCAACGAACAAGCGCGTGCGCTGGAAAGGTCCATTCAGGTGTTGATGTAGAAAGAGTTTCGACTAGATAATACCATGGATTTTGGTTGGAATTTGCAAAATTATGTAGGATGTGAATGTCTTGCGCCGGCATGTAGCTTTGACTGAGTAAGACCAATCTTTTACCGCTCGAGTCTTGGGCAACATCCATAATGGTGATGGCATGACCGTACGGGTTTCCATTTTGCAGTAAAACATCCCCGGGTTCTACATCCTTGTACTTGATATTTATGACTTCTTTTCGCATCGAATGGGTGCCACAATAGGTAAAAATCAAGTCTAAGTAGGCTCTAAAATTTGCATAACTTGTATCAACATCTGCAGATTTAACAAAGTGGACTGAACTGCCCGATATTTTGGGTCTATACCCTTTAGAATATGCCTGCCACGTGGCGAGGTGTCCGCTTGTAAAATGAAACTTAATGTCTTCATATTTACCGAGTTGATATAAATGCTCAGCGCGTAACCGCATGGTTGCATCAGCACATTGTTGCAAGTTTTTGTTCCCAATATCGATGTCAAGAACGGCATAGTTATAGCTTTGATTCCACTTTAATTCTCCGTTATAGAGCATCACTTGGTTGTTGGTTTTAAGCCGAATGTTTCGCAAGTAACTAGCCATATGTCCAGCGCTATAATCAACGCGTTCGAAACCCTTAGGAGTTGGAATAGCCCCCACATTTTTTACTTCAAGTTGATGGCTCGAAACCCTGCTTTGTGGGTTGGATGAATTACTTGAAACAGTAGTTTGGCAACTTAATAATAAGGAAAACGGAAGAACAAGAATTATTCTGACGGCTTTAATTGTCTGGTACATGTTCAAATAACGGAGTTCAAAATCTTTTGTTATGAACTAAAGTTCGATTTATGTTTCGATCGCTACTTGCATACAAAGCACAACATTCTCTGATCCAGTTCGTGTTAGTGTCATGGTTAATAAAATATTTAAACTGCGGCCATTGAATTGCTTAAAATTGCAGGTACGGTATTTGCATCAACCTTAATAAACGCGCGCCTTCCAAAGATGGTAATTAGATTTTTCATAACGTTCATTCTTCTTTTGATTTCGGTGAAAAGCTTTGCCCCACCTTTGGTAACGAATCCAAATACTTGGGTAGAAGCTACGTATGAGGCCATGACCGAAGATGAACGGATTGCCCAGCTCTTAATGATTGAGGTTCGACCAACCTATGGCAAGGCGCATTTGGATGCTGTTGAATCTACCATTCGAAATTACAATGTAGGCGGACTTATTTTTTTTAAAGGCGATCCGTTAACCCAAGTTCAACTTACGAATTCGTATCAAGCCATGTCGAAGCATCCTTTGCTCATAGCCATTGACGGTGAATGGGGACTGGCCATGCGCCTGAGCAATACTACATCATTTCCTTACCAAATGGGTTTAGGTGGCATCCAAGACAATGAGCTTATCTATAAAATGGGAAGGCAGATCGGACGTCAATGCAAGCGAATGGGCATTCATGTAAATTTTGCGCCGGTTATCGATGTAAACAACAATCCAAACAATCCGGTAATTAACTATCGATCTTTTGGCGAGGATCGTAAGAATGTTGCTGAAAAAGGTTGGGCGTACGCAAAAGGAATGCAGGATGAAAATATTATGGCCTGTGCAAAACACTTTCCTGGACATGGAGATACTGATGTTGATTCGCATAAAGACCTCCCGGTTATTTTACACAATAGAGCTCGTTTAGATTCAGTGGAACTGTACCCTTTCAAAGTGTTGATTGATAGTGGGGTTATGAGTATAATGACAGCACACCTGTACATCCCTGCCATCGATCCAACTCCAAATCAAGCCATTTCCATCTCAGAAAAAGGAATTAACGGGTTGTTGCGCACGGAGTTAAAGTTCAATGGGTTGGCATTTACAGATGCATTGAACATGCAAGGGGTAGCAAAATATCATGAACCAGGTGCATTAGAACTAAAAGCGCTCAAGGCTGGAAACGACATCTTACTCGCACCGGGCAATGTACCCAAGGCTATTGAGTTAATCAAAAAAGCCATTGTAAGCGGAGAGATCTCAAAAAAATATGTTGCGGATAAGGTTAAAAAGGTGTTGGTGTACAAACACTGGGTTGGACTGGATGAGTTTCATCCAATTGCTGAAGAGAACCTATTGGCGGAGTTGAATTCATCGTACGCTACTTTTTTGCTTAACACACTTATTGAGAAGCAGTTATGTGTAGTTCGTGACGACAAGAATTGGTTGCCACTGCCGGTGAATAGCGTAAAGAAAATGGCAGTTGTGGCCCTCGGATCCAGTTCTGAAACGGATTTCCAACGAACCATAAAACGATATCATACCACAACAAATTTCAATTATGGTACTAACTTAAGTTCTGGATCTATTCCAGCGATTGCTGCCACGTTAAAGAAGTTTGATTATGTAGTAGTGGGTCTGCATAATACAAGTCGATATCCTAAAAATAATTATGGGGTGTCGTATGCCCAAGCACTTCTGATTAATACCTTAAATAAAGAAGGCAAGTGTGTTTTAGTTGATTTTGGGAACCCGTATAATTTAAAAAACTTTGGGAAACTGAACGCCGTTGTAATGGCTTATCAAGATGATAAGGTAAACCAAGTTAAAGCCGCTCAAATGTTGTTTGGAGCCGTACCGGCAAACGCATTTTTACCAGTTGGCGTTACAAACGACTTTTTACTCCGAGATCGGGCGATAATACCCGATCTTAGAATTTTGGGATATGCTGAACCGGAAGAGACCGGCATGAATTCGGAAAAGCTTTCGAAGATTGATGAAATAGCTCAGAATGCCATCGACAAAGGCGCAACACCCGGCTGCCAAGTCTTAGTAGCGCGCCATGGAAAGGTTGTGTATCAGAAGTCGTTTGGGGAACACATTTATGGAGGGGTAAAGGTTAAAGATGATGATTTATACGATTTAGCTTCGCTCACGAAGGTTGGAGCAACCACCTTAGCCGTAATGAAGTTGGTAGAGGATTCATTGCTTTCATTGAACGACCCACTCTCAAAATTCCTTCCAGGCCTCGACACAACGAATAAAAAAGAGATTACAGTTTTGGAGGTTTTAACGCATTCGGCGGGACTTAAAGATTGGATCCCATTTTACAGTGTAACGCTCAATCCTGAAATTTACGACACTACCTACTCGAGAACCGAATCGGAGAAATTTTGCATAAAAGTGTCTGATGATTTGTACATGTGTAAGGACTATCAAAAAGTAATTATTGGAACTATTTATGATTCTGAGGTTAAGTCGCCGGGTAATTATAAGTACAGTGATTTGGGCATGATCTTAATGCGCTACGTTATCGAAAACATCACCAATACATCATTCGACAAGTACGTCGACAGTGTGTTTTATAAACCTATGGGGCTGCGATCAATGACCTTCAATCCACTGCAGAAATTTAGCAAGAATCAGATCGTTCCAACCGAAGACAATGCCGATTTTAGAGGAGAGTTGATTCACGGATACGTGCATGATCCCGCGGCTGCAATGTTGGATGGAATTAGCGGTCATGCAGGTTTATTTGCTTCTTCGGCCGACGTTGCTGCGGTAATGCAAATGCTGCTGAATGGTGGATTTTACAACGGAACTCGTTTTTTAAACCCCGAAACAATTGCAGCCTTCACAAGTTATCAATCCACCAATTCGAGACGGGGGGTTGGCTTTGATAAGGTGGAACCCAATTCGAATAAAATAAACCCGTATTCCGATTATGGCTCCGCTCGTGCATTTGGTCATACTGGTTTTACGGGAACCATGATGTGGGCCGATCCGGATAAAGATTTTATCTACATCTTTTTATCAAATCGCATCTATCCAAGCAGCAGTAACAAGTTGTTAGTTTCTATGGGTGTGCGCACCGATATTTTAGATGTGATTTACAAGTCGATCGAAGAATAAAGTGAAGTAGTATTTTCGCTTGGAAGGCAATCTGCATGTTGCTTGAAGAACAAATTAAATAAAAGGAAATGAAGAATAAAGTAATGAAATGGGCATTGATATTTGTCATGGGGTTTTCGTTTAGCTCTTGCGATACATTGTTACAGGCAGTAAACACGGCAGATGGAGTACTTACAACGGTTAACGGCATAACTGAGTCGGAAGCGGTAAGTGGTTTAAAGCAAGCACTTGAAAATGGAGTGGGAAATGGAACCGGATTTTTAGGTGCTTCTGATGGATTTTTAAAAAATGCAGCGTATAAGGTGTTGCTTCCAGAAGAGGTCCGCAATGTTGAACAGCAAATTCGAGACAATATGTTTACGAACGCCTTAGCAGGACCATTTTTAGATAAGCTGGTAACGGCGATGAATCGAGGAGCAGAAAATGCAATGGCAGAAGCCAAGCCAATTTTTGTAAATGCCATAAAGGCAATGACAATTAAAGATGCGATCAACATTGTTACTGGTGGAGATGGCGCCGCAACGTCTTACCTGCAACGAGTAACTTCTGATGATTTAAGAATGAAGTTTCGTCCAGTAATTGAATCTGCTTTAGAAAATGTAAATGTTAATGAGCCTTGGACTAAGGTTACCTCTGCTTATAACACCATTGCCGGCAAGGAAGTAACCACAGATCTATATGATTATGTAACGGAACGTGCTATGGTGGCCTTGTTTTCTGAGATTAAAAAGGAGGAAGACAACATTCGATCAAATCCCGTAGCGCGAACTACCGACATACTTAAAAAAGTATTCGATTATGCCGATGAAAAGAAAGGATCATAAAATTAAAAAACATCAGGGAAAGGGGCTAATGGCCCCTTTTTTTAAAATGTAAATTAAACTTCTTCGAGAATGGTTCTAAACGCAACTACCTTAGCACCATACCGAGCAACAGTTTTTGCCTTGAGTGCTAGACCATCGTTGGTGGCATAAGCCTCAAGTTGACTTCGATTTTCTAAGGTGTATTGAATGGAATAGCTGGTCCCAGTATCTTCACCACTGTGTGGATCTATTATAAACATCTTACTTGAAATAAACTTTCCGGTTGCCATTACTTCGGGAAGGTGAACTTCTTTCATCCAAGTGAGCCATTCTTCTCGAATAGCGTCTTCAACTAAACAGGTTACGTTGTACAAGATCATTTTTTCTGATTGTTTTTGAGGCAGTAAAGATAAGACTTTGTGAGAAGGATCATCGAGTATGGAGTATGGAGACAGCTAATGGTTGATGGTTCCGGTTCTAGCAAATTGGGATGCATCGAGTTCATCTTAATAAATCAGTTTTGAAGCCCTGGATGCCTTCAGCTGAGAGTAACAGTTAAATAATAATTTGTGGTTGGTTATACCACCAACCAAGGCGAAATTCCATAGAAATTGAGCTTGAAATTGGGCTTGAACATTGCTCAGCTTCAACTTAGCCCCGGATTACTCGCTGCGCTCGTGATCCCCAATGGGGGGAGTTCCAAAACATGAAAGCCTTTTTGCTGCGCTTCTTAATGGCTGC
>JBLHHI010000073.1:0-16347 GCA_047614125.1 Bacteroidia bacterium | reverse complement strand
TCCAGGTACATTGTATAAAATTATTGGAACTGGACACAAATCAGCCATTTGATTATAGTGGTTCAAAAGGCCATTTTGATTTGGTTTGTTGTAATACGGACTTGCCATTAAAACTGCGGTAACACCCGTAAAGTCAAACCCTTTTATTCTAGCTGCCATGGCAGCTGTATTGTTCCCTCCAATACCAAAAACGACTGGCACCCGGTTTTCATTAACCTCAATAATGATTTCAAGAATTCGCTGTTGTTCAAAATCGGTAATTGTAGGATTTTCACCGGTGGTACCCATCACAACTAGGTAGTTTACGCCATTCCCTGCCAAATGTTCTGTGAGTTTTTTTAAAGCTTGATAGTCAACATCTCCGTCCGAGCTAAATGGCGTTACCATTGCCACACCCGTTCCACGTAATTTATCCATTTCCGTTCTTTTTTAAGTAGAGTAAAACCTCATCAGTGAAGGCCAACACATCCGTTGTCTTAGTATGTAACATTAAATCGAAGCAAAAAATATATTGAGGAAGATATGGCCCCACTCTAAATTTGGCTTCCGAAAGCGAACTAACGCCCAACAAAGGTACGCATGGTTTGCAATATAAGTTCAGTAAGTAGTCTTGTTTTTCTTCGATGAATCGAGTAAAATTCGCTCGTTCAGGCAGGTTTAGTCGGTTTAAATGAACGTTGCAGAAATAATCCGAATTTTTGTGGGGAGTGTGATCCTTGCCCAATTCTTTGCCATCAACATAACCCATGGCAATAAGGCGCAAGTGATTTTCTTCACAAAAAATAGATAATTTTTTAATTAAAGCCGCACTGTATTCTTGATCAGCTCGATATAATACTCCCAATCGGCCAGCCAACTTTACCGAGGTAAACGCTCGCTCAATGGCTTCTCCTGGTTTGGCTTGTTTTTGAAGCCAAAATCGCTTGATTCTGAGTATAAGCGGTTTAATCATAACTTGCAATTAACAACATAAAATCCTGTTCTGAAATGATTTTCACACCTAACTTCTCTGCCTTTTCAAGTTTGGCAGGGCCCATGTTTTCTCCAGCCAAAATAAAATCAGTTTTTGAGGATATTGAACTCACGTTTTGCCCACCATGCTGCTCAATTAAGTTTTTAATTTCATCCCGACTAAAGTTTGTGAATACGCCGCTCACCACAACCTTTTTGTTCATAAGCGCCTCTGATATTGGAGCTTCGCCCTCTTCAACTTCCATTTCCAAACCGGCTTCTTTCAAATTTGTAATGATGCGCTGATTCCTTTCATCCGTAAAAAAACTCAAAACACGGTCTGCTATCCGATCTCCAATCTCATCAACGGCAATGAGTTCTTCTCTGTTTGCCGCCGCCAATGCATCTATGTTTTTAAAGTAATTAGCCAACTTTTTTGCCACAGTGGTACCCACAAATCGAATTCCAACACCATATAAAACGCGCTCAAAGGGAACTGATTTTGAAGCTTCAATGCCTTCGATGATTCGCTCTGCCGTTTTTTCTCTAAAGCTGATCTGACGCTCTTCGCCCGTTTCTTCATTTACCGTTGTTCGGCTCAATCCAAATAAGTCATCATAGCTCAAGGCATATAAATCATCGCTCGATTTGATTAAACCCGCATCGTACAATACTGAAATTTTACCCTCCCCAAGACTGTCTATGTTCAACGCCTTCCGGCTAATGAAGTGTTCAATTCTTCCTTTAATCTGTGGAGGACATCCCAGTTCGTTCGGGCAATAATGGGCGGCCTCTCCTTCACCCCGAATTAACGATGTTTGGCAAATGGGGCAACGCTCAATAAAACTTGGAGCTGTTGATTTTGCCAATCTTGAATCGAGGTTTACTCCAACGATTTTGGGAATGATTTCTCCCCCTTTTTCAACGTATACCCGATCACCAATGTGAACATCCAGCTCGCGCATTACATCTGCGTTGTGTAAGCTGGCTCTTTTTACCGTTGTGCCTAAAAGGGAAACGGGCTCTAAGTTCGCAACTGGGGTTACGGCACCAGTTCTACCAACCTGATAATCAATCGATAAAAGCTCAGTTTCGGCGCGCTCTGTTTCAAATTTGTACGCGATTGCCCAACGTGGAGATTTTGCAGTATAACCGAGTTCATGTTGGAGCTGGAAGCTGTTTACTTTGATAACCACACCGTCTATTTCGAAACTTAGTTTCTTGCGCTCACTGTTCCACAAGGAGATAAAATCCCAAACTTCATCGATGTTTTTTGCCAACTTCATTTTTGTGCTCACCGGCAAACCCCAGCTTTTTGCATGCTGTAAGGCATTGTTGTGCGTTTCAAACATTCGCTCATCTCCCAATACGTGGTATAAAAATGCATCCAACGGCCGTTTTGCAACTTCATCTTGCTCTTGCATTTTTATAGTTCCCGCCGCACTATTTCGAGGATTGGCAAACGGTTTTTCGCCGGCCGCTTCTCGGTCAGCATTCATTTTTTCGAAGGCTTTGCGGTGCATAAAAATTTCCCCTCGAACTTCAACCTCTTCCGGAAAATCTCCTTTTAAGTGTTTTGGTATGCTTCGAATGGTTCGTACATTTTCGGTAACGTCATCGCCCCGAACTCCATCACCGCGAGTAATGGCTTGAACAAACTCCCCATTTTTGTACCTCAAAGCTATGGCTAGGCCGTCAAATTTGAGTTCGCAGGTATACTCAAATTCTGTTCCAACCATTTTTCGAACACGGGTGTCGAACTCAATTAATTCGTCGCGGCTATATGTATTGCTCAGCGAAAGCATGGAAACACTGTGCGGTACAGTTTGAAAGTCTTTGGTTATTGCTCCACCAACCAACTGGGTAGGCGAGTTTTGGTCTTTGTACTGTGGATATTGTTGCTCCAACTCTTCCAACTCTTTGAGCATCAAATCAAAATCTCGATCTGAAACACTTGGATCTGCCAACACATAATACTTGTAATTGTGTTGTTTTAACTCTTGTGTGAGCTGAGCAATTTTTTGAGCAATTGGTTCCGACATGAGGTTCAAAATTACAAGACTTTGCGTTGGAATGAAATAACGATTTAAAGAAAGAAGGCTGCAATGCATTGAATTATTAAGCACGGGTAAAACCTCACGAATCCTGAGCAAAAGTTAAAACACAACGTGTTGATTACAAATAGTTTACAATCCCAAAGTGAATTTTAGCTTGGCTCAATTGAATGGGATTCCCTTGTTCACGGCCCAATGCATAGGCCAACGACAATATTCCACCATTCACTTCTAAGTTAATTCCCAAACCAAAACCAATCGGCTTATCTCTTCTTATTTCGTTGAGCTCAACACTTCTGTTTTCGGTGAGCGCACCGTTAAAGAACACCTGAAAAAATGCATTTTCAGAAAAGAGGTATCGATATTCGAAGGTTGCCATGTGAAACGACGAAACCAACAAAGACTCTTCATTAAACCCACGCAGAGTTCTAGTTCCTCCTAACCGATGTAAGTCGTTGAAAAAGATTTGATTGGCCTGGAGTAAATAGCCCGAAAACTCTGCCAGCACGGTACTCTTCTTACCCAATGGCATAAAATAACCAACCTTGTAATTCAATTCTACTTGTGTAGATTTTAACCGAGCCGAATCATAGACTGTATAGTCTTGATTGAACGCATTTTTAAACACAACTTGCTCTATTCGAAGGTCTCGAAGCAAATTCCTGGTTCCTATATTGCCGTTTATACGGATTCGATAGCCGCTCCTAGGATTAAATGGATAATCCAGCTTTTGCCTGGAAAGCTCAACTCCATAACTGCGAATGGTAACTGGGTTTGACGAAGGCAGTTTCTTTGAATTCCGGACACTTACCGTATCAACATACAATAAGTTGGTTGAATTATTTTGATAATAAAATCTCAAAAAATCGGTTCCCTCAAAAAGATAACGAAGTCCCAACTGAGATTTTAACGTAAAATAAAGCGTGTCGAATTTTAGATATGAAAACTCACCATCTACACCAACGGAGCTGCCGGCAAGATATGGATACATCGTTTGCATTTCTAAGTGCTGCGAGCGCGCTTGAAAGTTCTTCCAGTGCGTACTGAAGGCCACGCCACGTCGGAACATGTTGTTCAACTCAATGTTTACTTCTCCGGTTATTAACAGTCCCTGACTTGCATCAATGGTGTTTGGAGCAAATCCGATAATTCCGTCGAATCGGTCTGTTTTACGATGGCTTAAGTCTAAATAAATTTTAGCTCGATCAAAAACAAAGTTGATTCTTGAAACGGATCGAACCCGCAAATATGCCAACTTGCCTAATTTTTGATCCAACTTACGCACGAGAGACTCATTGTATATATCGCCTTGTTTAAAACCGAGGTAGCTGTATAAAAACGTCTTGGATACTCGGGCATCCCCCTGTACCGAAAGGGAATCAAATCTAAAAAGTCGACCCATTTCAAGGTTTAATTCAGCCGTTACTCCGCCATTTTCTTGAACAACAAGCTGATCCAACTTTACCTGCACAAACGGGTATCCATGATTTTCGCCAAATCGTAAAAGCTTATTTATCAGAGATGTAAAAGTTTTTGGTTGAAGTTCTTTATCTTGATAAGCCATTTGCTTTAGCTGCAGTTCGTCTTGCCACGATTGAGGAACATTGCCAAAGCCGAGCTTAATCCACTTGAATTGAACGCCTCCGTACAGCGCAATCTTTACAGAAGTCGAATCGAGCCAAATCGAATCAATTGAGCTGCTAACATAGCCCTGGTCTAAAATGGTATTATGAACTTTTCGAACATAGTCGAGGCATTCGGTTTGAGTATTAAATTTTTTGATGCCCGCGTAAGAAGTAAGCAGACTTTTGGCACTCTCATCTTGTCCAATCCATTGCAATTCAACATTTTGAGCTTGTACCGATCCAATAAAAAGAAGCAGAAAAAACAGGGTAACGCAAGACATGTTCCCGTGCCTATAGCTTCCTTTTATTTTGGGATGCCTAGGTGGGCTTTCATGCAGATGATTACCACGTTTTATCATTTAAATGATTCTGTTTTGAACTTTTTTTGCCGTGGTAAAAAAGGGTTTTAAATAATTTGGCTCGAAGTAGGCCGAGTCTTCAAACTGACCAAGCATGAATTTTTCATAGGCCAGAATTCCAAGATTTTCGGAGGTATAAAATGATGCGTCATCGATAAAACGCGCATTTGGATGGGTAATTGTCTCTGATGTCTTAAGCGCACCATTTCCAATAAACACGCATTTACCCCGGTGAAGATGTTTCGCAAAACTTTCAATCGTAAGTATGTGTGGCAGGGCATCCGTAACTTCGGTAAGATTGGAATGAAAACCTTGATAATACACCTCATTTCTACGAGCGTCAATCAACGAAAAAATGAGTTCAAAAGACGCAAAGTGTTTACTTCGAACAAAGCCATTGGCCATTGATTTTAAAGTGTTTACGGCAATGAGCGGAAGATTGAGGCTGTAGCACAAGCCCTTTGCTACTGAAGTGCCAATGCGCAATCCGGTGTACGAACCCGGGCCGGCACTAATCGCAATTGCACTCAATTGATCGAACCGCAAATTAATGGCAGATAAACACTCTTGAATATATACCGTAAGCAAGGAGGCATGCTGGTGCTCCTCATTCGTTTCCTTTTTAATCAAGCACAATTTGTCTTCAAAAACGGCTACGGAACACCACAATGAAGAAGATTCGATGCATAGAATGTAGGCCATGGTGCAAAGATGGTATTATCCGTGGTTTTTTTATTCAATCTAATCGCTGGCTTATTCCAATCGGAAATTTTGAAGAACAAAAAAGTCCGCCTTGTGAGCGGACTTTCTGGGTCATAACGACCTATGTAAAACCAGATAAAATTGATTTTTGGGTACGTTTAAGGTTACCCCAAATATGATTTTAAAATTTTGCTTTTCGACGACTTACGAAGTCTTCTCAAAGCCTTTTCCTTTATTTGACGTACGCGCTCTCTAGTAAGTCCAACCTTCTCAGAAATGTCTTCTAAGGTATGCGCTGGGCCACCATCTAGGCCGTAATAATATTTTAAAACATCGCGTTCCTTTTCCGACAAGGTAGAGATTACACGATTAATTTCTTTTTGCAAAGATTCATTGATCAACGGATTGTCTGGATCGGGCTCGTCGTTGTTGTCGAGCACACCCAATAAGGTGTTGTCTTCCCCTTCTGTTAATGGAGCGTCGATGGAAAGGTGACGACCCGAAGTTTTAAAGGCATTTTCAACTTCAGTTACTGGAATGTCCAAGGCATTGGCAATTTCCTCGGCAGTTGGTTCGCGCTCATGCTTTTGCTCAAGCTTAGCAGCGGTTGCAGAAATTCTTCCAATTGAGCCAACCTTGTTTAAAGGAAGTCTAACAATTCTTGATTGATCTGCCAGTGCTTGCAATATGCTTTGGCGAATCCACCAGACTGCATACGAAATGAACTTGAAACCACGAGTTTCATCAAAGCGTTTAGCCGCTTTTATCAAACCTAAATTCCCTTCATTAATTAAATCACCCAGCGTTAAACCTTGGTTCTGATATTGCTTGGATACTGAAACCACAAAACGAAGATTGGCATTCACCAGCTTTTCTAATGCGGCCTGATCTCCTTCTCGAATTCTTTGTGCTAATACAACCTCTTCTTGAGCATCAATCATCGATACTTTCGAAATCTCGTTTAGATACTTGTCGAGTGATTTGTTTTCACGGTTGGTAAATTGTTTGCTTATTTTAAGTTGTCTCATAGAACTTTACGCGATTACTACTACCTGCTCTTTTTTAAGAACTTGCAAAAGTAGATTTTGTTTTGATAAAAAATAAATATATTGTCGCACAGGTACTATGGCAATAATCTTGCCAAACCGTTGCTACGAATGCGTTAGCGAAGATTTTGAGATCGAAAATCAAGCAATCAAAAAGGATGCCAAAATGCCCAATACATGCGCTTGCTCATCATCGGCTTTTTCGATCATTAGATTGTATCCCTTCGAAGATTTCGCTAATGACATGATATTCAGCTTCTTGAATACGACTAGGCGGGCTTCCGGCAGATCAATATTCATTAAAGATAAATCACGAAAACAAGGCCTTGGTCGAACAAAGAGCAACACCTGATTTTTTTCAAATTTTACAGAGTTTGCGGGCAAGGTGCCCAAAAAATATTTTTTATCAGCTTTAAAAAAAGGGAAGAAAAAGTCTCCAAAATGATAAAAATCATCCTTTGTGAACAAATTCTTCTTCCAACAGCTGTCCAGCATTTCTGAATACGTATTTTTTTTAGGATCAAAACACAACGACAACATTGGTTGAAAGAAGTACGTCGTTTTGCGTCGCTCTACCTTTTCAAAATCATCGTTGTAATCGTAGGAAATAAACACCTTAGATTGTTTTGTTACTCCTTGATTCACCAACGTATATACACCATACATGGCTTCCATGTTTACGGGTGGTACACGAAAAAACAAGGCGTTAAACTCATTTAACCTGCTGCCCTTCCATTTTCCATTGCCATCTACTTTTATATGAAGAAGAGCATGGATGGTGGAATCTTGCTGATACCCCAAGGTTGACTTCGCCATTGCGTTTGATGTAAGTTCTAGGGTGCTTTCTGTTGCGAATAGGTACAACATTTGATTGCAGTTTGGCCAAAACTGCCTAGAAATTGAGCTTAAAACATTCGACCCCGGTAAGATGCTCACCAACGCATTTGTGTTGGCTTTGAAATTGGATTTAAATGCGATCGTTTCGTTTCTTTTGAAGAAGCTTGTAACTATCGAATCGGATAATGTGGCCTTCGAAGTAAAAAGCCCAAGACCCGATTGATCGAAGTAAAATGACATGGATTGTGAGTCACGTTCCATCCTCCAACCGTTCAACTCATTGGTTTTCAACGATTTTAAGATATAAAGCTTGGAAAATTCCCGCTGAACGTAGGCCTTAAATGATGAGGTGTCGGAAATGGAAAAGGCCAGATAAAATTGATCCTTTTCATTCGAAAAATATACTGGATCCACCAAAATATTAATACCCGTTGCCAAAGGGTTTTTAACCAAAGACCATAGGGTTGAATCTTTATTTACGCTTAATAACGGTGGATTTGAACCCGCAAATAGCTTGACCACTTCTTTTATATGGATTTGTGCAATTGTATACGATGAATCCGTTGGACATCGGTCTAAAATGGACTGTTCTACTTTCCGGGCACTTTTCGTAAGCTTGTAATACCAAAGTCCTCCGCCAATTGCTAATACAAGGGCAACTAGAATGATTCGCTTAAGCGTTTTACTCATATTGTTATCACTATCTAATAATGGAAAACTCTTCCATTAAAGTGAGCAACGACAACAATGAATTGACACTTGAGTCGGAAAAATTTAAGTTGAAATTCGTTGAAACCACGTTGCCATCTTTGGTTATAAAAGCATTGCTATTTGCTAAATGCGTTTGTAAAACTTGTATCTGACCCTTATCCTTTGGTCTAAACTCCGTTCCGATTTTCAAAATGGCATCAAACGATTTTTCGCTGTTCCAATATTGGCAATTCCCATACTTGCTTAAGAGCTCTCTGCCTTCGCCCTGCATGGTTAAGTTTTTTGGAAGCCCTTTCTCTATATTGTTGAAAATCAAATCTTTATCGTTACTAACGATGAACAAGTTGTTTTTAATGGCAATGTAAAATCCCGTGCCTTCACCGCGGTACTCAATTATTTCGTAGACCCCTTCTTTTTCCTTTCGCAAAAGCTTCATATGCTCAAAGGCCAGAATGATTCGATCCACATTTTCCTTCTTTGCAATGGTAGCCGCCGACAAAATTTTTGGAAACAAAAACGTATCGGTTACTTCGGTCCATTCTTGTTCAAAGCTTTCTTCGTTATATATATATTTCTCGCGGGTTTCAATCTTGGTCTGCAAGCCCGTAAGTGCAATAATTCCATCACCTGCCAACGAATTGTAGAAAACATCCTTATTCAATAAAATGTCCATAAACTCAAATTGAGCAATCATATATTCTTCCATCGGATACGACTCAATGAGCGCAAACATTACCTTGCGGTAACTTTCAAAGTAAGCCTCAATGTTTAGGTTCATGCTCCAAAAGCCAAAGGTTTCCGAACCCATGTAGTTCAAAATATCGGGGTTAATCTTATCGACGTTAACATATTCAAACTCCGAAAGTTCCTGGTTTTTCTCTTGCTTAAAACTCATTTTAAACGAGCCCTGGTTGAAATCTCCGTAGGCATAGCTGTAGTTTCCGCTTACGAGTTTTTCAAACTTGCTCACTCCCGGTATAGCCTCTTCTTCTTCTTCAAGCTCATCATCATCATAATGTCGTCGACGGTTAAGTGAGCGCTTAATATCCTTAGCAAATACTGCATTAATTAGATTTGGATTGAGCCAAAATACCAAGTCGTGTTCTTTGTTAATAATTGAATTGAACTTTGCATTTTTAGCGGTTGTTAGCTTAGGGTCGAGTTTGAAATACCGCCCTAAACTACGCCGCGTTTGATCCGCTATTTTAATATTTCGAATTCGTTGCTTTTCAGCATTAATGCTATCTCGTTTAGCTTCCAGCTTTCGCATTAACGGATGGCGATCGTAGTTGTACGAATAATCTTCTGCATAATCATAATCTTCTTCTGTGGCTGCTGCAACGGCCTCTTCAATGGTCTCTTCAACGGTCTCTTCAACGTACTCATCGTAATCATCATACGCATCATCGTAATCGGTTTCTTCAACTTCCTCATCAATGGGTTCTTCCATGTTCAATTCATCAACATACGGATCATCGCCCGAAAAGCGAAGGCTATCAATCTGTTTTCGCACAGCACGTCTTTCCGTCCAATAGTCAAAGGATTCATCTTCCGGTTCTACTGCATCGTCGTAATTATACGAGTATCGATAGCTTTCATCAAACAGAAAAATGGCGATGTCGTTGGTAAATCCAACCGAAAACTTGCCATCGGTAAAGCTTCGTATTTGTCCGTCTTTTTTGAAAGCTACGTTATCATAACGCGTATTTAACATTTCCGTGCAGTGGCTTTCAAACTTGTTTTTATCCGATAAGCCCATCACCAAAACATAATTATTAAAGGTGTCGCTTGCATCGTAAAACAAATACGTTTGCTCTTTAATGTCTATGCCATAAACGTTCGGATTGCTCAGCACGTTGGCAAAGATTTCCATGGTCACGTTTTCTCCTTTAATAGAATCCAGCTCCTTATTAAGCGCATCAAACGAAATCTTTTGATTTAAGGTAGCCCAATTAACTCCCATTACGTAATAGCTTTTTTCTGGGATATATTGTTTCAGGCTTTGAGCAAAAACCGAAGTGGTTAGTACCATTATTAGCCCAATGCAGAGTAGCCGATAAACTGTTTTAAATTGAATCATATTGACTTTTATCTATTTGTTTTTTAAGTTTTTACCAATGTATTTCTTGCTCAAGAAGTTTGCTGTTTTGGGCGAGCTGGCCCACCTTATACTTGTACATTACTGCCTTTTTGCTTTTAGAAAGCTTGGCAATATTGCCCACCGCATCTACTTCACGTTCGAAACGAAAGATGGTTGTATAATCCGCATCCTTTAAGATGCTGGGATTTTTCATTTGTATGTGGCCCAACAAATAACTGCTGTGTGCATCTGGATGTCGTTTTATTCCAGAGCTGTCCAATTCGAAAATGGGTTGATACACTTGGTTGTATGGGCTCATATTCTCGTGTATTATTCGAGCTGCCGCATTAAATGATGCAATGTTGCTGTATTCAAATGATATTACGAAAATGAAATTGTCGTAATCGGTTTTGAGTTGAACATTGGATATACCTTTCTTCCCATCCAAGAGTTCTGTGCCTTTTTGAAGTTGTTCTTGAATATCAGCTTGTTTGGGTATACGCAATCCACCAAACGAATCAAGCGACAAAATGGTTGCCAGCTTTTCTTTACTCCTACTTAAATTAAGGGTATACGTAAAATTGCCGCTTCCATTTGCCTTGTGATTTAATTCCTCCACAATTTCGAAGCAACCACTAAGTAAAAATAGTGCGGTTAGAAAAATGCTTGTTTGGAATAATCGCATGGGCAAAAGTATCATTTTACCTTCTTTGTTCCACTTCTCAGCAAAGGTAAATGACCACGGGCCAAATATTATCGACTGTTGTGATCATTCCTTCGTTCTTTACACGCAATTTTCTTACAGCATTTTTAAAGCTCAAACCTATAACAACCCGACTTCTATATATATTTTGAATTCAGAACGCTTGTGGACCGTGAGTTTCGAGTAAAAATTGCGAAGACAGGGCGGGTCCTTTCGAGTAATTTTTACGATGAAAATCGCTTTTCACAAGCGTAAAGCAGACTTTTGTATATAAAACCCTATTAGCTTCGTTGAAATCAGTCGGTTTATAAATATAAACCTTCCTGTTTTCGCCTTACTACTTGGGTTCTATACAAATCGGAATTTGAAAAAATTAATCGAACTCAGGTTAATAAGTTGCGAGAGTTGGTTTAATTGGCTTTTTTTGAAATTCGATGTACAAGAATTTTTCGATTCATCCATTCATTTTATCCTGGCTGCTCATTTGTGTTGCTTTGTTGGATGCAAAAGCTCAGCATGTGTTGCCCGTTTCAGCTCAAAGTCATCTGTTGGGTGTTACCAGCTACCCCGGCTTTTTAATTGCCCATCGCGAAGATTCAAAAAACTTAGAAGCTCATACATTGGGTATTGAGCTGAGCTACAAACGCAAAATCGTTAATGAGTCGTGGGCAACGCCCTACAAAGATCCAACGCTAACCTATGGACTGATGTACATGGACTTAGGTCAGCCGGAATTAACTGGGAAAGTCTTTGCCTTTCTTGCCGGCTTTGAAACGTCGATCGTTCGATGGAATAAAAGCCAACTGCGTTTTAAAGGAGCCACTGGCATTGGTTATTTAACCCGCACCTTCGATGTATATGTAAACCGAAGAAATCAGGCCATTGGAAGTCATTTTAACGGCGCCATGCAACTTATGTTTACCTACCAACGAAATGTTGGAAACAAAGGCGTGTTGGAGGCAGGCTTTGGAATAACGCATTTTAGCAATGGAAGTTTTAGAGTACCCAATTTGGGGGTAAACATGCCTTCCTTAACCCTGGGTTATCACCTAAAAAAATGGGATGCTCCAAGCAACTTTCAAAAAGACACCTTGCCAATTATGCCTTGGCAAATCTATGGGTGCTATGCCTTTAAAGAACGATCTCTGATTAAGCCAACCGGCTTTAATGTATTTAATTTGGGTATTACCCGAATTCTTGCTCGAACCCATTCGAAGAATTGGCGGTTGGGCGCTGAAGTATTCACCGACAAAACACATTTTTTTATAGATCATCCGGATGATGATCTTTCGGGAATTGGACTCCTAAAAATGCTCGAGTTTGGCGTATATGGTGGGCATCAATGGCAACTTGGCCAAATGTTTTTTAAGACAGACCTTGGCTTTTACTTATACAAACCCAGTTCACATAAGTTTTTTACCTATCAACGCTTGGGCATGAGTTACTTCATTTCACCGAAGGTATTTCTTCAAGCCAATTTGAAAACTCATTTTGGAATAGCAGACCATTTTACTTGGGGCATAGGCATGCAGTTATGAAAAAAGCACACAAACTACTTACGGCAGCTTTGGTGCTTTGGCTATTTTTAGTTGGAGGATGCAAAAAAGAACAACTCAACGATTGCTTCTCATCCACCGGCAAGGATGTAACCATTGAGCGCAACTTGATGGAATTCAACAAGCTGCGGGTTGGCGATAAGTTTCGAGTAGTACTAATCCAAGATACTATTTCTCCCAATAGGGTTCGTATTACGGGAGGCGAAAACTTAATGCCAGGCATCCAAACTTTGGTAACGGATCAAGAATTGCACATCGATAATTGCAACGTTTGCAACTTTGTTCGGAGTTATCAAAGAATCGTTACTGTTGAAGTTTTCATCAAAGATCTAACCGAAATTGTGGTAACAGGGGCTGCCGAAATAAGCACCCGAGATACCTTGCATTTAAACAACCTACACATTGACCACATGGCTTTGGAGGACACAAAGCTAACGGTAAACATTAAGAATGAGCTCTTCATCCAATCGATCAACTCTGGAGGTGCCACCTTTAAAGGAAGAGCCAAGATTTTAAAAGGTTCAATTGAAGAAATAACCAACATAGATGCCCGTGACTTGGCGTGTGAAGAAGTTTTGATCGACACTCATTCTCCGCTCGACTGTTACGTAAACGCCTCGAAGTTGTTGTTTGTGAACATTTACAGTTCCGGCAACATCTTTTACCTTACCGAACCAACTGATCTAAAGGAAATTAACGACCATACTGGAACAGGGCAGTTGATTAAATTGGATTGATTGATTTTAATTTACATCTGATTCTAACTAATTTAAAACCTCTTTACATCATATCCTCATCTAAACTTCAAGTTGAGCAAGGTAGATTGTAGAAGCAATGCTAATATTGCATTCAATTTTGCACAATGAGAAAGCTTTGGAATAAACTCAAAACCAAATGGGATATCGAAACTGATCGAAGAATGATCATCATCTTCATCGTTTTTGCTATTACCGGTTCCGCTACGATTTTTGTTCGAAAAGCACTGTATGGGCTTTTAAAAATGGACATTGAGACTCAGTGGATTGCGGTGGTGGTGAAAATTTTATTCATCTACGTTATTTACCAATTCCTGCTGCTAATAATAGGTTTCATTTTTGGTGAAGGCAGCTTTTTTAGCTGGTTTATCAAAAAAATGAACCTCCGACTCATTGGTCGTAAACCCAAAATAAAATGAAGATAACCGAAGATCAAATTCTCAAAGCGCTTTCAAACGTTGAAGACCCAGACTTGAAAAAAGATTTGGTTACCCTCAACATGATCAAGAACATTCAAATTGAAGGTTCTCATATACGTTTTGATGTGGAGCTAACCACACCTGCTTGCCCAATGAAGGACATGATTCAGAACGCCTGCGTAAATGCGGTTAAATTATTGGTAGACAAGTCGTTAACCGTGGAGCCTAACATGACTTCCAGCGTAACCAGCAATCGTTCCAACGAAACGGTGCTGCCACATGTGAAGAACATCATTGCCATTGCCAGCGGCAAAGGTGGGGTTGGCAAATCAACTATAACCGTAAACTTAGCGCGTGCTTTGGCGCGCACCGGTGCTAAGGTTGGCATCATGGATGCCGACATTTACGGACCATCACTTCCCACCTTAATGGGCTTGCAAAATGCCAAACCCGAATCGGAAGGAAAAAAGATGTTGCCCATAGTAAGTGAAAATATAAAAGTCATTTCCATTGGCTTTTTTGTAAAAGACAGCCAAGCGGTTATTTGGCGAGGCCCGATGGCTTCATCCGCCATTGATCAGTTTACCACGGATGTGATTTGGGGTGAATTGGATTACTTATTACTCGATTTACCTCCTGGAACTGGAGATATCCATTTAACCATCGCACAAAAAATACCGTTAACCGGTGCGGTTGTGGTAACCACCCCGCAAGAAGTGGCACTCGCAGACAGTCGTAAGGCGGTTAATATGTTTTTAAACCCGAGCATCAACATTCCAGTGTTGGGCGTGGTTGAAAATATGTCGTACTTTTCGCCGTCCGATCAGCCCGATAAAAAGTACTACTTGTTTGGCAGAGGTGGTGGAAAAGCCTTGGCCGAAGAAACCAAGGTTCCACTGTTGGGAGAAATACCTTTTACGGAAACAATACGTCAAATGAGCGACGCTGGACAAAGCATTCCCGCAACCGACGAACTTGCCACTGTGGCGTACAACCATTTAGCTGGAGAAGTTGCCCGACAAATGGCTATGCGAAACAGCATGCAACAAAGCTCAAAATAACCTACCTTCGAAACTCAATACAAATCCGCGTGAATAAAGAAGAAGTTGTAGGCAAGATTGAAAGCGCCCTTGATAATATTCGGCCCTTTTTACAGGCCGATGGTGGCAATGTAGAATTGGTTGATATTGATGAAAACCTAGTCGTTAGTCTCCGCCTTCTTGGCGCTTGTGGCAGCTGCGAGATCAGTCACATTACTATGAAAGCTGGAATTGAAGACAGCATACGAAGAGTTTTTCCTGAAGCCAGCGAAGTTATCGCCATAGCCTAAACACAGCTTGCATGGACAGTGCAAACCAATCTTCCAATAAAAACATCTCATTTGGCAACCTAAGTCCTACCGAGTTTTTAAACATATTCAGCATTCCCGTAGTGCTTGGATCGGTATCAACCGCCTTCTTTTTTGGCCGATACTTTAATGCACAACTCAGTTTTACGTTCTATTGGGTATTGGCATCTACCGTTTGGCTTATTTACACCGCAGATCATTTGTTGGATGGAAACCGTTTAAAAGAACGCGCTGTGTTTTTACGCCACGTCATTCATCACCAGCATCGATCTAAGTTTTGGCCTGCTCTTGCAGCTTTGGCCGTATTTAACGGTGTGATATCACTCTTGTTTTTACCACGAATAATTCTGTTTTCCGGAGCTGTTCTATTGGCCTTGGTTTTTCTTTATTTCATTTTTACCCATTTTTTCAAAAGACTTCAAGGATTGATTAAAGAAATATTTGTAGCCGTTGGAGCGGTATATGGCATGGTTATCCTTCCTGGTTTACACGGCAATTTAGATCTGAAATCAAGCGCAATTGTTGTGGTAATGGCATTGCTAAACTTGTGCAACCTGCTCATCTTTTCCTACTTCGATTTCGAGGGTGATGCCAAAAACAATCAGCTTACATCGGCAACAGGGCTTGGCAAAGAGAAGTCTAAGGTTCTAATTTACAACGCATTAGGACTTGCCTTTACCTTGTTTACCGTTTACCTCTTTGTGGCCACCAACAAGGCTTCTGGAATCGTTCCCTTGGTGGTATCCATCTTACTGATGCTCAATGTTTTGTTGTTCCTGATGCAGTTCGAAGAAAAGGTAGCTAAAAAAGAGCGCTACCGATTGTACGGCGATTTAATTTTTTTGATTCCGGGTATTGTGTTTTTGGTGTTGGGGTGAATGATCATCTGGCAGTGGTTCTCAATTCCATTTCTTTTTATACGTACTACGAATAAATTCAATGTAGGAATTCATTCTTTGAGATTATGTAGTTACTGGTGGCGATTAGGTAAGAGCACGGTTGGAAACGCCACCTTTTCATAAAGATAAGACTCGAAAACAAAGCTACTTGTAAGTTATACTTCTTAGGCGACGTTCACCATGCCACGTGATTCAGCCAGTTCATAATTTAAAGACCTGAGTTCGATTAATATTTGCAGGTTCAGATTTTTATAAAATTGTATAGTCGAAGCGTCCTGTTTGTAGGTTTACCGGGGTAAACC
>JBLHHI010000072.1:0-16836 GCA_047614125.1 Bacteroidia bacterium | reverse complement strand
AGAACGCTTGTGGACAGTGAGTTTCGAGTAAAAATTTCGAAGACAGGGCGGGCCCTTTCGAGTAATTTTTACGATGAAAATCGCTTTTCACAAGTGAAATGCGAGCTTTTGTATTAGAAACCCAACTAGCTTCGTTGAAAGCAGTCGGTTTATAACTATAAACCTTCCTGTTTTCGCCTCACTACTTGGCCTCTATCCAAATCTGTATTTTAAAAAATTAATCGAACTCAGGTTTTAAAGAATATTCATAAACTTCCATCACCTGGTTAACCAAAAGCTCCTTACAGGCCCTTTCTACCATGGCAGTAGCTTCCGTTTCGCTTGTTGCATTTAGTTCAACGGCTATTCTTTTTCCGATGCGTACATTCGTTACTTCTATCAAGCCAAGTGTGGCCATACTTTGATGTACCGCCTTACCCTGTGGATCCAACAAAGCCTCTTGGGGCATTACACTTATTTCCGCTCTAAACTTCATTCGGCAAAATTACGAAATAGCGAAAGAATTAGGTAGGTTATTATTAAAAAGGGAATTCCCCAATATCCAAAAATCGTGAAGTAGATTACGGCCAAAATAAGGAGGGTGTATCGATATTCATTCCCGCGCCACTTGAGATTTTTCACTTTTAATGAAAACAGGCGAACATTGCTAACCATAAGCACAGACAACACAATTATAGAAATACAAAGCGTAGTGCTTTGGATAGCAATCCATCCCAAATCAAACTTGTTCTGTTCGTAGATTAATGGAAGCGAAGCCAAAAACAAACTCGCCGATGGGGTTGCTAAGCCGTAAAAGTCGTCTGATTGCCGCTCGTCGTTGTTGAATTTTGCCAACCTAAGCGCAGCAAAAGCAGCAAATAATACCGGCAAATATTTAAGAATAGTACCGCTGAGTTCTGTGTTGTTCGATCCAAATTGAAAAATGAGAAAGGCGGGGGCCAGTCCAAAAGAGACCATGTCTGCCAAGCTGTCTAAATCCTTACCTATTGGTGAAGCAACTTTTAGCACTCGTGCTACTAAGCCGTCGAGAAAATCGGGTATAAGAGCTGCAAAGATGAAAAGAGCGCCCCATACAAAATCTCCGCGAGAGGATTCGGTTATCGACAAAAAGCCAAGACACAAATTGCAGAGCGTGAGGGTGTTGGGAATGTGCTTTTTTATATTCACTTGGTTCAAAGAAACCGCATTAACCTCAATAAATTTGAAGTAACCCAAAACATTTATCCTTTTTTTCTGTCATATAGTCTAATTACTGTATCGTTCTATGCTCGATCAACTGTAGACTTGCACTCATATAACATGAAATACTACCTTCTAATCTTAGCTCTTGTTCTTTTTAGCGCCAGTGGCATCATGGCTCAACGGTTTTCAATTAGCGGCCTAATTTCAGATGCCTCAAGCGGTGAAGAACTCATCGGTGCCAGCATTGTGGTAAAAGACCAACAAATGGGTACTTCCACAAATAACTACGGCTTTTATTCCTTAACCCTTGAAAAAGGCAGTTATACCATTCAATTTATTTACGTTGGATACGATGTAAAAGAAGTACGGCTTGACTTAAATAAAGACACAACCCTTAATTTGGAACTTGGAGAAGATTTGAATTTGCTGAAAGAAGCGCTCATAAAATCCAAATCTAGGGTTGAAGATAAAGAGATTTCAGTAGTTAGCCTTGACATTAAAACGATTAAGGAGATCCCAGTAATTTTTGGCGAGGTGGATGTTTTAAAAACAATCACCCTTCTGCCCGGAATTCAGTCTGCTGGCGAAGGAAATTCGGGAATTAATGTTCGTGGCGGCTCGCAAGACCAGAATCTTATTTTGTTGGATGAAGCCGTGGTTTACAATGCGTCCCACCTACTCGGCTTCTTCTCGGTGTTTAATGGCGATGCCATTAAAGATATTCAGGTATATAAAGGCGGAATTCCAGCACAATACGGCGGGCGGTTATCTTCTTTAATTGATATAAAGATGAACGACGGAAACAATAAGCGTTACACCGCAACCGGTGGAATAGGAACCATTTCGAGCAGATTAACCTTAGAGGGCCCCATTGTCAAAGACAAATCATCGTTTATGATTGCCGGCCGCAGATCATATGCCGATGTGTTTTTGCCTTTAGCCGGAACAGAGGTGGCACGCAGTTCTACCTTATATTTCTACGATTTGAACCTAAAGGCCAACTATGAATTTTCGGATAAAGACAAAATTTATTTAAGCGGATATTTTGGGCGAGATGTTTTTGGCTTAGGTTCCCTCTTTGGTGTTAATTGGGGAAATGCAACGGCTACCTTGCGCTGGAATCATGTGTTTAGTAAAAAGTTGTTCTTAAATACAAGCTTTGTCTTCAGCGATTTTAACTACGGCTTTAATTTTGAATTTGCCGAAAATGCCTCCTTTGCCTTAGACCAGTCTATTCGAGACTATTACGTAAAGCCTGATTTCTCGTACTACCTCTCTCCACAAAGCACACTGCGTTTTGGTGGACAACTAACATATCACAACTTTAGCCCTGGAACCTTTTCTGCCGTTAACGACGCCACTCGAGAAACAATTCCAAATGATCTTGTCATTGAAAAGAGAAAGGCTCTGGAAGGTGCCGTGTATGTAGACCATGAGTATAAGTTTAGCAAACGGTTAAACGTTCGATACGGGCTGCGAATGTCTTCCTTCTCCAACATTGGGGGCACCGAATATCAGTACACCAAAAACAAAAATTACGTTCCAATTGATTCGCTAACGGTGGAAATAAAATATCCAAAAGGTGAAATTTATAATACCTATTGGGGGTTGGAACCACGAGCAGCCATAAGTTATAATTTAACCAGCGATCTGGCTATCAAAACATCTTACAATCGCACGTATCAATACATCCAGCAAGCGTCAAATACTGCCTCGGCCTTTCCAACCGATCAGTGGTTTGCTTCCAACCTAAATGTAAAGCCTCAAATTGGTGATCAAATATCTGCGGGTTTGTTCAAAAACTTCGATATTGGTTTGGAAACATCCTTTGAGGTTTATTATAAGTGGATGCAAAACCAAGTGGACTATAGGGATGGTGCCGAATTGTTTTTTAACGGTCAACTGGATGGCGAACTCTTAATTGGTGATGGCTGGGCGTATGGAAGCGAGTTCTTTGTGAGCAAAACTTCCGGCAAAAACACGGGCTTTATATCGTATACCTTGGCTCGTACAATGCGCCAAACACAGGGCATAAACAACGATGAGCCCTATGTTGCTAATTTTGACCTCCGTCACAATGTTTCGGTGGTTTACTCACGTAAGCTTTTGTCGAGGTTACGCGCAACTGCTTCCTTTATTTACACCTCCGGTAGGCCATACACAACACCTGTTAGCAAGTACTTCTATGCCGGCAAATGGAATCCGTTTTACGGTGAGCGCAATAATTACAGGCTTCCAGCTTATCATCGAGCGGATATTGGTTTAACGTGGCAAAACAAAGTTAAACCGGGTAAGCGCTACAAAAGCAACTGGAACCTTTCGGTATATAACCTATATAATCGAGCAAATGCTTACGCGGTTTATTTTAGAGATGCCACCGCTGATGAAGTTGAAGCATTAAGCTGGGTTAAACCCGGAGATCAAGTTGCGGTACAAGTGACGCTCTTTAAAATTATCCCATCAATCACTTGGAATTTTGAATTCTAAAAAGCTATGAAAAGAAATCCATTCCTATATATTTTTCTAATACTCGTCGGGTTTAGTTCTGTTGGATGCGAAAAAGTGATTCAATTAAATGTGCCGGAAGGAGATCCGTTTATCGTTATTGAATCTCAAATTTCGAACAAAAAAAACTATTGGGCGGTTAAGCTAAGCTATTCACAGCCTTACTTTGACCAAGGTACAATAAAGCATCCATCGAGAGCCGATGTTACCATTACCGAAAACACAGGTAAGATTGTTGAACTTGCCTACGATAGTTTTGGCGTTTACCGCTCTAAAACGGTAGAACACTGCGTAATTGGCAACTCCTACACGCTGCGAGTTGAGCTGGATGGTAAGGTCTATACTGCTTCGGAAAAGTGTAAATATCAAGACACCTTTCAATTGTTGATGGCGTTTGAGTTACCGGATGGTAACTTATTTATTGAACCGGGGTGGTATGTTTTTGAAAAAGCAGGAGAGGTGGAAGCGCCCGGAGATTACTACCAGTGGAAGATTTATCAAAATGATACACTTCGCGACGGTTTTGGGTACATCCTAGATACGGATGAGTTTCGTGAGTCTTCATTTTTTAATTTAAACATCGACCCAGATGATCCGCTTAAGGGTCAGAGTCAAGGCATTTTACCGCGCCCCTTTCCGTTTAAATTTGAGCCAGGCGACACCATTGTTGTAGAACAGTATAGCATTTCTAAAGAATACTATGAGTTCTTGGTGGAGTTGGAAATCCAGCAAGGCAGATCCGGAACTCCCTTCGATTCGCCTCCAGCCAACCCAAACACCAACATAAAAGGGGGAGGTTACGGCTTTTTTAGCGTGGTAAACAATGAAGACGGAATGGTTGTGCTTGATTAGCTACATCGAACCCAAGAGTCGGAAATCTTCTTTCATTTCCACATCTTGCACTCTAAAATACTTTCCAGTTCCCGGTCCATAAAAACCGGTGTGTATTTTGTAAACCGTGTGATCGGCGCGCAAATAAAGTAAGGTTGGATACGCCTTTATCTCACTCAACCACGGAATGGAAATTTGTGCGCTGTCTTTGTTGGCAACACCGGCATAGAGTACCTCGTACGGGATCTCTATGTTGTGTTTAAGTTTGGACAAAACTGGCTTCGCATCTTTAAACGAAGCCTTTTCGAAAGTCAAGGCAACTACCTCAATTCCTTGGGCTTGCAGTTGATCATATTGCGCAGATAGGTAGACACTTTCGTCGAGACAATTGGGGCACCAACTGCCCATAAGCTGGACCAATACTGGCTTATTTTTATATTTTTCATCTTGAAGAGAAACAACTTGGTTCGTAAGGTTTTTAAACGCAAAATCAATTGGGGCGTTTGGGTTTACAAGTTCCGACAATTCGTATGGACTTTGTAGCTTGGCATCCACATTCCTCCAAGCCTTAAATGTATCGGAATAATGCTTGCCACTGTAAAACCTGCCTCGAAGTGTGTCTCCATCCAAATCGGCCATAAACAAAAAGGCATGCGCCCCATCAAACGTAGAAAGTTTAAGTTGGTTGCCACCAAAGCCGCCATCTAAAAATCGATAATCTCCCGTTTCGGTTAAAAAGGTTCCTTTAGTACTATTCGAATCGGTTTCAAAAATTCCAATGGCCCTGTACCCTTCGGCATTGCTTCCAAACCAAGTTTCCCAAATGCCATCCACATCGTTTGTGAGCCCACCATTAAATCCAAAACGTTCCGAAATATTGTATTTAGCCACGAACTTAATTGAATAGCTTTCTCGACTTAGGTCTTCATACGCGCCGTAAATCTTGTTTTTTATTCGCTTACCTCGGAGAACAGAGTTGAAATATGGGCTAATAAGCACCATTGAATCTCCACTAAACTGAACATCGTTGTGAACAATTATTTCGTTTCCATTCCAAACCGCCACCTTGTACCCGGAATCGCTCGAAACAATTTCTAAAAAAAACGGCAGCTTTACCGAGTCTGTTTCCAATACCAATTCAACTTTCCACAGGCCATTCCACGGGTCTTTTTCCTTTTCTTTGGAACACGAACAAATGGTGATGAAAATAAAAAAGGCGCAAATGCTGATCTTGTACATATTCATTGTTCAAAAATGCACTTTTAAAACAAAATCAAAATACTTTTCTAAGTAAGGCCTATTTTTACGTTCTTTGAAATTATGGCATATTATCCTAGACCAAACAGCCGCAAATCCATCTTAATCTTCTTGGTTAATTTTGGCATTGGTGCTACCTGTTTTGCACAGACCATACGGGGAACCGTGGTTGACTTAAGCAACAACCCGCTCGAAGCGGCTGGTGTGGTAATAACGGGAACTTCGATTGGAGCGGGCACCGACTCGGATGGCAAATTTGAAATAACCGTCGACAAGCTTCCTACATCATTAACCATAAGCTATCAAGGCTTTGAAATACAAACGATTTCGATATCCGATGCGTCTAAGCCCATAACCATAATTTTGGAAGAAGAATCGACAACGTTTAACGCAGCAGTAGTTAAGGCAGATCGAGTAAGTGAAAAGCAGAAAGAGTCGCCTTTAACTGTTGAGTCGTTGGGCATTAAAGCTATTCAAGACGCACCGGCGGCATCATTTTACGAGAGTCTCGGAAATTTAAAAGGGGTTGATATAACCGCGGCCAGCTTGGGTTTTCGAGTGGTGAATACGCGCGGTTTTAACTCCACCAGTCCCGTTCGGAGCTTGCAAATTATTGATGGGGTGGATAATCAATCTCCTGGATTAAATTTCTCGTTGGGAAACTTTTTGGGAGCCAGTGATTTGGATATTCGGCGCGTTGACATTATTGCCGGAGCAAGCAGTGCGTTTTACGGTCCAAACGCCTTTAACGGTGTGATAAGCATGGAAACCAAAAGCCCATTTATGTATCAAGGATTAACGGCAGAAGTTAAGAGTGGCGAGCGAAACTTGAACCAGTTGGCCGTTCGATGGGCAGAAGGCTTTAAACTTGGCGGAGACAAAGATCGCCTCGCATTTAAGATTGGAGTGTTTTACATGCAGGCCAATGACTGGGAGGCTAAAAATTACAATCCAACTGAGACCAGCAAGGTAGGCGCCGACAACCCTGGAGGTTACGACGCCATTAATATTTATGGCGATGAGTATTCGACCAGCGATGATGCCGTTTCATCCACTACTAAACAAAAATATCCTGGACTGGGGTATTATCATCGAACCGGGTACAAAGAAGAAGACTTGGTAGATTATCACACCGAAAATCTCAAGCTAAATACGGCGATTCACTATAAAATAAAAGACAGCCTCGAGTTGATCTACGCACTAAACTTTAGCAGTGGTTCAACGGTTTATCAAGGCGACAATCGATATCGGCTGCAAGACATAAAATTTTGGCAAAACCGGGTTGAGCTTCGCAAAGAAGACAAGTTTTTCTTGAGAATGTATACCACGGGTGAAGATGCTGGCAACACCTACGACATTGTATCCACCGCATTTCGCCTAAACGATCGGTCCAAAACAGACATAGATTGGGTTACGGCATACCGTTCGGCTTGGGTTCAGGGAGGAAACAGTTATGCTCGTCAGGTAAAAAAACTACCGGGCTATGTTGAATACAACCCAACCGCGCACGGATCTTTTGACAATTGGGCAGAAAACTATTACGATCCTTTTATAGAAAAGTATCGAGACAGCTTAGTTGGTTGGCACGATTTAAACCGCGGCTTTATTGATGCATCAACGGCTGCTGGTGCTTTGCCACGCCCAATGGAGGGAAGTGCTCGGTTCGACAGCCTTTTCAATGTAATAACAAGCAGTCTTTTTACAGAAAATGGTACGCGTTTTTACGATCGATCATCGCTTTACCACATGCATGGTGAGTATACGTTTTCGGCAAGCAACATTGACTTTACCACGGGAATAAGCGGACGATTGTATCGACCGGATTCTCGTGGAACCATATTAAAAGATACGGGTGATGTGGTGATTAGAAATCATGAATTTGGGCTGTACGTTGGGGCAGATAAAAGGTTCTTAGATGACCGACTGAAATTCAACTTCACAGCCCGGTTGGATAAAAATCAGAACTTTGACTTCCTGTTTTCGCCCGCCGCTTCATTAATCTATCGGCAGAGCAGCAAGAGTACATTCAGAGCCTCATTTTCCTCAGCCATTCGAAACCCAACGTTGGCAGATCAGTACTTATATTACAACGTTGGAAGGGCCTTGTTGCTGGGCAATCTGAACGGAATTGACTCTTTGATTACCATTCCGTCTTTCACAAGTTATAGAACTGGATTAAACATTGATACCATTGAATACTTTAGCGTTGATGCCATTCGGCCCGAAAAGGCGAAAACCTTTGAAATTGGCTACAAGGGTTCGCTTTTTGATAATTCCTTCTTTGTTGATGGAAGCTACTACCTCACCTTTTATCAAGATTTCATCGGCTATAATGTTGGCTTGGATACAAAGTTTGATCCCGCCACACGATTGCCTGGCCCCATTCAAGTTTACAGAGTTGCAGCCAATGCCAAAGAAGTGGTAACCACCCAAGGCTTTGCCATAACCCTAAGTTATTATTACAAGAAATATGCGGTAACCGGAAATTATTCTTGGAATGTGCTGAATAAGAAAGGGACCGATGATCCCATCATTCCCGCGTTTAACACCCCAGAGCACAAATTTAATTTGGGTTACAGTGGTCGAAGAATTAAGCTTCCGTTCTTAAAAGATGAGTCGTTTGGCTTTGGAATCAATTACAAGTGGATACAAGGCTTCACCTTTGAGGGGTCACCCCAGTTTACTGGCTTTGTTCCTACCTATGATATGGTAGATGCTCAAGTTAATTACGAATTCATCAAACAGCATACCACCGTTAAAATTGGTGGTTCTAATTTGTTGGGCCTTATGCCCTTGTTTGATGGAAATAAGGAAGATAACAGAGGCGTATTCAACAATCTAAATTACCAAGTATATGGCGGGCCCAATATTGGCCGTTTGGCCTACGTGTCGGTAACCGTTCAACTCGATCCACCCAAGCCAAAATAATTAATCGTACTTAGGCAACACAAGCAAAAAATTATTATTAAATTAGCGCAAAATAAGTAGTAATGAAAAAAACATACCTTTATCTGATTACCGTCTGTGTTTTTGCAGGCTTGTCAACTAATTCGCAGGCACAAAATATGCGATATGTTGACCCCATTTATGCCGAATCTGATGTTGAGGTCGTAGCCAATATAACCTACGCAACAAACATCGATTTTCTGATCAGTAATATGAAAAGCACTAAGGTGCCTAAAGATATTACGGCCCTAAAAACTGCAGTATTCTTAGGAAACCCTATTCCTGCAGCGTATTACAATCCTGCAGATACTTCAACTGCGGTTAAAGTGACCGCCATCAAAATGGATGTGTACAAAGTAAAGTCTTCGGTTGATTCTAAAACGGATCGCCCTGTGATTATTTTCTTACACACGGGTAATTTCCTTCCTTCTCCAATTAACGGCTCCCCAGTTGGAACCCGCGTTGACAGTTCTGCCATTGTTCTTTGTAAAGAATGGGCGCGAAGAGGGTATGTTGCCGTTTCGGCAAGTTACCGACTTGGTTGGAACCCTATTGCTCCAACAGAAGTAGAACGTACTGGAACATTATTGAACGCAGTATATCGCGCCATTCATGACGTTAAAAAATGTGTTATTTATTTGAAGGATGACGCCGCTGGTGCAAATACATATGGAATTAGCAACAATATTGCACTCTATGGTGAAGGAACCGGTGCTTACATCGTAAACGCTTATACCACCTTAGATAGTTACTCCGAGATTGAGCTTCCAAAGTTCTTAACTCCAGCCGGTAAGTCGGTTATTGATACAGCAAATGTTGGTCTTATTGACGGAACGAGAGGTTTGGTAAATCTTTATTTGCCATCGACCACATCTTCCGAAGTAACCATCACCATTGCGGCTGGTGGAGCCATGGCCGACACCTCTTGGATTGAAGCGGGTGACAAACCAATGCTTGCATTCCAGTGCATTAGAGACCCTTTTGCGCCATTTGATGAAGGAATTGTAATTGTTCCTACGACAGGTGCCGCTGTGGTTGAAGTTCAAGGTTCAAACCTCTATATTAAAAAAGCTGTTGAGTTGGGTAATAATGATGCGTTTAAAGACATTGCAGGAAAAGACATCTATACCAAAATGGCTCGAGCCAAATACGGCAAAACCTACGACTACATTTATCCTTCACAAACAACAATTACATTAAATACCGGTTTAGAAGGTTTATACCCAATTGATGTTACGGCTGGGGCTTCGGTTTTCCAAAATCAAGCAGGTCCGTGGCAGTGGTGGGATCCCACTTCTCCTTTAGCTACGTACGTTGGTCAGACCGGTAAAAGCAATCACGTCTTGTCATTAACTTCAAATCCAGATATGTCACCTGCAAAAGGACGAGCATACATCGACACCATTATGGGGTATATGTGTCCACGGGTAGCTATTGCAAATGGCGATTACACCGCTGAAGATTTTGCTTCAACTCGACTTGTTTCTGCTTTCCCGGCAAGTGTTTACCCAAACCCTGCCAACAACGGCGTAATGGTTAAACTTGAAGGAGGAAACATGATTAAGCATGTTGCTATGTATGATTTAGTTGGAAATCTTATCTATACATCAAATGGTATTTATGCTTCCGGGCACTACATTGATTTGATGGACATTAAAAATGGCTTTTACTTCATTGAAATACAATCTGATTTAGGAAGTGTTTCTCGAAAAGTGGAAGTAATTCACTAACGATAAAGCTGAACTTTCACGTTCGGCTTAATAAAACCGAAAGCCACGCATTTGAAATGCGTGGCTTTTTTTGTGTTCGTACAATTTATCAGCATCAAAAAAGGAGTTCCATGTGGAGCCCCTTTTTAAATTCAATGCTTGTTTGGTTTGTTATCGTAAGATATCTCTAGATATCACAACTCGTTGAATTTCAGAAGTTCCCTCATAAATCTGAGTAATCTTAGCATCTCGCATTAATCGTTCAACGTGGTATTCTTTTACAAAGCCGTATCCACCGTGCACCTGCACTGCCTCAACAGTGGTTTTCATTGCCGTTTCGGAAGAAACCAACTTGGCCATACTGCTGGCGCGAGCATAATCTTTTCCTTCGTCTTTTAACCACGCGGCCTTGAAGCACAGCAATCTAGAATATTCGATTTCGGTTGCCATATCGGCCAACTTAAACGCAATGGCTTGATGATTCATTATTTCAGTACCAAAAGCCTTTCTTTCTTTCGAATATTGAAGGGCTCGCTCATAAGCACCTGAGGCAATGCCCAAGGCTTGAGACGCAATACCTATTCTACCTCCAGAAAGAACCTTCATGGCAAACTTAAAACCAAAGCCGTTCTCTCCTATTCTGTTTTCTTTAGGCACTTTAACGTCCTGAAACATAATAGAATGCGTATCCGATCCTCGTATGCCCAATTTATCTTCTTTCTTGCCAACCACAAAGCCCGGCATATCTTTGGATACAATCAGCGCATTAATACCCTTATGTCCTTTTTCAACATCGGTTTGAGCAATAACCAAAAAAGTATCGGCTGTTCCGCCATTCGTAATCCAGTTCTTTGTTCCATTCAACAAATAATGGTCACCCATATCAATTGCCGTAGTGCGTTGAGATGTGGCATCAGATCCCGCTTCGGGCTCAGAAAGACAAAAGGCACCGTGTATTTCTCCTTTGGCCAATGGCACTAAGAATTGTTGCTTTTGTTCTTCGTTTCCAAAAGTTTCCAGTCCCCAGCAAACCAAGCTGTTGTTCACCGACATAACCACCGATGCACTGGCGTCTATTTTGGAGATTTCCTCCATCGCCAAAACGTACGACACCGTGTCCATTCCAGCCCCACCATATTTGGGGTCAACCATTAGGCCCATAAAACCCAGTTCTCCCATTTTTCGTACTTGTTCGAGCGGAAACCTTTGTTTGTCATCCCGCTCAATAACACCCGGAAGCAACTCTGCTATCGCAAAATCACGTGCAGCATCGCGAATCATCAAATGCTCTTCAGAAAGTTCAAAATTCATACTTTGTTCTTAAGATGTGAATCCCATTAAATTGGTCGCGAAGTTAATTGATAATATTAAACCTGAGTTTGATTAATCTTTACATGTTCAGATTTTTATTGCGTTGTATTGTCGAAGTATCCAGTTTGAAGGTTTACCGGGATAAACCAAGAACTGATTACGAAGACTGTGCGACTTTATTAAAAAGCTAATTTCTCATTTCTACTTGCCAACAGCAATCTGCTTCATAAAAATCGTTCAAAATAGCTCGCAATTTTCATTCGCATTTCACCTTGTCAAGCGTTCTGAACCGCAAGAATTAACCGAACTCTGGTTTTAATCAAACCTTATTCTTTAAATATTGCGAGCTTCCTTGTAACTTGCCGCAGCAGCATGCAAAACAAGAACAAAACCACCGTTCCTCCCTATTTAAAAAAGGGAAGCCATGTACGTATTTTGGCCACCGCTCGAAAAATAGATCGAGAAGCCGTTGAGCCGGCAATAAATCTCCTGGAATCGTGGGGTTTGCGCGTAAGTCTCGGGGCTCATTTATTTGACATTGCTGACCAGTTTGCTGGAACCGCGGAAAACCGTTTAGAAGATCTTCAAACTGCCCTTGATGATGAATCTGTAGATATGGTCTGGTGCGCACGCGGTGGATATGGTACCGTTAAACTTCTAGATAAGCTCAATCTCAATTCTTTTAGAGAAAAACCAAAATGGGTTGCGGGTTACAGTGACGTAACTGCCTTGTTATTACACCTTTACACCCATTGCAACATATCAACACTTCATTGCACAATGCCAATTAATATTTCACATGACGACCTAGAAAATAAATCGATCATGTGTTTAAAGCACTTTGTCTTTGGCAATTCGATGAGTTATCCGTTAAGCAGCCATCCGCTTAATATACCCGGTACCTGCAAGGGAGAGTTATACGGGGGCAATTTGTCAATGTTAAACAGCTTGCTCGGGTCTAACACAATCAATGCAAGCCAGCTCTCAAAGAAGATATTATTTCTTGAGGATTTGGATGAGTATTTATATCACATCGACCGAATGATGATGAACCTTGAACGAAATGGTATTTTGGATGAACTTTCCGGCGTTCTAGTTGGAGGAATGACCGACATGAACGACAATGCCGTACCCTTTGGAAAATCCGCGGAAGAAATCATTATTGACTACTTTACAGATCGAAACATCCCGGTATTTTTCAATGCACCACTTGGCCACAAAGGAGACAATCTACCCCTACCGATTGGCAAAAAAGTTGAAATAAAAAACAATAAGCTTTACGTACTTTAACTTAACGTTAACCCGTCTTTTAACCCACGGATTTCGATGGAACAGCATTTGGCAGACACGAAAGAGTTGTGATATTAGCCAAATGAAGTCACCGTGGTTTTGTATACCAACGTTCACTATTTAAATTGATCTTAGTTACGATCTTGGGTGAAAGGTTTGAATAACTTCTTTTAAAAATGCCTTGTCTAAATGCGTGTAAATTTCTGTAGTTGTAATTGACTTGTGCCCCAACATTTGCTGAACGGCCCTTAGGTCCGCTCCTGCTTCTACCAAGCACGTTGCGAACGAGTGCCTAAAGGTATGGGGACTCACTACCTTATCAATTCCAGCCATTTTGGCCAGCTCTTTAGTGCGTTTAAAAACATAAACCCGAGAGAGCCTTTTTCCTCGTTGATTTAGAAAAACATATCCCGATTCGACCTTTACAATTGGCTGATGAACCCGCACCAGATTAAGATAGATTTCTATTTGCTTAATTGCAGATTTACCAATGGGTACCAGGCGCTGTTTGTTTCCTTTTCCAACCACCATTACAACCCCATCTTCAAGGTATAAATCCTGCAGCCGAAGGTTAATGAGTTCGGAAATTCGCAGGCCACAACTAAATAATACCTCTAGAATGGCTTTATCACGTTCACCAGAAGCTTTACTTAAATCAATACTTCCAATTATCAATTCAATTTCTTCTAATTCAAGCACTTCTGGAAGTTTTATTCCAATCTTTGGGGTTTCCCAATTGAGGGTGGGATTTGGTTTAATACGTTCCTCGAGTTCTAAGTAATTGAAAAATGATTTAACACCGGAAATAGTTCTTGCTTGTGAACGAGCGCCTAAGCCTAGATCCGACATCCAAGAGTTAAACTCCAGAAAATCCTTGATCTTTAAGCCGCCTAAGGACGTGGTTTTGCTTTGATTTAAGTACAATAAAAACTTATCAAGGTCTGACAGGTAAGCTTCTATAGAGTTTTTTGAAAGAGCTCGCTCGAGCTTTAAGAAGTTTTTAAAATCAGATCTGTGCGACTCTGCTAGCATCCCTGAGTAGGTTTTACAAGACCTAAAGCTCCACTTCCGCAGATTGAAGAATTTCAATATTCTTTCCAATCTCTCTTCGATGCACAAGTGCAACAACAGAGCAATTGTCATAATTGTATTTTTTTGGAATTTCGAATTCAAAACCCTTTTCACATACTTGGCCCATAATGGCCTTATCAGAAATTAATATTCCGTTGTAAGGTGTGATGGTTTTGCGCAGAATGAAGTTGTGTTCATATCTCGTTATCAAACTGTCTTTTGAATCTTGTTCTGAAATGATGTGACTTTCTGTCAAGATCAAGGTGAGGTAAACTGCTGTATCATTGGCTGATGTGAAGCTCGATTTAACATTTGCAGTAACCTTTCGATTGGGTTTATCCGTAATTACATCGAGTTCCACGTTTACGTCTGCCTTCAACAACAATTCCGACGCAGCGTAACCAGCCCAAGTGCCGTACGGGGTTACTGTTCCCGACTTGCCGGGAAAAATTTTTCGTTGAACCGCCCCAATTGGAAGTCCTGCTATGGTGCCTATGGTAAGTTGTTCTATTATTAAGGTTGCCTCCAAGGTGTTAAAAGTGTCGGAATATGGGTGTGTGAACGCGGAAAAGCCGTTGGAGTGAAGAGTTAAAATGGTTACTCGGTCTGGGTTGTTGTCTTTTATGTTGTGAGCCGCCGTTGCTGCTTGCGGGCAATTCACGCAACGCACTCCAGAAATATCTTCGACAACCACTCGCTTATCTTGCTTTTGTGGAATGTTGGTGGCCATGTAGCACGTGTCTTTGGCCAAAACGATAGGAGGATTATAGTCAATGAACGGCGGTTGCTCTTTACATCCAAACGCAAGAACAAACAAACCAAGGGCCAAAAATTTAAACGAATTCTTCATGTCTTCTATTTAAGTTTATCTAATACCTGTAACTCGCTTTAAATGAGATATTTCACGCTCTGTAAGCAAGCGCCATTTCCCTTTTTGCAATCCACCTTTGTCCAAACCGGCGTAAACCACTCGATCCAGTTTAACTACTTCGTAGCCCAGTGCTTCAAAAATTCTTCGCACCACCCGATTTCTTCCGCTGTGTATTTCCACACCAATTTTTGTTGAATCGTTGGGGTCAATAAAGGCTATTTTGTCTGGTTTCATTACTCCATCAAATAGGGTAACTCCGTTTTGGATTTTCTGGAAGTGACGCATTTGCAGGGGTTCTCCCAGTTGCACCGAGTATATTTTAGAAATGATTGTACTGGGGTGCATTAATTTTTGTGAAATTTCCCCATCGTTGGTGAAAATTAAAATACCTGTTGTATTTCGATCCAGCCTTCCCACCGGATAAACCCGCTCCGTTTCTACTTCACCTACCAAGTCCATAACGGTTTTTCGATCTTGTGGGTCGTTGGTTGTTGTAATATAGTCTTTGGGCTTATTCAGCATCACATACACTTTTTTAACCAACGAAAGCTCTTTCCCATCAACAGATACCACATCCGTTTTTAAAACCTTGTGGCCCATTGTTGTTACAACCTCTCCATTTACCGTAACCTTCCCTGTTTTAATCAAATCATCGGCGTCTCTTCTGCTGCAAACGCCGCAGTTGCTGATAAATTTATTTAGACGAACCTCTTGCGTTTCGGATTTCTCCTGTTTTACTGGACGTTCTTGAGTAATTTTTGTTGGCGAACCGCCGGGTCTAGTTATTCGACGGCGGCGGCGTTTCTCCCCTCCAGATCCGTCATTTGAGTAGCTTGATTCGTTTGAATACTTGTTCCTACCATGATTTGCATTCTCAAGCTGATCACCTCGCTTATTGTCTTCTTCGTTCATAAAGCAAAAATAAATAACACAAGCAGCCAACGAATCACTTCGCCCAACAACTTGTTTAAAACGTTCTTTTTAGTTGGCTCAAAGGTCAGCAAATTTTTTAAACTTTTGCTCTTATTAAAACAAGCAGGCAGCAAAATTGTCTAAATGTGGAGTCATGTATGTACAAAAAGTTACACTAAGCAATGTTTGCTGCGTGTAAAACATACTGTACTGGTCGCAATAAGCTGCGATTAATCATGGTACTTTGCAACATAATATGTGGGCTTTCGTTACCCGATAAAGCGTGAGAAGATACTTAGCAAATTTAGTTTTTCTGTTCATCACTGCAGAAGCAATGGCCGTTTCTGAGCCTGTAACCATCGTACGCGCTTGTTTAAATAATTCAGACTCATTGGCAACCATCGATTATCGCTCTTCAACGGATGCTTGTGGTTCTTTCGTAGAACATCATCTGTATGCAAAAGAAGCCTCCGGTTCGTGGACCATGCTAAAGCGAATTTTTGTCCTCGCTAATTCATCCGTTCAGGTTAAATTACCAAACGCCAATCCCGATTGGAAGTTTTACTTTGAAACGCTTTATGCTTGTAATGGAAGTGATAGTTTACAAAGTTTACCACAAAGCATTGATATAGAACCTCCAGCAAAAAACCAAATCGACTCCGTATCCATTGATCTTGCCTCACAAAAATTGCTCGTTGGGTGGACTAAAAACACCGAAGCCGATGTAATGGGTTATCGAATTTATCAAAACTCCAACGACATTAACAGTACTCTTTCTGACACAAACGCCACGTCGTTTGTGTACAACAAGCACAATCCAAAAACAGCAATACGAATAACATTATCTGCCTTCGATAGCTGTGGTATATTCTCAACCATTTCTATGCCTCACAGTCCTATGGTACTTGTTGGCGAACTAAATGATTGCGACCGAACCATTACACTAGATTG
>JBLHHI010000071.1:0-16853 GCA_047614125.1 Bacteroidia bacterium | reverse complement strand
AGCTAATAGGGTTTTATATACAAAAGTCCGCTTTACACTTTTGAAAAGCGATTTTCATCGTAAAAATTACTCGAAAGGGCCCGCCCTGTCTTCGCAATTTTTACTCGAAACTCACTGTTCACAAGCGATCTGAATTCAAAATATGAATCGAACTCAGGTTAAAAGGAAACGCTTCAACGTCATTTCATCCAACCCAGCAACGTCTGTGCTCAAACCTAATAATCGTTGTAATAATCATATCGATTGTTGCCATTTTTACCTTTAACCCGCTTCCGGTCTTCATATATAACTACTTCAATGGCTTCTTTTAAGGTCTTATCCATTAGTTCATTGTCTATGAAATCTATGCCCTTTCTACTCAAGTCAGATTTAAAGTTATACTCCATAGAATCAAGAGGTTGCAAGCCGATGTAGTCATATTCCCATTCATTCTCGTTGTATGAGTCTTTATGCTTAAAAACATAGATGTACCCTTTTCGGCCTTTTAAACGGGCTTCCATTTTCTTTACAAATTGCACGCTGTCTTCATCTTCCATTGGTTTGTTGCGATACAATATGGCCCGAGCCATGTGTTCTTGAGACAGCAAGGAGTCTGGATAATACGTAAGCTGCCCGATGGCCTTTAAGCCGGTGTACAAGTTGTAGCGATGTTCGTCTTTTGAAGCATAATACCCCCAAATGGAATCGTTTACATCAAGCGTGTTCTGCAACATTTGCAGCGAACTTGAGAGCAACTCGGTTTTGTCGTTCAATCTTCGAATTCGATTAAAGTACTCTTGCACGTCTTTTTCATTTTTATACGGAAAGAGCATTTTGTTGTAATAGTAAATGTCTGTGAAGCTGCCAATATAGGGTGCATCAGCTTCTGTTGAGTATTCATTCGAATAATCACGATAGCGATCTCTATTGTTGGAACTGGTATTGCCAGCCATGTTTCGCTTTACTTGATCTTTGGCTTCCCTCAAAATGTTTTTTCGAAACTTCTTATAGTGTTTCGGTTTAAAGATGCCACTATCCAACATGTTAGCCATTAAGGTGTACACATTGGTTTTGTATTCTGGATAATAGGTGTACTGCAAGAGGAAGGGGAATAAATCTCGATGCAGTTCTAAGCTGTCGCTTATTGGGTTGAACATGCGCTTTATCTCATACTCGGTAACCAGTGGTGTTTCGTAGGCCAGAAGCTCTTTAAACTTTCGAGCTGCCGACTTCGTTTTTTGGTAAGCGAGGGCCCGCAAAACAGCAGTTTGTATGCTTGCGGTGTCAACACTTCTACGGTATACTTTATCGAGGTAAGGAACGATTAATTTGTGCTTTAAATACCCAAGTTCTCGAATTAATGTGGTTTTGCTCTCGGTGTTAAAGTTCTTGTATTTGAAGGTTTCAATAACACTAATTATTTGCGGAGCATGTTCGTCTTTAAAGCTAATGGCCGAAAGTGAGCTCAAAGCGTATTCGCGGGCTAGACTGTCCGTGCCCAGTAAGTCGTCGAAGAACAAACCCGCTTTGTTTTCATTAAAAGCCAATCCTGAATAGGCGCCGTTTATGGGTTTGAAACTCGCAATAAATTCGTTGATGAAAGGGTTGTTTTCTTTTTGAGTAGTATCTTTAATGTAGATGTAGCCATACATGGTATTGCCGTGTATTTTTTGATTGTAGAGGATGGCTCGCACGCTATTGGTATCAGATAGGGTATAGCTAAAATGTGAAGAATCAGTGCTAATCTTCATATTGGAAAGCACCATGTCGCGATTCTTGTAAAAGGTTTTGTACGTTCGCCACAAGGAGTCGTAGCTTGGATAGTAGTAATACCTCGAAAATTTCCGATAGGTTAAACTCATTTGTTGATCTGATAATAAGTCGCAAAAGGCCCAATTCTCATATTCGCCTTCATATCCTCGATCTTCTTCCTTCTTTTTCTTCTGCTCTTTTTTAATGTCGTACAAGTCGAAACTCCGGTATCCGGCAGGTTTGGTATTGGTGGATACCGAATAACCTGAGCTCGTGTCAGTGTAGATTCTATTTGGTCGCAATTGTATGGCCTCCGTTTTTGTAAACGAAGAGAAATAAGCTTCGGGCCATATGCTGTCATTGGTTTTGGCCAGCATTTGATAATATCGTGGCCCATCGATGAAGTACAAGCTGTGAACAAAGCGCAAAGAATCCGAACAGCTCGTTTTGATTGCCGGATACCCCTTAAAGCGAGTAAGTTCTCGCGAACGTTCCTTCAATTTTCGCAGATCCTGAAATTGATTCGCGATGTAAGAGAGCTCAAAAGTATCTTCTTCGATGTAGTTGAAATCATGTAGGCTTGTTCGGCGTATGCAGAAGTAATTGCTGTCGGCATCCATGCTTTCTATAAATACTTCATTTCCAATCATTGCATCCAAGTTGTTGTCTTTCTCTTCACAAATTGGCGTTCCTTTTATCTCAACATCAAAGCCATATTTTGAGTGGAAGGTTTGAGAGATGTTGGGTTTATTTTGAACGGTGAATGAGGAAAAAACGTCATCTAAGTTGTTGTTGTCAATGATGTAATCGAGGGTTCCACCTACCTTAAATATGATTACTTCGAGTGGGGTTACTAGAATTAGATATCGTTCATAATCGCTCTTCTTAGTACGGTTAATAATGTCGAACCCCGGATAACCATTGCGCACTATTTCGTTTTGCACTATAATTTTGCCGGGTATGTTTTCATACAGCAAGCTGTCGATTCGTTTTTTAATGTATTCTTTCGATTGATTAACCATGGGTCCGCGGTGCCGTAAACGGGTAAGCGAGTAATTGGTTCCGTTCGACATTTCTGGATAAAAATACATTTTGTAATTATCGAAGGATGGAAAGGAATACATCTTGTTTGGAAGGTCAACCGATATCCAACCATCGGGTGTAGAAAAGGTATGTAAGGGCAGTTTCACGTAGGTTTTTTCGAGGGTATCTCTAAAATCCTTGCTGTATTGGTTAATCTTCCGAACCACCGGGCGCATAGTATATCCTTTTGCTCTCATGAGTTCAATAACACCCATATTCCCAGCCAAATGCGCCGCACCAATTCCAGAAAAAAGGCTTTTGTTTTCTTGTATGATGGAGTCCATGCGATGCGCCATGATCACATTGCGATCGTGCAGCATAAATTTTTGGTGATTTTTAGAGGGGCTCATAATGCGCTGAATCGAATCCACCATGTCTAAATCTTCATTGCGGTAGGCATCTTCCAACATTTCGCCTGGACTTTTACCCTGCTTAATGATCTTCCTATAATCTTTGTTTCGTGGTTGATCATCAGCGTCTTCATCCGGTATGTTGGATTGACGAACCAAACGATCAGCTTCCAGAAAGTCTTCCAAGCCAATCACGGTTTTATTCAGTTTCTTCCCCGCTTGAAAGATGTACATGTCTAGATACGTTTCTTCCTCAAAATCAGCGTTGTAGTTCGAATTTCGGTACAACATACCATTCATCATTCGGCTGCTCATCGTAAGGCTAGAAGAGAGCGTTTTTTTATCTATTTCTTCAATATTAAAGGCATCTCTATAAAAATCGCGGTGGTAGTTTTGTCGACGATATAAGCCTCCGTTTTCCTCTAGGTATATTGAATCGAGCATTTCATCCAGCCAAAAACTGGGGTCACTTTCTAGCGCTACCATATCGCAATTTTTAAGGGCCATAAAAAAGGTATCGCCCAAGTGAAAGGCAATTTTATTGCTTACATGCATTGTGCCATAGAGGTAGGAAGGCTTTTCCAACCCATTTCCGGTTATTTCCCACAGCAGGGCGGGGTATTTTTTTGGTGTATTGTTTTGTGCTTGAACCATATTGGCAAGAAAGATCAAAAGACCAATAAAGAGGTATGGTGTTTTAGAAAGGTTGGGGTTCATAGGTGTTTTAATTGAAGATTTTCAGTTAGGGTTGAAGATTAGATATGCAAAATAGGGAATTGAATAAACTAACAACGTTTGATATGAAATAAATTGCACAGAGGGTTAGATTTACGTAAAAGCAGAAGACTCACTAGACTATAAACGAATGAGCGCTTTTGCCAAACAAAGAATCAAATCTTATTTTTCGAATCCAACAAAATCGTTACCGGACCATCGTTCACCAAACCAACCTTCATGTCAGCGCCAAAAACCCCAGTTTCAACGGTTTTATTTACCGTGGTTGCCAGCATATTAACAAACTCATCAAAGAGTGGTTTTGCAATTTGCGGTGGTGCAGCATTGATGTACGACGGACGATTTCCTTTTTTGGTGGAGGCTTGTAAGGTAAACTGGCTAACCGCCAAAAGACCGCCTTTGCAATCTAAAACCGAGCAGTTCATTACACCTTGGTCATCGTTAAAAATGCGCATATTCATCACCTTCTTGGCCATCCATTCCAAATCCGACGCATCATCGCCATTCCCAATTCCAACCAAGAGAAGGAGGCCGTTGTCAATCTGGCCAACTACTTGACCATCAACCCTTACCGAGGCTTCTAAAACTCGTTGAACAACCACCCTCATTCTTTGTCTATTTTGCGGTTTTTAATCTTGCCGACCATCCCATTTCCTCGGGCATTGGTATTTGGTTTAAAGTGCAGGTAAACGGCTTCCACAAAGCTCAAAATGATGCCAATTCCAATAACAATGTAAAACATTGTAAAAATTTTACCGGCATCGGTTTGGGGTGTAAAATCTCCATAACCAACAGTGGTTAAGGTAATTACGCTAAAGTAAAGGGAGTCTAACCAACGCCATTCTTCTACATAGTGATAGGTAGCAGTTCCCACGCAAATAACTAAAAGGCTTGTGAAAACAAGGTCGCGGTATTCCTTGTCTTTTAGAAACGAAATAATAGTGCGTATTAAAATCATAGTTTATCTTATCTCCATTCTACCTTATCCTGTATGGGTTTTCGATGCGATTGGGCCACGGGTTTGGTTGCATCCAACACACCTAAATAAAAGAAGCCCAAACATTGTTGATTTTCACTGAGACCCAAAAACTTGGCCATTTGTGGTGTATAGACCAGTGCGCCAGAGCTCCAATATCCACCCAAGTTGGGGTACTTGCTCAAAGTGAGCCAAAGGTTTTGAACGGCACAAGCAGTGGCGGCCACTTCTTCTACTTGGGGTAAGCCGGGTTTGTAACTATTTTCCATTACAATGGCAATTACATGCGAAACTTGCTGGATTCGAGCATGGTACTTTTCCAACTTCTGCGGTTTGAAGTTTGCGGGAAGTGTTGTCTTCTCGTACAAGTTCGCCATAAAGTTCATCAAACTTTTTACCCCGCCATCCGGATCAAAAACAATAAAACGCCAGGGCTCAGTGTGATAGTGGTTGGGCGCCCAATTGGCGTTTTCGAGCAAGTTCCAAATTACTTCTTTTTCGATCCGCCCTCCAGAAAGCTGTGCGGTGTAAACGGACCGCCGATTACGAATGATTTCATCAATAGACATATAAGTTTTCTTTATGGAAGATAATCAAACAATTTTAGTGATTAAACCTTAACTAAGTAAAGGAAATAGATAATTTTGTCGAACAACAACTCCTAAAAACAAAAGATTATGGCATTTGAATTACCCGCATTAACGTATGCAACCAACGCACTTGAACCAAATATCGATACCAAAACGATGGAAATTCACCACGGCAAGCACCATGCTGGCTATGTAGCCAAATTAAACGCTGCAGTGGAAGGAACCGATATGGCGGGCAAGTCGCTCGAGGACTTATTAAAGAATCATCACAGCAACGGTGCTGTGCGAAACAACGGCGGTGGGCACTTCAACCACGCGATGTTTTGGGCCAGCATGTCACCAAACGGAGGAGGAGCCCCAACAGGCGCTTTAGCCGATGACATCAATGCGACTTTTGGAAGCTTTGATGCCTTTAAAGAAGCGTTTTCGAATGCAGCGGCTACACAGTTTGGATCTGGATGGGCTTGGTTATGCATTTGCGAAGGCAAGCTTTGTGTTTGCTCAACCGCAAATCAAGACAACCCGGTAATGGGCTTTGGATGTGCTGGAACCCCAATTCTTGGATTGGATGTTTGGGAGCATGCCTATTACTTGAACTATCAAAACCGAAGACCCGATTACATCTCCGCTTTTTGGAATGTGGTTAATTGGGAAGAAGTGGCCAAGCGCTATGCTGTGGCTAAATAAAGACGGTATTGAATATATGATATTGAAAAGCGGTGTTTTGCACCGCTTTTTTTGTGCTTTTAATAGTCAACCATTCTTCGCTTTGGGCTTGCCAGCCTGAACGAAGCAAAGCTTGACCAGATCAAGACATTCAGCGTTTGGGCGGCACGAGCCCTAAGCGACAATCAACTTAAAGTTAAAATGAAGCCCGCTTCTACTGGATATTCGAGGATGTCATATATTTCGTATCACAACGAAAACACAATTGAATCAGAACTTGGTAGTACGCACAATGCAATAGAATCAGCGATTACCAGCCATTTTATTTAATATTGAACCATGAAGGATTTTAAAGGGTATTTTATCATCAAGTCGCCTCCAGAAGAGGTATACATGGCTATTACTAACCAAAAGAGTTTGGAGCTTTGGACGGGGGATCCAGCCGAGATGGAGGCCGTACCCGACACAGAGTTTAGTTTGTGGGATGGAAGCATTTGTGGTAAAAACCTCGAGTTCGAAGAAAACGCCAAGGTGGTGCAACAATGGTATTTCGGCGAGCAAGAAGAGCCTTCCATTGTAACCCTCATTATGCACGAACACAAAAAAGGCACATCTTTAGAAATACGACATACCAACATACCAGACGATGATTATGAAGATTTTTCGGAAGGGTGGAAAGACAGTTATGTTGCTGGTTTGTTGGATTTTTTGGAGGATGCAGGAGAAGAGTAACCTCCAGCACCAAGACGCCATGGTTAGTAAGTTGAAGGTGGTCTCAAAAGTTTGAATAACTCCTTGACGAAGGTAAAGGCTGAAATATAAGAAGGACTTATTTTCTAGGGAAGCATATTCAATAGCATGAATAAACAGAGTTCTACGAAATACAAATCCGATTCTACAATTTTTAAAACTCGATATAATGAAGGATAACACCCTAACCTCCACCATCCTCTTTATAACCTGAGTTCGATTAATCTTTTAAAATTCAGATTTGGATAGAGGCCAAGTAGTGAGGCGAAAACAGGAAGGTTTATAGTTATAAACCGACTACTTTCAACGAAGCTAATTGGGTTTCTTATGCAAAAGCTCGCATTTCACTTGTGAAAAGCGATTTTCATCGTAAAAATTACTCGAAAGGGCCCGCCCTGTCTTCGCAATTTTTACTCGAAACTCACTGTCGGCAAGCGTTCTGAATTCAAAATATGAATCGAACTCAGGTTTATAGTCAACGCCTACTGGATATTTGGCAGTTGTTTCGACTATTACAGATACCATTTCACGAATCTTGACTTTTTTATGATGATTCCCGATTGGATTTTATTTTTAGAAGTGGTGCTTGGCGCCATCGGAATTCGGATAGCCGTGGGCATATTTAAACAAAAAATAAGTGTGCGAAAAGGAAGCATTCTTAACGTAGCTTTGTTAGTATTCGGAATGATCGTGAAATTTATGTACCTGCGATAGCTCAATGAAAAACTCCATTACCATTTCAGCGTCCATCTTCATTAACCGAAAACCTGGTATGGTTTGGGATTTCACCCAAGACTATCACCAACGAACTAAGTGGGATAAGGCGGTACGCTCGATCAAAATTATCGAAGAAACGCCAAATCGAATTGTGGAGTTGAAGCTAAAAGGAAAACAAAAGCTTCGCTTTCAGTATAAACTCGATGATCGACCAACAAAAACAAGCTTGGCCATCATTGCCAGCGATTCTTGGCTTTTGGCGGGTGGTGGTGGTTCGTGGAACTACGAGCCAAAGAATGGAGGAACGGAATGGTCTCAAACGAACGCTCTCATACTTAAATCTGGAATCATGGTTGGGTTGCTCAAACCCGTTATACGCATTTTCTTCCAACGCCAAATGCGATCTTCAATGAGAATGGCAAAGGCATGGCTTGAAAAGGAATAGTGGGATCTAGTCAATTCACAAAGGCATTCGCACCAGAAACCCGAGTAGAACAATGCGATTTTAAAGTAGAAACCGCGGTATTAAAACTCGCCACTCCATTCAAAAAAGTGTAGCCACTTTGTTCTGCGGTTGCCGAAGCTGTTAGCAAGCTTTGTTGATCGGTGTAAATGGTATTCATTTTATCGACGGTAAAAGTGGTTTCAACGAAACTTTTGATGTGTGCTTTATACGTGGCCAAATAGCTTGCATCCGCAATGATGTAGTTAATCAGCGGCCAACCCGTTCCCACCTCACTCATGCCAAATGATAGGGCTGTAGACCGCCCTCCACCCGATGAAAAGGCTTCGTTATTATCCCAAACGATCCATTTTAACCGTTTGTCTTTCGGATCATTGTACAAGTAGTAGTTGTGGGTCATGTTGCCATACGTATCCCAGTTTTGAATCGTATTGTTCACCGCCAAGTATTTTAAAAACCCATCTACATCAAATACGGCTTCCAAATCCTTTTTCCATTGCGTAGGGTTGCTGGTTCTAGAAGAAGCTTGTAACGCATTGTATAAGGCTTGCACGTCCGACTTATCTCCAGCCAATTCATTGGTTTTTAGCTCAAAGTCATCTAACGTAAAGCCACTGGTCGAAAAGGTTGCACCATCACCATCCGGTTTGTAACAATTACCTGTTTTGCTTCCAAAGTAGTTTTTCAGAAAGGTATCAAATACGATCTCATTTAAGGCGTATAGACCAAAATATTCGGCACCGTTTCCTCGATCGATGTATATTTCTACAAAGGTGCTTTGCACGGCAGGTACGCCAAAACTTCGATAAAGATCGCAAGCCGATTTTTCGCGCATGAGTGATAAATCTTTGAAATTGTTGCCAAGCGAAAGTTCTTTAAAGCCGTAAAATCGTTGATTTGTTATTTCGGGGAATTCAGTTTCAAAGCGATCAAAATCCAATCGCAGAGGAAGCTTGCCAATGTTCGACTTACTGGCCGATTCTAAACTCGAGTTACCTTTATAACGCACTCCAACGTTGTACCACTGTTTGCCATTAAAAAAGAAATCCGCCGCGAAGTATAAAGGTGTTTGATCCGAAAAACTTCCGCCTGGCCCACCCGCTGATTTACTTAGAACATCGGCTAAATCCGTTTGCATATCGGCCCATTCATCGGCCGTAAAAACCAAGTCGATGCGGTTAACCACACCAGCTTCGAATACCACATCATAGTTTGGGTCCACATTATTTGAGTGGGTTGCCGTTGTCCAATCCGAGAGCGGATTGCTTTCGTCGGATGGTATGAAAACTTCTTTCTTGCAGGAGTTAAGCAGCTGACTTCCAACAATTAATAGCAGTAAAATTTGAATTTTATTTGTCATTTTTCTTGTGTTTAAAGGTGTATGCGTATTTTACAGCAACGATGTTCGTAGTCTTTGGATATGTAGTATTGAGCTGCTTTTCCAGTCGGTAAAACGCCGCCAGTTTACCCAGTTTCTTGAATGAATATGAGGTTCCAACCGTAAATCGAAATTTCGAAAAATCCTTTAAGTCGGATACATCTCTAAAAATTTCTCCACTCAATTCAGGGTCGAACTTCCATTTCGGAATATTGTACTCGCTCGCCAGTTTAAATCGCAAAGTATTATCAGCCAGATCCCCTTCCTCTTTAGAAATGCCGAGTTCGTTTTTAGTTTGATACCGCACACGGCCTTGAAGCTCAAATCGATTCATTTTTTGTTTATACCCCAGATCAAACATCCAGCGCAGGTGGTTTTCATAGCCTTGGATCTTTCCAACATTGTCGTTTTCACCAATGTATCTTCCACCAATCGTAACAAAGAGCTTCTTTTTGAAGGTACGTGTAGCACTCAGTTCGGTAAAGTATTGATCGGTTATGCGGGCGTTGTCTTTTAATCTCCATTGTTCTTCCAACTGAAACGACCAACGCTTGTTCAACTTGTACTTAACCTCAACGGCGCTCCATAGTTCGAGATCTTGCACTGTAACATAGGTGCCGTTTTGGGCTGTTGAATTAAGCGCCGAAATCAAGATTAAAACGCTGATTATTAATAATTTAAAATTTAGCAATCTCATTGATTCGTGAAATACGTAATGTGAATGGATGCAGAATCTTTCAAGAAATCGACGTCTCCAACAACGATCGAGTTGATGGTAAGACCTGTACGATTTTCTAAATCTGCTTTAAGCAATTCATGATTTTCGGGCTTTATGTTTTCAATTAGTTCGTATTGAATTTCTTTGGTTGAAACATTTTTAACCAACCACTTGCGCTCAATGATGAACAAGGCCAAAAAGATGGCCGTGTTAGCACCCACAATTTCGGCATAACTCATTTTTTGGTTGGCCAAGGAGTTGATTACCGATACGCCAATAACCACAAAGAGGTAGGTCATTTCTTTTATATCGATCGAGTTGGTTCGATATCGAATGATGCCAAAAATGGCAAAAAGTCCGAGTGCCATTCCGAGGTCCAGCTCGTATTTTTTCAAGGTAAAACACAAAAAGAATACCATGATTCCAATCATAAAATAGGTAAAAAGGTAGTCTTTGCGACGAGTCGTATTAAAATAGAGGTATCGGATGATGAGACTCAAAAAAAACATGTTCAGCGCAAAGCGAAACATCATCTTATAAAAGTCATCATCAAAAAGAGGTATGCCAAGAAAGTCCATATTATGTTGAAGTTATTTTGTTAATTGAACGAAATTTTGTTTTAAAGTTATTTTGTTTAAAGTTGGGATTGAGAAAGGCCACTCCCATACAATATTTGCTAATGCTTCCGGGGTATATCCTGTGCCGCTTTAAGGCCTGCGCAAGTGGGCTCATCCGATTATAGCGTTTTTGCTTAAGTTCAATGATTACCAAATCATCGTTAAATGTGCGCTCGTTGTACGTCAAATTCAGATCAATGGTTACTCGTTCTGTTCGCGCCGTATTAACCAAGGTAAATCGATCAAACGAATTTTCTAAGGTGGCTGAAAGGTTCAAATGGTTTATATCGCTTTGCGCAATAAATGCACTTGCTGCCTGGCTTAACTGAGTTTCATTGGCAGCTACCCTAATCCGAGTCTTATTGGTTTGTCCTTTTACATTCTTGCGTTTTATTTCAAGAAAGTGCAGGTTAGATGCCGTATAGGTTCGGATGCGAATCTTAGTTCTTTTGGCCCGTCTATTGTGATGGTCAAAATAAAACTGACGCTCATTCGTATCGAAATATCGAGTGTGGTAATGCATCAAGCGTTCGTGATTAATCTCCAAAATGGAATAATCCGATGCAAGCTCTTTTAGTATGGAGTTGAGCTTGGAACGAGAAAGAATAAACTTGGTATCAACGCGCTTCATCAATGCAACATCGTCCATATCAGCAAGCGAAATGTATGGAAACGAATCGAGTTTTGGAAACGGGTTCTTAAGCATTGTGAAATGAATTAGACGACATTGGTTTCGCCATCCTTCGAAAGTATTAAATCTAATGTTCTTCGTTACCTGAGTTCGATTCATATTTTGAACTCAGGTTACCAACTAAAATGACGGGCATGCATATGAAAAAAATCGATATCATTGACCAATGAAACAAAAGGTTCTGTTTGTTTGCCTTGGCAACATATGCCGCTCACCGCTGGCGGAAGGCTTGTTCAATCACATGGTTGAAGAAATGGATTTGGAAGAACAGCTCTATGCCGAAAGCGCAGGAACGGCCGGTTACCACATCGGTTCAAGGCCAGATGTAAGAACACTCGACGTTGCAAGCCAAAATGGAGTTGAAATTGAAAGCAGAGCTCAAAAGTTAACGAAAGAGCACTTTGCCGAATTTGATGTCCTCGTTGCCATGGATGAACGTAATTACAACGACATTTTAGAGATCATGCCCAAACATTCAAGTTGTAAGGTATTCAAAATGAGGCAATTCGATGCTCAACATCCAAATACCGATGTGCCCGATCCATATTACGGTGATTTGTCGGATTTCGAAGATCTCTTTCAAATCCTAGTGGGTTGCATGCCTAAGTTTATAGCTTCCTTGAATTCAAAGGATTAAGCACACTCCAGTTAAAAGCGTAGAAGCTTAAATTCGCGCACATATTTACAAATCGAATGAAAAATCTTCACACCCTATATTTCTCAATTAAAGGTCGGCTTTTTACAAGCTTGCTTTTGGTTGGATTTTCTTTATTGAGCTCTGCTCAAAATCCAGTTCCAGCCTCACAAATAGTGCACAACGTAAAGCGGATGCAAAACCTAGGTTCGGTGTTATACATTGCGGCTCATCCGGACGATGAGAATACGCGATTGATCGCATATTTAACCAAGGAGGAACGCGTTGATGTATCTTATTTGAGTTTAACTCGAGGAGATGGCGGACAAAATTTAATTGGCACAGAAATCGGTCCGGGTTTAGGGTTGATTCGCACCAATGAGTTGTTGGAGGCTCGAAAGTTGGATGGCGCGAGCCAATATTTTACTCGAGCAATCGATTTTGGCTACTCTAAAACTCCTGCAGAAACCTTTAATTTTTGGTCGAAAGAAGAAGTATTATCAGATGTGGTTTGGGTAATTCGAAACACCCGCCCCGATGTAATCATAACCCGGTTTTCGCCCGAAGAAAATCCGAATCGACCTACTCACGGACATCACACTGCATCTGCGCAATTGGCGCTAGAAGCCTTTGATGCAGCCGCCGACCCAAATCGATTCCCAGAACAATTGGAGTTTGTGGAAATTTGGCAAGCCATAAAAATTGTTTGGAACACCAGCTATTGGTTTTATGGCAGTGTTGAAAAGATGGATGCTCAAGTAGCGCTCGATCCCGATAAGTACTACCGCATTGATGCCAATGCATTTTTGCCCACGCTGGGAACAACATGCAGTCATATTTCTGCGGCCAGCAGAAGTAAGCACAAAAGCCAGGGCTTTGGCAGTGCACCCGTGATTGGTGAGCAAATCGAATATTTGGAACATTTGAAAGGATTCCAAAAAGACGGAGAAGACATTTGGAGTAACATTCCTACTTCTTGGACGCAACGGTATGGTCAAAAAAGCATTGAGAAAAGCCTTACTAAGCTCATCTCAAAATTTAATGATACTAACCCAGCGGCGTCTCTTCCGGAATTGTTGAAACTCAAACGATCGCTCAATGGTCTTGATGATGACCCATTCATACATAAAAAGAAACAACTGCTGGACGATATTATCATGCAATGCCTTGGTTATGAAGCTACTGCATTTGTTAAGGAGCAATTTGTTACATCCGGCCAAGTGATTGATGTTGATGTTAACATTGCCAGTCATGCAGCCTATTTGGGCTTCAAAGTAACGGGCATATTGAGTAAAATGACCAACGCTCCATCAATACCTGCCGTAAAGGAAGGTCATGTTTCACTGCAATTTAAACTTACGATTCCCAGCGATTTAACGATGAGTCAGCCGTATTGGCTATCCGAAGAGCAAAGTGCAGGAATGTATGGCACCAGTAATCAGCTGCAGCGTGGGCAAGCCATGGGAACGTATCCCTTTGTGTTTACAGTGGAGTGTTTGGTGGATGGTGAGAAAATAGAATTGAACTTGCCCATCTACTTTTCAACCACAGATCCGGTAAAGGGGCAATTGATCCAACCCATTATTGTGCAGCCACATGCCATGGTAAACTTAGAGAAGGACGTGTACATCTTTGCGGATTCGAAACCCAAAGAGCTGCGAGTTAACTTAATTTCTGGAGTCGTCTTGAACGGGTATGTGGAGCTAATCTTGCCAAAGGGCTATGTCTCTGAGCCAAGATTCTTTAAAGTTAACAACCTGGCGGCCAACGATCAAAAGTTTTTCGTCTTCAAAGTTTCTACGTCTGGCCAGTCTATTGGGAATGAAGTAGTTAAGGCCATTTTCAAAACAAATACCAATGTATATGCCACAGGGGTACAAAAGCTTGCCTACGATCACATTCCCAATTGGGCAATGTTTCCTACCGCCGAAGCAAAGCTCACCAAGCTTAACATCCAAATAAAAGGCAATAAGGTGGGTTATGTAGTGGGAGCTGGAGATAAAGTTCCCGAATCTTTGATGGAAATGGGATACCAAGTTACGTTGCTCACAACGGATGATATAAATCAGAACAAACTGGACGAATTTCATGCCATTATGCTGGGAATTAGGGCCTTAAATACGCTGGAAAACATTAACTCGTGTTACAGTTCGCTGATGCTTTATGTTAACAACGGGGGTACCTTGGTTATGCAATACAACACTTCGCACCGATTGAAAGTAGACAGCATTGGGCCGTATCCAATCCATTTGTCGCACAACAGGGTAACCGAAGAAAATGCCGAAGTCCGCTTTTTATTGCCTGATCATCCGGTATTAAACAAGCCCAACAAGCTTACACAAGCAGATTTTGACAACTGGGTTCAAGAGCGGGGTCTTTATTTTCCGGATACTTTTGATGCGAAGTACAAAGCCGTTTTGGGTATGAACGATACTGGAGAAGACAATTTAAACAGCAGCTTGCTTATTGCTCAATATGGGAAGGGGTATTTCGTGTATACTGGTTTATCCTTTTTCAGAGAACTACCCGCCGGTGTACCCGGTTCATACCGCCTTATGGCCAATATTTTGAGTTTGGGACAGTAGCGAAATCAATAGTGCTCCTTACTATCCACATCCCCCTCTTCGGTATAATACTTCCACCGTCCATCCTTCCTACCTTTTCGGTACTTACCGTCAACTTTAATATTTCCGGTTGGGTAAAACTCTTCATATTTGCCATGCATGATGCCGTCTTTGGTTTCAGCTCGAATTTCTAGATTTTCCCCACCCAAATAAAATTTCTTGTAGATGCCATCTTCCACCATTTGCAAAACGAAGGTGGTATCGATGGATATTTCAGCGGCATATTGTTCAAATTTTTGAACCATTTCAACTTCTGGCACTTCATCCGATTCTTCTTTTATCTGCGTTTTCGTAAGCACCACATACGTACGCATAAAATCATCATCTTCAACGAGTTGCAATCCAAAAGATTCAAAACCATCAAAGTATGGCTTCGATTTTTGCAAGCCGTTCACCTTCGATGCTTTGCTGTATTTCTGTAAGAGTGGATAGGTGTTTGGAGGAGCAACATAAATGGATAAGCTGGATTTTGAACGGGCATGCTTAGCGTAGTTTTGGTATCCTTTGGTAGCCGACAAAACCCGATTGTTTTCATAATCTTCAATCAAACCGATGATGGTTAGTGGGTTGTTACTCCAAACTACGTAGTTGTCGATGATGCAGTAAAACGGCTTTTGCATTTTGGTAAATGCTTTGCCAAAAAAGGTTCTAAAAAACCCTTTGATGTCTAAAAAACGAATTTGATAATTTCGATAATCTATTTGCTTAAACTTGGCGGGCGTGCGTTTTTTAACCTGTTTGGCAACTTCATCCAGATTTTTTTTTGCATTGGATATGTCTTTTGCGCGCATCAACACAACTAAGTTGTCTTCTCGTGAAGTATAATTGTTGCTCCGCATTTGAGCCAAGGTTACTTCATCGCTCACCCAATCCAACAAGTTTTCCTTTACAGAAATCCCCAACAGATTTTCCATTTTTTTCTGACTGGCTTCGAAGGCGGCAAAGGCGGATTGGTCTTTTGACAAAACCGATCGAAGCTGAGTATAAAACTGGTCGATAGAAGAAAAATTAAAACTCAAATACCACGCAGTCCGATTGGATAAAACATCCGGCGATTGCACGGCACTTTGCCCCGAACGCATTAATGCCAACACGTATGATTCTACGTCTGTGTTAACATTTGTGTAGCCATTTAAAAACCACAAATTGTCTTCAACATTTATGTCTAATGCACTGAATCGAAGCGATTTACTCAAATCACTAATCAGTTCATTGGATCCATCCATGTAACAACTCATCAAGTCATCTACTCGATCGTAATGCACATAAAGTCGGCCTATTCCTTTGGTCTCTACCTTTTTATATACGTCGTTGAAATAAACATCGCGAGCCAGTTTTGGGTCGGCCCACTCATCGATCGATTTTTCAACCAATTGTGGAGTATACGAGCATACCAGAAAGTTTTCAATCTTACATAAGGTTAATACATCCTTAACATCATCGGTAACTTCCATCATTTCGTAGTCTTTGTACGTCCGAAAAGTAACGGTTAAGTCGGAGGCCTGTAAAAGCTTTTCCAAGGCGGGATACAGAATGCCGGTTTTGGCACCATTCTTCAAGTCAACGGCAAAGAGAAAATCGTAGTCGGCCGACCGAGTTTTATGAGCAGATAGAAGAAATTTTCGCGATCCAAAGAGTTTAAAAATCAATGAATTATCAAGAATTAGAGTATCTAAGTAGTTGGCGTCCTCCGTTATTTCTGCAAAAACAGGGTGGGTTTTAAGGAAGGTCCATACATCGCTTTCGCTCAAGATATTCCAATCTTCAATGGGATCGTCCGAATCTAAGATGTACATGGCATCCGCTGGGATGAGGTAGAGGCCATTGATGTGTTTATCGGGAGAAATGTTCAAGTAACCAACAAATCCTACGATCAATACCAATAGCAAGATTCCAATAATTTTCAATGTTTTTTTCACGCTTCCTTTTTCACAAACTTATGTTTTATTTAGGTCTTATAAAGACCCAGAACTTTGAGTTACTAATAGACGCAAGCCCTTGGCCAATTGTAGGTTTTAGCCGATGTATTGAAATTGAAATCAAGTTGTTCGTCAGGAACTAATGCAGCAATCGACACATCCGTTGAGTGCATATGAGCACCCTTATAAAAACAACCTATGAATTTAAAGA
>JBLHHI010000070.1:0-17330 GCA_047614125.1 Bacteroidia bacterium | reverse complement strand
GTCTGCTCAGCAACGGTGGGGTACACAGCAGCGATGAACATTTGAAAAACCTGTGTTCCATCTTTAAAAAGCACGGCTTGGACGAGCAAGTCTTTATTCACGCCTTTTTAGATGGTCGGGATTGCGATCCAAACAGCGGACTTGGTTTTGTTAACGATTTGATGAAAGATGAGCGCATTGGCAAAACAAAGCTGGCAAGTGTAATTGGACGATATTTTGCGATGGATCGAGATAAGCGGTGGGAGCGGGTAAAAAAGGCATACGATCTTTTAGTTAAGGGAATAGGGCATAAAACAAAAGATGTTGCGAAGGCGATAAAGAATTCGTATCAAAACAACATCACCGATGAGTTTATGGAGCCCATCTCTGTGGTAGAAGATGATGGAAAGCCGGTTGCTACCATTCAAGAAAACGACATCGTCATCTGTTTTAATTTCAGAACCGATCGAGGGAGAGAAATTACCACGGTTCTAACACAAAAAGCGTTTCCAGATTTTGGCATGCATCCTTTGAATTTGAATTACTTCACGTTTACCGAATACGACAAGACGTACAAAAATGTGAAGGTATTTTTTGAAAACTCCGATTTGAAGATGACGATGGGAGAACATCTGGAAAAGCTGGGAATGAGACAAGTACGCGCCGCTGAAACCGAAAAATATCCGCACGTTACTTTTTTCTTTAGCGGTGGACGAGAAACCGAATTTGAAGGGGAGGAGCGCATAATGGCAGCATCGCCAAAGGTGGCAACCTACGATCTACACCCTGAAATGAGTGCTTTCGAATTAAAAGACCGAGTAAAATCCCGCATCGAAAAAGAAGACATCGATTTCTATTGTGTAAACTTTGCCAACCCCGACATGGTGGGACATACAGGCGTTTTTAGCGCCATTAAAAAGGCCTGCGAAACGGTGGATCAATGCGTTGGTGAGCTCATTGATGCCGCCGCCAAACACGGCTATAAGGTAATGATCATTGCCGATCATGGGAATGCGGATTATGCAGTTAACGCCGACGGAAGTCCGAATACCGCCCACAGCTTAAACCCAGTTCCCATCATCATTCTTGGCGATGAAAGTGCAAAAGAGAAGCTACAAAATGGTATTTTGGCCGATGTTTCACCCACCCTATTAAAAATGATGGGCTTGCCTCAACCACATGAGATGACAGGCAAACCCTTGTTTTAAGTACATCCTGTTAATAACGAATATTTTGAAAAAGAAGAAAGATAAATTCAAGGTCAAACAACAGAAGTTTAAGCTGCCTTTAGAAATTGTATTTCTGGGTGAGGAAGGATGTCATCTTTTTTGCAACGGAAGGGTAGGGTCCAAAAAAGTTCGTATCTTAATCGATACAGGCGCTAGTAAGTCGGTATTGGCCGCGGCCTTTGTTGATAAGATGAAGAAGCCGAATTTCATTGAAATGATTGATAATCAAACGGCTGGGATAGGTAAAGACCAAGTTGAAGCGCGGTTTATTCGATTGAAAAAAATGAAGCTTGGCAAGCTTGAAATCAAAAACCACATTGTGGGAACCATCGACGTAAGCCATGTTAAACAGGTGTACGATTCCATTGGTGTTAAGCCCTTCGACTTGATTTTGGGCGGCGACATCTTAGAAGAACGGCGGGCCGAAATCAATTATAAGAAGTCGGAGCTTATTTTATTTGGGTAGTTGTGTGCTATCAGAGACAGATCTCGATTGAAAAAAATAGTATTTACCATTTTGTCTTTATTAGCAACATTCGCTGGTAACGCTCAAACCAACCTGCCTAAAGGATCGGCAGGCATGGCATAATTCAACATTCTCGGCAAGCAATAGTGTCAAGAGTGAATGCAAGGTCCAAAAGAATCTAACCTAAATACCCTTTCATCAATTAGTTTTACATTTCCAACATACTAGAGCCAATCTTTTGTTAGTAGCGGGGCATGGGTGCAGTTGTTGTTTAATAACCTGAGTTCGATTAATCTTTTAAAAATCTGAACCTGCAAATATTAATCGAAATCAGGTTAATACAAAAGCTCGCATTTCACTTGTGAAAAGCGATTTTGATCGTAAAAATTACTCGAAAGGGCCCGCCCTGTCTTTGAAATTTTTACTCGAAACTCGCTGTTCACAAGCGTTCTGAATTCAAAATATGAATCGAACTCAGGTTATTTACATTTCATTGATTATAGGTGTTATTGAAGGCATACGGGAGACCGCCTTGTATTTTGCAAATCCAAACCCCTACACCTTGACTCGTCATCTTTCCATAAATGAATTAAATTCGCAAGACTTGTGGAAATGATAAAACGTCCACTTGTACGAATTGAAATCTTGAAGCTTATGAACAAACTCAATAAAACCCTTTCGTATTTGTGCGCCTTCCTACTTTTGGTTGCGCCGGTTCTTGTTTCTGCCCAACACCTCATGACTCCAGAAACGCTGTGGAAGTTAGGACGAGTGGGTGCCCAAGGAATTTCGATGGATGGCGAAACCCTTATCTATTCGGTTCGAACCTACGATGCCGAAAGCAACAACGGAACGACCAAATATTTTTCCATTTCGATAAAGGGAGGAATTGAAGCGGAACTTCCAACCACCGATGGCTTGCTTAAAGACCGAATGATTAGTCCGGATGGTAAACATAAGTTGTACGATGAAGCAGTTAAAATTCAGCGAGTTACGGGAAGTGATTACTATCCCGAACTCACAAAATCGGAAGTATACATCTACGATGATTTAATGTACCGCCACTGGGATCAATTTGCCGATGGAACCTTCAGCCACGTTTTCATCAGTGACGTGAAAGGAGGCAATGCCATTGATTTGATGAGCGGGCAGGCCTTCCATTGTCCAACCAGACCCTTTGGTGGATCGGAAGATTACATGTGGAGCAACGATGGCAAGAACGTGCTTTACGTAACCAAACAAAAAGCAGGAAGGGCATATGCCGTTAGTACCAACACAGATATTTTCTCATACAACTTGGCCACTCAAAAAACCACCAATCTTACCGAAGGAATGATGGGTTATGACAACAGTCCGGCCTATGCTTCAACCGGAACATTGGCTTGGCTCAGCATGAAACGCGATGGCTACGAATCGGACAAAAACGACATATTTATAAATACAGGTACGTCCCAAATGAATTTAACAAAAGATTGGGATGGTACGGTGAGCAGCTTTATGTGGGCTGCAGATGGGAAGAAGATTTATTTCATCGCACCCGTTGGAGGAACAAAGCACATTTTTCAAGTAACTGTTCCGGTTGGCCAAAACAAACCGGAAATAAAACAAATCAGTTCCGGACAATTTGATGCCACGGGTTTAGTAGGAATATCCAACAACATCTTGGTTTTTTCTCGCACCGATATGAATCACGCCTCAGAGCTCTATACGCTCGATTTAGGTACGAGTAAAATTATGCAGCTCACGCACGTGAACGATCACATTTACAACAACTTAAAACTGAGCGATGTTCGGAAGCGAATGGTTACCACCACCGATGGAAAGCAGATGGTTACCTGGGTAATTTACCCACCAAATTTCGATGCTACGAAAAAATATCCAACGCTGTTGTATTGTCAGGGTGGACCACAAGGTGCGCTTTCGCAGTTCTACTCCTTCCGTTGGAATTTTCAAGTGATGGCTGCGAAAGGATACATCATTGTTGCGCCAAACCGACGAGGAATGCCTGGGTATGGAGTAGAGTGGAACGAGCAAATATCGAAGGATTACGGCGGACAAAACATGCAAGATTATCTATCCGCCATCGATGATGTGGCTAAAGAAGACTATGTAGACAAAGATCGGTTGGGGTGTATAGGAGCCAGTTATGGCGGGTATTCGGTGTTTTATTTGGCCGGGAATCACAACAATCGGTTTAAGACTTTTATAGCGCACGATGGAATCTTCAATTGGACGAGCATGTATGGTACAACAGAAGAGATGTTCTTTGTGAATTGGGATTTAGGTGGAGCTTATTGGGAGAAGGACAATGCCGTAGCGCAAAAGGCGTACAACGAATTTAATCCGGTTAACTACGTAGATAAGTGGAATACGCCGATTATGATTTATCAAGGTGGGAAGGATTATCGAGTGCCTATTGGGCAAGGTTTGGAAGCTTTTAATGCCGCTCAACTTCGAGATATCAAGAGCCGGATTGTGTATTTGCCCGAAGAAAATCATTGGGTTTCGACTGCCCAAAACAGCTTAGTTTGGCAGCGCGAGTTCTTTAGGTGGTTGGAAGAGACCTTGTAGCACAATTCCATATTATTGAATTAGCTCAAGTTGTAACCGAGTCAATGCCAAGTAGAGCTAAAACCGTTTATCAAGCCAGCTGATTTCGTGTAATAGCGGAGGATTTGGAGGTCAACTATTTTCGATATCCAGCACTTCCATGTGCCTCACCAATACCCGTTTGGCAGTATTGTGGTAAGCTTCCCATATCCCTGCCCCAAGCAAAACTACAGACGGCATAAAAATCGCGTTGTTCCGTCCACCCATTGTGTGAGAACCAAACTCGGGTTTTACCATCGTTTTCATCCAGCTCTAATTTTAGGATGTGTCCAACCCAACCGTGCTCGCTTGCCTTGTACTCCCAAACCAGTTTTTGGTTTGGAATTACTTCCGTTACCTTTATCTTAGGTCCAACAAACTCACAAAAGTCGAATTGGATGGATTCGTTAAGCTTCGAACGGCCTTCTGTTTGCACGGTCCACCATGCTTTTTAGCCTTCAATGGTTTGGATGGCTTTGAAGACATCCTCCGTGCTTGCATTAATGTGAAAGAGGTGCTTTATTGAAAATTGATCTGACATCGTAATCTTTACGAGTTGTTTAATGTTTGGCGAATGGCCGCTTTCATTTCAGCGAAGTTGTCAGCAGATAGGGCGTTGATATTCAGCGCATTCATGTCGGATAGGATGAATAGGAGGTTGCCCAAATCTGTAACAATTCGCTTCACTATTTGGTGTTGGTTGGATTGTTCTGTGGTTAGATTCTCGCCGTTCTCTTTGATGAGCTTCGTCCACTTTTCTTCCTCGTTTTTCCAATAGGTTAGGTAGGAGTCTATCACTTCCGGATCAGCTAAATCAAGTTCTTCCACTCGAATGGGAAAGAGTTTTTTCGAAAATTCATCTTTGTCCATTTTTGAATTTCGATAGATCTCGTATAATTCAAACATGCAGAACTGAGATTTGAGGTATTTGTCGCTCAATGCAACAATAATTACCCTTCCTTCTCCAATGTCGTGCATGAAGTCGGAAATCATTCCCTTGTACTTTAAATTAACCTTGTCTCGAACTACGTTGAAGCCATCGTCTTTTAAGCTCGTATACGGCCAAATGCTGTTGGTATCCGCTCTTTTTGTGGTGATGCACAAACCTGTTAGAATTTAGCTTCCTCCAAGTTTCGCGTCACCAAATATATCCCGTAAGCTATTTTCTAGCGACTTGTAATCGTAGCTGGCTTGAAGAAATTTCCAAGTTTCCCATGGCTTCCACCAATCGCGCTTTTCACCAAAAATCTTTCCTCCTAATTCGATATACATCTCCGCCAGATCGTCAATTGAAATTCCAATGGCGAGTCCACCAGCTATGATGGATCCGGTTAAGGTACCGCCAATTAAGTCTTAGTAGTCGCAAAGACGTAAGCTTGGATCACCTTCTTTTTCGCGCAAGATTGTTTCCATGCATTTTTAGTAACCCAAAGTTAGCGCACCTCGTATTCCGCCACCATCAAGAGATAGTATTCTTTTGGGATCAAATTTTGGATCAAAGTGATTTGCCAGTGTTTTTTTCATATCTAATAACCTGAGTTCGATTAATCATTTAAAATCCAGATTTGGATAGAGGCCAAGTAATGAGGCGAAAACAGGTTAATAACTAATTCGATGGATTTATTCCGATGTGTCTGAATTGATTGTGGGTTGCTCGTTGCTACGTTCCGTTTTCATTTGCCCGTACCATGCTGAATTTTCGGCGGATATTAAGGCCTCGGTTCGTTGAGCCAGGATGGGTAAGGCGTTGCTGGCCTTGTATGGGAAGGACCGGGCTAAATACAAGTATTTTCCATGTTTCAGTGCTTCGGAAGTTGTGCGATACGTCAACCATTTTTCATTGAACTTGTACAAGCTCCAAGCATTGGAAGGGTATACCGTATCCAAGGAAATTTGAACGGGTTAAATACCGCAGAAAGAGTAATAAAAGCTGCAATGATAATTGGAGTTAGTTGAGCAAAGTGATGCTATTTTTTATAGGCGGCACTCTTCTTTTCATACCAAAGAATTTGATCATCTACTCTATTTTTCAAATACCACTCTTCATTCATGCACTTTAAAGATTAAAGTGCCAAGATAAGCAATCGTTCAATATGTAAAAGCCTCGATGCATTTCAATATTTTACTAGGATTTTTCATATTCCTAGTATGAGAAGCAAGAAAGCAATTATTCGGAGCAAAATATGCGTATTTGTTGGATGAATTAGCTGCTTAATTGCAAGCCTTATTGTATTTCGGACACTAATTCCCATCAGGGGACGAATTTAAAATAAATTTAAACATAAATCATTTAATATCAACGATTTATATATGTGACATATTTATGGACTATGCATTTCTGATGATAGACGATTAAGAATGCAGTAGTTTTTAGCAGGCTTTGGCTGACTCGATAAAATTCGTATGTATTTAGTAATATTTATGATTCGCAGTCAGTTTGTTTACAAGCCAAGCAGCAGTGTCAATGGAGGTCCCTGGAGAGGGGCCTTTTTTTTAAACCAATCATAAATCAAAGCAGATCCGTTTTGTAAATTCTAAGATGGAATTAAGGTGGATGTTATTTAGATTTTAGTTTTTTAACATAAGAAACCAAGCCCATCCACAGCAACGACGGAATTCCGATCCAAATAAATTCACTTCGCAGAACCCGCAAGCCCCACTCACCCAAAAAGCTGTCAATTCCAATGGGCGAAACTTGTATGGGTCGCCAAGGAAAAAAGTACCTCGTTTCCGTAAATGGCAAGAAAAATCCAACACCCAGTCCACCAGATGTCATAGCATCCAAAATACCATGTGAAGCCGCACATAGCATAAAATATAGCCCTACAATAAACCTCGAACGACGATCAGCCTTTCCGTAAAACAAGAAACTCAATGTTATTCCCAGTAAGATGGCAAAAACTAATGAATGTGTAAAGCCACGGTGGCCCCAAAAACTCTCGTATGGAATGTTGTTAGCAAAGCCAATCACATCAGCATCGGGTATAATGGAGCAAATAATACCTATGCCCACAAACTTCATTTTCGATGAAGGTGTATTAAAAGCTTTGCTTAGAGCAAAGGCCGCAAGGGCATGTCCGAATGCTGATGCCATATTATTCTAAATATAGGTTAACCACCAAATATGGCGATGCGATTGTTTGTATTGGTCGTACCATTTGCTTAATGGATAAAGGGCAACCACTAATGTTATCCATATAAGATACACCACGCCAAGTGAAAATCCGAATCCTTGAAGGCTTGTTTGCTGACCGATCCAAACTGGAATTACCATGTTAGACGCTTGAAAGCCCATTGCCAATGCCGCAAATAGAGCAAACAGGTGAATTACATAAATATGAACGATGTAGTAAAACATTGGAACCCGGCCAATTATGGCCAATCGGTTGGTCCAAAGACCATTCCATTTTTCTGCAATTGATAAAAAGATGAAAGAGGGGCCCATGGTGATTAATAAATAGGCCAATGAGGGTGGATATTTATTTACGTTAAAAAAGGACAGAATCGTCAGGTTCGTGTCGTTGTAAACCGTCCACGGTAAAGGGTCTCCGTATTGGTTTAAGCCTCGAAGGGCAAAGAATAAAACGGTAGATATGATGCCAAGTTTTAAGAGCTTATTCGTTCTAAATTCTTGTGGATAGTTGGGTGTATACCAGCTTCCAAAATAATACCCGAGCAACATCACAAAGATCCATGGAATGATGGGATAGCCAATGAAGAGTTGGAAGCCACTTATTGATATAATATTAAATTGATGCAAGAATGACCAGAGTGCGATGTTGAACGTTCCTATGGGTTGAATTCCATCGAGAAGGTTATGTCCAAATACGGCAATTAGACTAGTAAGAATCATTGACTTTTTTGGCAGATGGATGAAACCAGCAAGGAAGATCATACTAATTCCAAGTGCCCAAATGACTTGTAAAAGAATGCCATGAGTTGGTAACGAGAAACACCATGCAAAACGCAAAATTGTAAATTCAGCAATTACTAGCCAAAGTCCTCTTTTTAACAACCAAATAGAAAGTTCTTTTTTGGATTTTCGTTGACCTACAAAAAAAGCGGAGGTACCGGCCAGAAAAATAAAAACTGGGGCGCAAAAATGTGTTACGAACCGTGTAAAGAATAATAGCGGTGTTGTTTGAGTAAGATCCATTGGGTCGAAGAAAAAAGCATCGAAATGGAAGTAATCTCGAACGTGATCGAGTGCCATAATAATCATAACCAAGCCACGTAATAGATCGATGGATTGGATGCGGGAACTTTTAGTATTTGGCATAAATCGGTTGGTGTTATTTGTAACTAGTCCGATCTCGGATGGTGCCATCTTTACGATGGATGATTACACTTGATTTATAGTTTTTTGCAATTTCTCGAGCACGATCAATGGCGTCATCTTGGTAGTCGTACGTTGCGGTAAGTCGCTGGTTTCCTTCGCCACGGATGCCCCATCCATCATCGGTTGGCACCACGTGTTGATTGTGGGTATTTTTGCGAGCTCTTTGTCCTAGGCGTTTAAGTATGTTTTGTATGATTCGACGCAAAACGCCAAGCCAAACGCTTTCTTTTTGGTTGGATGCCATAGTGGTAAACTTAAAACCTGTGTTCGATTAATCTATTAAAATTCAGATTTATACAGAACTCAGGTTTAAAGTGGAAAATTACAATTTTATTTGTTGATAAAGATTTGGGACAAAATTGATTAAAGAAGTGAATCGCATTTATTTCCGTTCGTAACCGTTCGTAACCGTTCGTAACCGTTCGTAACCGTTCGTAACCGTTCGTAACGCTTAGCATCAAGACATTACTAATGAGCCAGTTAGCTGCAGAAAAAATGCTAAAAATTTAAAATTGGTTGAAATATACTTAATCGGCAAAGAAGCTTTGACGATCATTTGGAACATAAATTAGAAAGTAAATAATTACCAAAACTGTAAAAATGCCAGTAGTTAAAAAAGTAACCGCTGCCCCAAAGTTAAACCAAATGAGTCCTGCTATAAAACTAGCCAACATGGCTGCAATGCTCTGAAAGGCCGAATACGTTCCAATGGCCGTCGCCATATCTTCTTGTTTGGTAATATTCGAAATCCATGCCTTCGAAATTCCTTGCGTCGCTGCGGCATACAAGCCATAAGCAAAAAAAGCGCCGATTAATACAAAGCGGTGTTGTGAAAATCCAATGGTTAAATAGACTAAAGCAAAAGCTGCCAATCCAGCTATAAACATCTTCTTTAAACTCACCTTATCGGCTAATTTACCCAACGGATACGAAAAAACAGCATAAATGAGATTGTAAAAAATGTACACACCAATAACCAATGAATCAGAATATCCAGCCTCTTTAGCCATTAAAAGCAAGAAAACATCTGAGCTGTTAAATAGGGCAAATCCGAGCAATCCGATGAGTAAGCTTCTATAAGACTTAGAGCTTGATTTCCAATAGGTTAAGAAGGATAGAAAGTGAACTTTTGGCGTCTTTTCCCTAGAAACAAGGATATTTGGTTTTTTGTCTTTTATGAGTAAACTGGTTGCCACCGCGAGCATTCCTGGAATAAAAGCCACGTAAAAGAGGGTAACATAATCTTCTGGGTAGACGTATAAATACCAAAGTGCTAACAGCGGGCCTAAAACAGCACCCGCAGTATCCATGGCTCTATGAAATCCAAATACTTCTCCCTTCGTTTCTGGCGTTGCTTCGTCCGATAGAATGGCATCCCGTGCTCCGGTTCGTAAGCCTTTACCAAATCGATCGAGGGTTCGAGCAAAGAAGATCCACAACGGAAAAACCAACATGGCCATCATGGGTTTTGCCAAAGTACTTAATAGGTACCCTACTTGTACAAAGGGTGCTCTTTTTTGTTGGATGTCCGAAAGCTTGCCAAAGTACCCCTTACTCAACCCGGCAGTTGCTTCGGCAATTCCTTCCAAAATCCCAATGAGTAGAATTGAAAATCCAATGGATTTTAGATATACGGGCAGGATGGGATAAAGCATCTCGCTCGCCGTATCAGTGAATAAGCTCACTACCGATAAGACCCAAACCGTTTTTGTTATGTTTTTGAACATGCGTTCAGCTTACATTCAGATTTCTTTTGAGTTATAGAACCATCTGAATATGATGTTGTTAGTCGTCTTTTGTTGATTGTCTGAGGATGTTTGCGTTCGAGTTTGAGCGGAATGTTTGCCAAAAAAAACGGAACGAAAACGCTGTTTTAATGGTATTCTGATACCGGCCTAAAACTTAAACAACCATGAAACCATAGGCAGTGGAAATGAATACGTATACTCTCCGTCATTTACCATCACCCCAGCAAGTGCAAACTGAAAGGCTCGGTTGGGTTTTGTTTGAAACCGCATTCCGGGCATTAAAAAGAATAAGGTAGCGGATATTTTTTCTTCTGTTACCACAGCCTTATCCGCAAAATATTCTACGTTAACATCGGATATGGAACTAAAGAGCAGCATATTGTCAACAAAGAAGGTAGCCTTCTTGCCTACTTGCGCACTGCCCGCAATGGAAAAAATTGGGGCAGAAATATTGTTGTTTCTCTTCTCGTAAGGTATGTCATAACCACCGGATCCATTTGACGTATAGGTGCCTGGAACCAATTCATTGAAGCCATTCCCACCAGGATTCAAATATGAATAGCCAGCAGAAAGCGTAATATTCCGTACCCGATCTCCAAAGGTTACCATGCCCCAATGCAAGCCGCCAAATCCTCTAAAGTTATTCAAGTAACCCGATGAACCCATTAAGGTACCCAAACCAAAATTCACTTTTTCATTGGCGGTAGGTATGGTGTATTTAGCAGCCAATATCATTGGACTTCCCCACCAGCTCGACATCAATCCCAACGAAAAATTATCCGATACTGCAAAGTGTACTTCTGGCCCATATAAGTTGACCATGGCGTAGTTTTCATTCTTTTTAACAGGTAACGCGTTGGTGGTAAAGTAGTATCGCGTTGTAAAGGGTCCACTGGCTGAATAGTCTCCGTTGTTCATTTCTTCGCTCTCCAGAATTTCCTTTTGATTCCCTTTTTTAATGGCTTTAATGTCACTTTTTGGGATGTAAACATCGCCCATAGAGTGTGTTCGTAATAAGATTTCGCGGCCATCATCGCTAATTACGATTCCTACGCGTTCACTACCGTCGTTCATAACAACGACTACGTACTCTTCTTTGGGTTCATCATCCTGAGCAAAGGTCAGAAATGGTGAGGCAATAAAAAATAATGATAAAACAAGGGTAGTAAAAATTTTAGTTTTCATAGGTGAAATTATTTGAGTTTGAATTCCAAAATTAATCTATTTCCAATTATTCAGAGTAATAAATTATCTGGATTTTTATGTTTTATAACAAAGGAGACCTTATCCAGTGCAATGGGCAGTAATCTGCCTCAAGTAATCTTTGTCAAATGAAGATGCGTTTTCTCTGGGCTCAACAACAGCTTGATTTGTTTTTAGTATGAAAGTTAATTGGCACGCTAAATGTTGCACAAAAAGTAAAAGCCTTGTTCCATTGGCCATCTTGAAAAGTGTCTAAGTAAAAATAAAAATCAAAACAATTTGGCTCGATTTTGGTCATATCAGGATATGAGTTCGTCAAAATCCAAATCAAAGGTTTCTTTCTCGTGGGCATTTAAAGAATACATCTGGCCGCGAAAAAAAATTGTTTTAATAGGGCTCGTGCTCATCATTCTAAAAAGTTTAGCTGGACTTGTTTTGCCCTATGCCAGCAAAAACTTAATCGACGATGTAATTCCGTCGGCAGATCAATCGGCCCTGTATACATTGCTGGGTTTTGTTGGCTTAGCCATTCTAATTCAAGCTGTTACATCATTTGCGCTTACCCGATTGTTGAGTGTAGAAGCCCAACATCTCATCTCTGTGCTTCGGGCTCAAGTACAACGAAAGTTGTTAACCTTACCCATTAGCTTCTTTGATAATACGAAATCTGGAGCGCTGGTTTCGAGAGTTATGACCGACGTAGAAGGCGTTCGAAACTTAGTTGGAACCGGCTTGGTGCAACTCATAGGTGGATCTTTTACCGCCGTTATATCCTTGGTGATCTTAATAAAGATAAATGCCACCATGACATTCTTTGTGTTGGTGCCGGTAGCCATTTTTGCCATAGTGGCATTGAAAGCCTTTGGCTACATCCGACCAATTTTTAGAGAGCGCGGAGTAATTAACGCAGAAGTAACGGGGCGATTAACCGAAACCTTAAACGGTGTGCGTGTTATAAAAGGCTTTAATGCCGAGGAACAAGAAAATAGGATTTTTGAGGCCGGAGTGGAGCGATTGTATTTAAATGTTAAAAAGAGTTTAACTTCAACGGCCATTATTACAAGTTCTTCAACATTTTTGTTGGGATTGGCTTCGGCGGGTATAATGGGCATTGGCGGCTACTTCATCATGCAAAATACCATGACGTATGGCGAGTTTATATCGTTTACCCTTTTCTTAGGTTTTATGATTGCGCCCATAGTTCAAATGAGCAACATTGGCAGTCAGCTTACGGAGGCCATGGCCGGATTAGACCGTACCCAAGAATTAATGGACATGAGTGCCGAGGATGATGAGAGTAGGGTAGAAGAAGTGCAAAGCATTGTGGGTGATGTAGTTTTTGACGATGTTTCTTTTAGTTACGAGGAAAGCAAAGAAGTGCTTCACAACATATCATTTACGGCAAAGGCAGGAAGTATTACGGCTCTTGTTGGATCTTCGGGGTCGGGTAAAACGACCATTGCTGGGTTGGCTGCAACCTTTTTAAACCCAACGGAGGGTAAAGTGTTGTTGGATGGAAAGGATTTGAGAAAGGTGCAATTGAGTTCGTATCGAAAGCATTTAGCCGTAGTTTTGCAAGACGACTTTTTGTTTGAAGGAACCATTCGCGAAAATATTATGTTCCCTCGCCCAAATGCCACGGATGCGCAGGTACTAGCTGCCGTGGAAGGCGCCTATGTAAACGAATTTACCGATCGGTTTGATGAAGGCTTGGAAACGGTTATTGGCGAGCGGGGCGTAAAACTCAGCGGCGGTCAACGACAGCGAGTGAGCATTGCAAGGGCCATTTTGGCCAATCCAAAAGTCATAATCTTGGATGAAGCAACTTCCAACCTCGACAACGAAAGCGAGTCGTTTATTCAAAAGAGTTTGAATTTATTGATGAAAGATCGAACCACGTTCGTTATTGCTCACCGGTTAAGCACCATCCAACAAGCCAATCAAATCTTGGTAATAGAAGACGGTCATATTGTTGAACGTGGCAAACACCAAGAGCTGTTGGATCAAAAAGGCCGCTACCACGATTTGTATACCTACCAGAGTAGGATATAAATAAGTTGAAGTTGAAGTTTAAGCTGAAGCTGAAAATCAATCAGCTTTGCTGATTTATTTGATCCAGACAAGCTTTGCTTTGTTTGGGAAGTTGAAGTCAAATTGAAATTAGAGGTCGTCATCCTGACCAGTCATTCTGATTTTTTTTCAGGATCGTTTCGGGGTCAGGATCGTTTTAGATTCAGGGTTAGGACCTGAATCGATTGAGCATCCCACAAAAAAGGAGATCCAACGGCTACGCCTCTAGGATGGCGGTGAGGAGAAGACTCTGGCTTAAGAAGCATGAATGACTTTGAATGTGATTGGCGCAATTTGTTGTCAATCAATCGGCACTTAACCCAACGTCATACAGAGCCTAAGCGCTGTATCTCCTCATGAAGAGCACGAAAATTATTCCAAGTTAATCGTTGAATTTAAAAGGAGATCCAACGGCTACGCCTCTGGATGACGATAAAGGTGGAAATCTTGTCCATCATTCTGCCATAAATGCTTGAACACCAATGCGATGTTGAGTATTCAGCATATCCTCCACGTCATCCAGAGCGAAAGCGAAGGATCTCCTCGTTGGAAAATACCCTTAACAACCAGTTTTAACAGTCATCCTAAAACGTCACCCTGAACTCGTTTAAGGGTCAGGTTCACTTCAGAATCAACTGCAATTATTCACCTTTGGTGTACTCCGATCGCTTAGTCTGTGTTGGCTCGTGTCTATATCAGAAGGTGGGAGCTACACGAGTCGGACTAACCTTGCATGATCCGCGCGAAAAAAGCGAACAGGATACGTGCCTTATTGAACCAAGAATGATCTTGAAGTCATTCCAGAATGAGTAATTAAACGAAGCACATACAAGCCCGATGTAAGTTCTTCAACATTCACGCTTACCTCGTTTTGGATTGGAGCAATATGAAGTTTGCTAATGATAACAGAACCTTTCGAATCAATGATTTGAAAATCAACGCGTTCGGTGGCCTTGTTTGGCAATCTTATGTTTAAGATAGTATAAGCTGGATTTGGATAAATTAGCACGGGGATGTTTTCGTTCCAGCCTAAAATACTTCCCGTTTCACCAAAACGAATTAAAATGGAATCTCTGGCTTTGCACCCATTGACGGCTGTAACCTCCGTCCAAACAAGTTTGGATTCGGAACCTGAAAATCCTTTGGCATCTATGGTTACGTGGGATGTATCTCCTCCCTGCACGTTCCAAACGTATTTTGGAAAGGTGCCTGGAGAAAGAATGATGCTGGAGTCGCGGCCAATGGTTGTGTCATTACCCAACCTGGGTTGGGGTGCTTCCAACAAGCTCAGCTTTGCTGGCCCGAAGGTGTCTGTAACATTACATTCTTGTTGATGAACAATAATTCTATAATGCCCTGCTTGGGCATCTTTAAGTTGGTTGTTGGTGAACTTGGCTGGGTCCAGCGTTGACCAAGAAGTGCCATTTGCGCTGTACTCCCAATTATACGATGGGTTATAGGCGGAAATACTTGGGTTAAACGGTACTAAGTTGTTGCTACACAACGTGGTATCTCCCCAAGGTTCAAAGAGTTCATTTCGGCCTTTTTCGCCTTTTAATTCATAAGGTCCAATATCCATCGTGCCTCCAACAATACGTGAGTTTCCATCGAAATCTCTACCATTCCACATAATCCAAGACAAACCCGATTTGAGAATGATGTTCATTCCCTGATTGTATCCGGGAGTGGACTGGCAGCTCTGCATATGGTGAAAGTCGTTGGAAAGCGAGGCAAATTCAACTCCAACGCCACTTGCTGGCCTAATAAAGGTGGGAAGGATGGTGTGTAAATTACGCACTTCTAAAAATGGAACGGTGTCCATTGGCACCCATATGTCGTCAAAACTTTGGCGATACGTACTGTCGGTTCCGCCTTCAAGGATGGTGTTGAACATATTGCCGGGAAAGAAGGATCGGCTTGTTGCAATAATATTGGCCATCTGGCCAAGATGCCCTTTGTTTCCGGTTATGATGGTGCTGTAAAAATTTACATTGCTTCGATCGCTCAGGTTAACTCCATACGAAAAATGTTGGGCGCCATTGGTGCCATTATAATCAGGGAAAGGGCTGGTCGTATCAATGCGACCATTGTACGCAATCAGCGAATTAACCACATTAAGGTTTGAGTTAAACACTCCCAAAATTCCACCCCAATTATTGGCAATAATGGTGTTAACGATTCTAGAATTTGTGCGGTCGGTTAGAATGCCGGGTCCATGTTGCCCAATGATTAAACCATCGTTAAAATAAACCCAAGACGATTCGGCCATACCCAAACCAAAATATGTCTCATTATTTTTGAGTGTACACTGTTCAAAAATTAAATCGTTTTTGCCACCCCCTGCGTTATAACAGGCAATCGTGCTCGTATTATATGAATGCGTTGGGTCTACATTTTTCTCGAAGAGACAGTTTTTAATTACTACACGACTATAATCATTATTAGAACCATCAAGGCGAAGTATGGATCCATACTTAACACTATTTGATTTCATTAGATTGTTAACAAAGATGAAGCTATCTTTAAACTCACCAAGTGATCTAGTAAATTCAATCACCCCGCCAACATCAATCTCATTTTCCTCAAAAACACAATTGATTACTTCTAATTTACCACCTCCATGAAAAATCATACCCCGTCCGCCAATCTGGCTTAAATAACTCTCTTTAGCATAGTTAGGTGTTGAAGATATGTTTTTTAAAAAGTTGCAATTGTTAATGCTTATTATGCTATTTAAGCTCATAATGCAGCTTGAATGAGTTCCTTTTGTGTTAGGATTTGATTCAGGAGTTTTGAGGGTGTCCAAAGCGTAGTTCCTGCTGAATGAAGAATTGGAAATTATAACCGAACTATATACCGCACGAATACAGCCGGCCATAAATGAAACATTATTTTCAAAAAGGCAATGATCAAATTGGATATTGGTTACTGTGTCCAGATAAAAAACCCCATAGTTCTCTTTTTTTCTCCAATCTCTTTCAATCTTGTGCAATCCGGAGAAACGTGTGTATGCAAAAACATTATCTGTGGAACCTTCTTTATTTTTAAAAATCATAAACCCAAACCATCCAATTCCTTTTTGTTGTGAAGCAAAAATCACACTATCCGATTCAGTTCCCAATGCTTGTATTGAACCATACACGCGTATTCTAAACTGTCCGGTAAACAAAACTTCAACACCCGCCTCGAGCGTTAACGTCTTGCCCAGTGGCACTTCCAAATCTCCTTTCACCAAGTAAGGAGAACTAGCTTTATTAAAAGTGCCACTGATTTCACCACCGTTCAAATCGGTTTGAGAAAATGCCACATTGCAAATAAGCAGAAGGAATGAAAGGGTGAATAGGTTTTTTAAGGTGTTCATAGTGTGGGTTTTAGGTTGGCGAAGGGTGGACTACTTTAGTGAAAATTAAGCTTGCTAATTTAGCCACTTGGTTGGGAATATCAAAATCAAGACTCGTCTGAATTTTGTATCAATTCGTTATTGCAGGCTTGTTAGGTCTATTCTGGATTGCATCAACCCGAAACTATAAACCAAACAACCCTTATTTAAACCACATAAGAACACATAAGGAGTTTGCTGTCGTAAGAAATCACATAAGGCATATGGTTGCCAATTCAAAAAACCAAATTCAACTATAAACCATAAACCCGAAACCAGTTAACTAGGAATGTCCGTCAAAACACAACGAACAGGGAAACCATAAACC
>JBLHHI010000069.1:0-17500 GCA_047614125.1 Bacteroidia bacterium | reverse complement strand
ATCGGAATTCTACCATCCAAAATCATGCACGTATGTTGATGGATTCTGGTTTCACTAAAATGCAACGACATCATTCCTTTCAATTATCCTAATCAAATCTTGTTCGAAATCCGAATGCTTTTTGACCCCGAAGGGGTCACATCTTGCAGAACGGGATTCAAAGAAAATTTCGACCCTGAAGGGGTCGCATCTTATGTGGTCGAATCTCTTTAAGATAACAAATCAATAAACCACAAACTTCACAAAGCCAGAATTATTGGTTGAGGCTATTTGAAGCACGTACAATCCTGGTGGTAAATTATGAACCATTTTAAATGGATCTCCTTCGGCAATTAGCGTTCTATTCAAAACCAGTTGACCCGATGCATTGTAAATGGAACAATTCAACGCTTCTGCCCCGTTTGAACTCGAAATGAAAAAGTAACCCGAATTTGGATTTGGGAAGATTCCAAAGCCAAGGTCTTGTGCCTCAGCAACATCCAACGAAAGCAACACCGCTTCTGATGAAGAACACGAACAACCTAAGTTATCTGTAACTTGTAATTGAACTTCGAAACTCGATCCCGTTTGATCGTTGTATGTTATTGAATTTGAAGTGCCCGTGCTGCCATCCGGCATCGTCCATAAATATGTGGTATACGCCGCACTGTCTGCAACAAATTTTACGGTTGAAACACCGGTTCGATTATAGGTAAAGCCACAATACGGCAAGGCATTTACAACCATTGTTTTTACTATTGAATCCGCACAACCATTGTCGTTTTCAACTCGAAACAATACTTGATAGGCTTCTGTTTCGCTGGAAGTAAAAACCACTTCTGGGTTTTCTTTCTTGGAAGTATTGCCATTTCCAAACGACCAATTATACGTGCTGTTTGGATCAATGCTCGAACTCGTGCTCATCATTTTAAATGTATCTTCCGAACACGTTCCATCAAACACAAAACTTGCCGTAGGCGCTGTTAATACATTCACCACCTTAAATTTATTTACAGAGCATACATCGGCCGAAATCATCAAAAAAACCGTATCCGATCCTGTTGCATTTAAGCTGGGGCGAAAGGTGGAATTTACCCCTGTTTCCGATTTATACTTCCAATCATACAGCCATGAGGCATTATTGGAAGTTGTAGAAAATTTATTCTCAGAACCACTGCATGCAACCGAAACACCCGAAATTGCCGTGTTTAAATCTGGAATCGAAATGGTATCATAAACACGCCCAAAACAACCTTTATCATCCTTAAATTCTAACCCTATAATAACCTCCGTTTCGTTCAATAAACTTCGGTAAACCGTGTCTATATTAAAGGGTTTCGACGATTGTAAATCCCATCGAAAATAGTTGGCTTTTTGAGTGTGTTGGGTGGTATTAATCAATTGCATTTCGCCCTGTTGGCAGGCATTGTTTACGGCAAAGCTGGGCGTTGGATTGATAAATATTTCAAATCCACCATTAGCTTCTGATTTGCAACCAGTTACAGCATGAACGGAAGAAAGATTCAACGTGTATTTTCCTGCCGAACTCAACACTATCTTTGGCTGAAAACCAGTAAAGCTTTGGCCGGCATTCAAGGTCCAAGTAAAAATTTGAGGTTCTGTGGTATCCGTTTTGTTAACCAAACGCACCGATACATTTTCACAAGCATCATTAACCGTAAAACTTGGCACTACCGCCTTTTTAACCGGAGCTGTTTTCGACACTGAATTTGAACAACCATTGGCATACGACGCAGTGAGTTTAAACGATAAATCAAATTCGTGATCGATGGGTATGGAGATGTCTTTGGTAGTGAATTGATCGCCGGTTGGACTCACAAACCAATCATATTTTAAATTGAAATTGGGATCTGCATTTACGGTTGTGTTGGTCAACTTAACCGTATCGTTTTCGCCATAACAATAGGCTGTTTTATTTAAGGTAAAACTCGGACTTGGAACCAAATGAAGCGTTGTTACCAAGGTATCGTAAAAAGTATTTGTGCATATATCGGTTTTTAGAATGGTTGTGTATGATCCTGTTGCCGCCATACCCATCTTTGTACTCAGTTGGTTGGATGTACTTCCATCGGGCAAGTACCAGGTTACCTCTCTATTTACATCGCCTTTACTCGATAACACAATGGTATCGGGTGCTGAAGTGCATCTTCGGGTAGATCCAACAATGCCATGATCCAAATCAATCAGATTTACTGTAGTATCCTCAATACCCACGGCTTGCCACGCCTCCCAAACGTACATAACTTCCGGCGAGCACGAACCATATAAGTCTTTGGCGGCCTTTAAGGCATACGATGCGGCATTCTCGAAGGTTGAGTTTGGCGTAAAGTACGTGCCCATACTCCGGTACATAATGGCGATGCTTTTTTCAAATCCTAAGCCAGCCATGCTGTACTTTACAGCATTGTCGTTTGTTCCCGTATCGCCTTTTACCATTAAGTAAAACCAGTAGTTTTGAACTTCCCCGCTGCCATGACAACCGTTCGGAAAAAATTGACCACCGTAGGTATCTGGATGGTTCATCGACTTGGGATCCTGCATGTTTCGAATGCCGCCCGAAAAAACCAATTCGCCCAGCAACCAATTGTATTTTGTTGAATCTAAATACCACTCCAAAAGTGTACCTTGAATATCTGCAAACGATTCGTGGAGCATACATGATTCTCCGGTATAAACTAATCCCGCAGCTTCATCGGCCGTTCCATGGCCAAACTCATGCCCAACCACATCAATGGAAGCACATGGATTGATGCTGCCATTTTGTTTCGCTAAAAAGGTAGCTGTGTTGTTTGCTAAGCTCCAAAATGCATTTCCACCGCTGTTTAAATTTATGATGCTGGCTATGGTATCTCCATGATTAGCATAACTGTCCCAACCCAGCTTATTCTTAAAAAAATCATGCATTAAACCGGTCGAGAAATGTACATCAGTGGCTATTTTTTCGGTGGATGAATTCCATGTTTTTGAGGAATTGAAGAAGTCGACTCCAACAGCGCCGTTGTACGTACTAATGGGCCTGATATTTTCTCGCAAACGATATTTTGTAGATGAAATACTGTCGGTAATCATTTTTCGGGTTCCGATGTAATAAGTTGAAGCAGTGGCCGTTACATCGGCGTGGATGTGCTGTGGCTCTTCCCGAACAATCTTATTGAATTCAATGGCACTCACAAAAACAACGTCGAGTGTATTGTTCTCTTTATTTTCTAAAACCAATTTCCAACAGGGCGCAACAAAACCCAATCCTTTTGAATCGTCACGTGCATAACACAAGGTGGGTTCGCTTCCTTCTTGAATAGTTTGATTGCGTGAAGACAATACCGATTTAAAATCCGGATTCATCAACGGAATAAAATCAACTTGCGCATCATAAATTTCGCCGTTAAAGCTTTCCAACAAATTGTTTTTGTAATGCAAATTGAGCGTTCCATTATTTACGATGAGTTCCTGCATCCCATTGTTTACTTGATATTGCTGATAGCGCTTATGCACAAATCCCAAATCATCTTTGGTTTCTCGCAGCAGCTTCCATGACGTTGAAAGACCAAACTTTTTGTTGTACCAGGCAATGAATTCTTCTGGGGTCCATTGTTGCGGATTCTCAAATTCGGCAAACCAAGGAATTTTATTCGGTCCAACGTTGAAAACACTGTTTAATATAATAGGAACTTCTTTTGATAGGTCGTCATTTTCAATATGAACAACATTCTTTGCAGCAATCCTAAAAACATCCTGCCCATTCGAAACGGAGTATGAACTAATTGCAATTAGTAATAAAAGCCCTTTGGTAAAATTTTTAAACATCAGCATACTAGTTTTGTTGGAAGTCATTTGCGCTTGTAAGATACATAAAAGCTGAAAAATGATGCCTCTTCTTGCCATTTTTTGACAATTAAACGAAATTATATATACGCTTCATCGAATGCCCGTGTGCTCACATCTAATAGTTATTAAGCCAATGAATTGGAATTGGATACCCGAAAGGATGAAACTAATATTTTGATTGTAAGCCACTTAACTCTGAACATGGTCAATAAGTCGGGTATGTAAAATTGAAATTTTTGCACGTTCAATTCGTTTTGTCGCCATTTTAAACTCAAGAATCTTGGCTATTTTCGACGCTTATTATGCAAGACCTTTTTTTAGAAATCGATTCGGTTACCAAAACATACGCCGATCACGTAGCCATAAAAGACATCACCTTTACGATTCCGCACCAATCCATCTTTGGTTTGTTGGGGCCAAATGGTGCCGGTAAAACTACCTTGATTCGGATCATCAATCAAATTACAGCCGCCGATTCAGGCGAAGTTAGGATTAAGGGCGAACGGTTGAGCCGCAAGCACATTTCCAAAATTGGGTACTTACCCGAAGAGCGAGGCCTGTATAAGAAAATGAAGGTATTGGAGCAAATTGTGTATTTCGCTCAATTGAAAGATGTGCCAAAAAAAGAGGCCTACGACAAAGCCATGTATTGGCTTAAGCGCTTCGACATTGAATCTTGGAAAGACAAGAAAATAGAAGAGCTGAGCAAAGGCATGCAACAAAAGGTGCAATTCATTCTTACCATCATTCACGAGCCCGAGTTAATTATATTAGACGAACCCTTTAGTGGATTTGATCCGGTAAATACCGAGCTAATTAAAAACGAAATAAAAGAGCTGAACAACAACGGAGCAACCATTATTTTTTCTACCCATCGAATGGAATCCGTAGAAGAAATTTGCGACTATGTTGGCATGATTAACCTTTCTAAAAAGGTGTTGGAAGGGCCTGTAATGGAAGTTCGATCCTCCTTTAAAAAGAACGAATATGAGGTGGAATTTTCGGGCGATTTAAACGGTTTTTCATACGAGGCGCTGCGCATCGATAAAACTTTTCAAGCTGATGTAAAACGCGCCATCTTTATCATCGACCCTAAGGAGTCAAAAATCTTAATATCAGCCCTTAACGAGCAGGTTCACATTGTGAGCTTTGCCGAAAAATTGCCGAGTATTAAGGATATTTTCATTCAAAAAGTAAACGAGAAATAGCATGGGGAAGATTGGATTAATTACGTGGAGAGAGTATAGCACTCGAGTTCGAAAAAAATCGTTTATCATTATGACGATTTTAGCGCCTATTTTAATTGCTGCCTTTTATGGAACCATCATTTTTTTAGTTGGAAATGATGATATTGGAAAGGAGACCCAAGTGGTTCAAGTATTTGATGACAGTGGATATTTAGGCAACCAGCTCACATCCACCGATGATTTAATATTTGAATATACAAAAGGCACTCCCGGCAAAGAAATTGATTCGGGGTACAGCGGCCGACTCATCGTGCCGGATAAGCTAGAATTATACAATCCCGAAGGCATTTTATACGAATCGAGTCAAACGCTTTCCATCCAAAATAAAAGCAAGATTAACGACGAAATAGAACGAACCCTTACCAAAGAAAAGATGCTTCGGCTAAAGGTTTCGAAAGCGTCGATGGACAGTCTTCGAACCAAGGTAAGCATCAAACCGGTTATTCTAGACAAGGAAGGGAAGTCGCAAAGCAGCAGTACGGAGCTCAATACGGCCATTGGAATGATTTTTTCGTTCATCATTTACATGTTCATCTTTATTTATGGCGTTCAGGTAATGCGTGGCGTAATCGAAGAAAAGACCAATCGAATTGTTGAAGTTATCATTTCGAGCGTAAAGCCATTTGAGCTCATGATGGGAAAGGTGTTGGGCATTGCCATGGTGGGCTTAACACAGATCTTTATTTGGATTTTATTGTCGGGTGGATTGATCCTGGCACTCACTATGTTTAAGGTGGGTAATATGGAAGGCATTCAAGAAATTATGTCCTCTTCTCAATCTATGACGCCCGAGCAAATTGGTGAATTATCGAAGTCAGATACCATTTTACACTCCGTTGCTAATTTGAATTTCAAGTTCATCTTCGTTTCCTTTATCATATATTTCTTGGGAGGATATTTAACGTACAGCGCACTCTTTGCAGCCGTTGGCGCTGCTGTAGACGCCGAAACAGATACCCAACAATTCATGTTCCCGATTACCATGCCGTTGGTATTTTCAATTGTTCTTTCCACCAGCGTGGTTATGCGCGATCCGAATGGAACGCTGAGCTTTTGGCTGAGTATTATACCCTTAAGCAGCCCCATTGTAATGATGGTGCGAGCACCCTTTTTAAACCTACAAGAACAATGGTGGGAAGTAGTTTTATCGATGACAATCCTCTTTGCCTTCTTCTGCTTTGTAATTTACTTGGCTGGTAGGATTTATCGCACAGGAATTTTGATGTACGGTAAAAAAACTTCGTACAAAGAGCTATTTAAATGGTTGTTTTACAAAGGCTAGATAACCTTTGTACTGGATGTTTTTGTGGATATTTTATCCGCAAAATAATACCTACAAAATCAACAAGGATATTGCCGACCCAATGAGGGAAAAAAGCACAAGGCTAAGAACATATCCAATTAAGGTGATCACAAGCTTCCAGAACGTGCGCATTTTCGACTCTTTGTAATATGCGCTCAACTCAAGTGCCATATATACCACACCAATTAGACCAATACCCAACCAATACCAATTATTTAAAGGTACAACCTTGTTTAACAGCAAGGATATTATCAGTAATATTAATATCCGAATATGCCCGTACAAGTGAAAAATGAAGTGTTTAACGAAAACCATCGAATGCCTATAATACAAGACTTTAAAAAGTAGAGCCATCATTAGAATAACCGTTACAAGTACCCAAGTTCCATTGCCAATAATATATTTTATCGAAGCGCTTGGGTTCAATAACACCTTTTGCATCTGTGCAATAAAGAGTCGCAAAACTTTTGACTTTCCAGCAAGTTTGTTCTGCAAAGAATCGGTTGATAATCGATAAAAATCAGTTGCCTCAAGTCCATTAACCGAGCTCTGGAAATCTCCTAGATATATATTCTTAGAATAGGCATCCTTATAAGCAGCAATTATTGAATCACCAAAGTTCATCTTGCCAAGCGCTTGTTCATTTACCGCTTGCACACTACATAAACTATCTGCCTTACCTTGTAGTTCTACAATGGTTAGACTAGGATCATTACTGTAAATTTGGAGCAAACTGCCGTAGCTAATTGGGGAAAGATCGGACACATCCACAGAATCGATGGTTGCTGGCATAATGCTGAATAATGCATTTCTCATTTGAACGAACTCTTGCCTACATGCACCATCTCGGTCAGAAAGACTATCGTAAACAAACAATAATCGATCACGTTCCACCCTTCTTTGTCCATCTCTTGCAACAACCTCTGACTTATCAATAGTGTTCGAAAAAGTTCCAATCAATATGGCAAAGAATCCAAATAAAACCACGAGGAACAAACGAAACGGGTTGTGATATTTAATTCTCTTGCCTTCAATATATGCTTTTGGAAGTATTGCTATTCCCCAGATATCTCGGAGTGTTTTCCATATCTTATTATTCAGGTTGAATACGTTTGAAAAAAAATCTAGTACAAGATCTTTGATGTTTAAGCTTTGCTTTTTTGTGCTCTGACCGCATGATTCGCAAAATTTTGAGGATACGTCAAACACATTTCCACAATTAAGGCAATGTTTTTCCTCCATAGATTCCAAGCAAAGGTAAGGCTACTAGAGAACAATTCTTATTTGCTGGTAGGTTTTCCTTCATAAATGCAAACAAACATGCAACGAAAAAGACTTCTGATAAGGCAGTGCACTGCATTGTTTTTGTGCAAGAGCGTTGCGCATTTTTAAACAAGACTACCCCTTTCGGTGAGAGTGGTTAAAAGAAAGGTTAATCTCCAGATACAACCATTCCTTCCAACGCACTATTTAATTCATTCACCACAAGATCAACGGCCAATGAATTAGTAAATGACTGGTCAGCCGATCTATAACGGGTAAAGTATGGAAAAGGACTTTCAACCATGTCCATGTTGTGATCGAATACAAAGATGCCCCAGTTCAATCGGCCATTTTCGGCTACAAAGAGCTCGTCGAGTTTGGCATAATATCGATTTGGAGAAAGTATTTGGGTTTCAATCACGTTTCCATCCGTATCGGTTATGTTAACCGTTGGATTGGCTTCTTTAACAAAGTCTTTTAAATCCGTATCAGAAATAATTACAAAGGAACCAAAGGTGTAATATCGATTGATGGCGTTGATGTAGTTTTGTCGAGCTTCCTTGGCTCGAGTTTGCGCGTTGGCCTTGCCAGAGCTGTCGGCCCAAGGATAATTATATGCGTCGCGGGTGTTAACCACAAATACCATGGTGGCCGAATCTTTCAGGTTTTGAGTATGACCGTAGGCGGCTTCAATACGCTCAATTTCAGCAACTTGCTTGGCATTTACTCGATCCGAATTAGCCAGTTCATTGAGGCGCAGTTGTACGCCAAACTGAAAGTAATCGGGTTTACCTTTAATCGTGCTGGATTCTTGTTTCCCATCTAAGTTCTCAAAATAATTAAACTGAAAACGCACCCCTTCCGAAAGGTTTAATCCCAAGCCTATCTTTACCATCACAGCGCCTTGGGTTGGATTGCCAATAGGCGTTGATGACAAACCCGAAACCTTGGTTCCATCCAATTGCAACTCATACTGTGAAAAGATAAACGAAGTTGCCACTCCGGCATTCAAGAAGGTTTGTTTCGCTGCATCAATCGGAACAATTACGTCAACAGCCCAATCTATGCCGTTGTACACGTAAATCGAATTGGTAAAATCTTGGATGTACCGAACATTGGAAAACGTTGGTGAAGTTTGAAGTGAAAATCGTCCAAACTTCCGTTCCAAAAAGACACCGCCTCCGCCACCTATTTTATTTGTGAGTGTATCCGATGAGATGGGTTTGATGAAAGAAACATTCACGTTTCCATTAATCCCGTACTCCCAAGCAGAAAGATGTTGTGCAAGTACCGCTTGAATGGTACACAAGCTTAAAATCAAACATATCCAGACTCGCATTCCTGCGAAGGTAGGTTCTACTTTTCGGGTTTTTCGATTCATTATAAGAAGGCACCAAATGGCTTTACCAACGATAATTTTATGGATTAAAGGTCAAACTTAATTCCTTGAGCTAGGGGCAAGTTTGCTCCAAAATTAATGGTATTGGTTTGCCGGCGCATGTAGTTTTTCCATGCATCCGATCCCGATTCTCGTCCACCACCGGTTTCTTTTTCTCCTCCAAAGGCGCCACCAATTTCAGCACCGCTGGTGCCTATGTTTACGTTGGCTATACCACAATCACTTCCAACGGCACTTAAGAAAAACTCGGTTTCAATAATATCATTCGAAAAGATGCCTGAGCTCAATCCTTGTTTTACGTCGTTTTGCATGGCCACTGCCTCTTCGATTCGACTGTACTTCATCACATACAAAATAGGCGCAAAAGTTTCATCTTGAACAATGGAGAAATGATTTTGAGCCTTAATGATGCAGGGCACAACGTAACATCCGGATTCATACCCTTTTCCTTTTAAAACTTCACCGCCGTGAACCACTCGTCCCCCTTCGTTTTCGGCTTGAGTAATGGCATTTTTGAATGCCTTCACCGCGTCTAAATCAATGAGCGGCCCAACATGGTTTTCTTCCAACAATGGGTTGCCAATTTTTAGTTGCTCATATGCCTTAATGATTCTACCTAGAAAAGCATCGTAAATCTCTTCGTGAACAATGATTCTTCGCGTGGAAGTGCAACGCTGCCCGCAGGTACCTACACTGCCAAAAACCACAGCGCGTAAGGCATTATCTAAATTGGCTTTGTTGCTTATAATCAGGGCGTTGTTCCCACCTAATTCGAGCAACGATCTGCCCAATCTGGCGCCAACAACCTGACCAACCCGTTTACCCATTCGGGTACTTCCTGTTGCAGAAATTAACGGCAATCGAGAATCTTTGGCCATGAGTTCACCAATTCTGTAATCCCCAATAATTAAGTTAAATATGCCTTCTGGAAGGTCGTTTTCAATTAAGATGTCTTTCATTATTTGATGACAAGCAATGGCCGACAAAGGCGCTTTTTCGGACGGTTTCCAAACCACAACATCGCCACAAACTGCAGCTATCATGGCATTCCATGCCCAAACAGCTACTGGAAAATTAAAGGCCGATATAACTCCAACCGTCCCGAGGGGCAGCCACTGTTCCATCATCCTGTGCTTTGGGCGCTCACTTTGAATGGTTAAACCATACAATTGCCGAGATAATCCAACGGCAAAATCACAGATGTCAATCATTTCTTGTACTTCGCCGTAGCCTTCTTGTAAGCTCTTGCCCATTTCGTACGAAACGAGTGCACCCAATTCCTTTTTGCGAATTCGAAGCTTGTTGCCAAACTTTCGAACAATATCGCCGCGTTGTGGAGCAGGAACTTCACGCCACTTTAAAAAGGCTTCTCCTGCAGTTTTAATAACGTGTTCGTATTCGGTTTGCGTGGCGTACATAACTTTGGCAATGTCCTTCCCATCCACTGGCGATACAATGGTTCGAGATTCAGAGCCCAAAGGTGTAACCCACTGTCTTCCGGTACAAATGCTCTCGTTAACTGGTAAAATGCCAAAATTGGCCAGAATCTTTTCTATCTTCATCTTATTAATCAATGTACTACTTACGTGCTAAAAATTGGTCAATGGCTTTTGTTTACGGCCATTTTCCCAAGAGTTTCCAAAGATACATAACAGCCAACCAAAAAACACAACTTCGATGTGAGCAGGCCAATCATACCTCTCTTTTGTGCATATCTGCTCCAATCATTTCGATGGGTGCTTTGTAACTTGCAGTACTTTCTATGAACAGAAATCAAAAATTTGGGGCGTTGGTGCTCGTTGTTGGATTGGGACTGGTGGCCTTTTTTGCGCAACGCTATTTTTCCAATCGAAATGGAAATGTTCCCACCAAAATTATCCATCAAAAAGACAGCAGTTTTGCGTTGCAAACCAAGGCCGATTCTGTTGCATTGCAAAGAGATGAGGATACTTTGGATGAGGTAAAGATCACCAACGAATACGTACAAATACAAAAACGATCAAAGATATCTTCGGGCTATTTCATTTCTCCGCTGCAAATCCCTCTAAGCCTTTCCGGCACCTTTGGCGAACTAAGAAACAATCACTTCCATGCCGGCCTCGACATCCGAACGGGTGGACATTCTGGAGCCAAGGTTGTGGCTGCAGCTTCGGGGTACGTAAGTAGAATTAAAGTTGCAGAAAATGGGTATGGAAAGGCGCTCTACATCCAACACTCCAACGGAACCACCACGGTTTATGGGCATTTAAAAGAATATTCGGGAGCCATACAAGACTATGTAGTTTCTGCACAATATCGGAAGGAAAGTTATGAAATTGAGCTCTTTCCAAAGGCGGGTGAATTGCCGGTTACTAAAGGTGGCCTCATCGCCTTAAGCGGTAATACCGGAGGTTCGGGTGGCCCTCACCTTCACTTCGAAATACGTAGTGGAAATGGTAAAACGTATAATCCGCTGCTGTACGGAATTGAAATTGAAGACAAGATTTCTCCCAACATCAAAGACTTGGTAATCTATCAAATGGATGCCGATTATAGAGCCCAGCACGGCAACTTCCCAGTTCATAGCATGGCCAATAAAACGAGCATAGACTTGCCCCCATCACAGTATGGCATTGGGGCAGCTTGGGTGGATTACTTCACCGATTACATGAATGTTTTGGGCGTAAATTATTGCGAAATGTTGGTGGATGGCAAAACCGTTTGGTCGTCGGCCATCGAAAATTTCGCCTTTGAAGAAGGGCGTTATATCAACCATCACATCGATTTTCCGATCTATTCAAAATCTGGTAAACGGTATGTGAAGTTTTTTAAGGAGGATGGTAACAAGCTCCAATTTTATAAAGGAAACGGCATGGTGAACTTGGTGGATGGTGATGAAAAAAAGATAACGCTTAAGGTTTGGGATTTTGCCAATAATTCGGATAGTGTTACCCTAACCCTAGTGGGCAAAAAAGCGGCCAGCTTTAGCAATACATATCCGTTGCAAGTGGTTGGAAGTACCCTCATTAGTGCCTCTGGAGGTGGAAGCTTAAGCTCGGAGCATGCGCGAATTTTCATACCCGGTGGAGCGCTTTATTTTTCAACAAAGTTGGGAATTTCGGAGCAAATTGATAACAAAGCGCTGGCGTCTCCGATGATAAAAATTTTAAACAACGGAACCGCCTTGCACCGATCAGCTACTGTGTCCATCAAGCCTTATCCGCAATACGCCGGCATGCTGAGCAAGTTGGTAATGATGATGTACGATACAGGCTCAAGATCGAGCAATTTTGAAGGGGGAAGAACCAATGGTGCTTACATTTCGGAATCGTTTAAGCGACTGGGTGTGTATTACTTAGCCCTTGATACCGTTCCGCCCGTGGTGGTAGCACAGCTGGTTGGCAATCAGTTTTCGTTTAAGGTTTCAGATCGTACTTCCGATGTAAAATCTTACCGATTGGAAGTGGACGGCACTTGGGTGTTATTAGAATACGAACCCAAGAGCGCGCTTTTATTCGGAACCCTTCCAACAAAAATAAAAGCGGGAAAACATAGTGTAAACTTGATTGTTGTTGATCATGCAGGAAACAAGACAAATCTAAAAAAAGACTTCGAATCAAAATGATAAAACTCCAAGTTGGCGATAAAGCGCCTAAATTCTCAACTCAAAATCAAAAGAACGAAACGATATCCTATCAGGATTTTAAAGGGAAGAAAACCGTTCTTTACTTCTATCCAAAAGACGACACCAGCACGTGTACCGCCGAATCGTGCAACCTGCGCGACAATCACAACGTATTGCAAGCAGCTGGATATCAGGTATTTGGAATAAGTCCACAGGGCACTAAAAGCCACAAAAAGTTTATCGACAAATACGATTTACCCTTCGATTTGCTCATCGATGAAGACCACGTCGTTGCAGAAGCTTTTGGCGTTTGGGGCGAAAAATCGATGTATGGCAGAACGTACATGGGAATTATTCGCACCACATTCTTGTTCGACGAAAAAGGAAAGATCACCGACATCATCGAAAAAGTGAAAGCAAAGGAGCATCACAAACAGATTTTGACATAACCACTATATTTTCCCGATGTTTTTGCCAAATCCCTTGGAAATATTCAATCCAATTATGGTCACATTCAATCCAGAAACAAAATAGGTTTGCTGCCCCCCAACTCCATACCATAGCTTTGGCCACTTCTTAAAGTGATATTTTAATGCAGCTTCCATAACTAAGCCCGGATCGTTTTTTGTAATATCATCCCAATAAAATAAATCTTGAAATGGTGAATGGAGCTGCTGTATGAGCGCTATCCAACGATGAATATATCCTATGGAAGAACATAATTTCCAGCGAGATTCAGATAAGTTGAACGAGGTTTCAACTTGCATTGCAGTTACCAATTCCTCGCGCCAACTAACACGTGGAAACTTAGAAGTTTCGTCAAACCATCTCAGGTTATCAGGATCGTATTGCGTAAATCTCGCATCCAAACTAAAACCCAATTGGGGACTTAAATTATACCGTAATTTAACTTTCGGAAGCCCTATGATTACCAGCGCTGAAACTCCGTATGAATACTTGAACCGGTTGGGCTTGGTGTCTTTTGCAATTGAATATTGAACATCGGAATAGAAAGGCTGACCTAGATATTTTGTTAACTCCCAACGGGTTGTTTGCGCTTGCATGCAAAGCGGAAGAATCATACTCAAAACGGCTGTCAAAACCATTCTACCTATGAGCTTACCATCAAACTTGACTCTCATTTTCATTTCAATTTCAACATCGAATGTACTGTTAATAAAATCGAACGTGCATTCGTGGTCGTAAAAAATTGGTTCAAAACAATAAACCCGAAACCCATGAACTAGAAACTCTTTCATTACATTCAAAATTTTCCATTTTCAATTTTCAATCATCCATTCTCCATCCATTATTTCCATTCGTACACATATGCTTGGAATCCCATTAAACCTGCATTTATTAAATTTTTTCGCCGTGGTTGGTGTTATCACAACAACTTTCCTTTTACCCCGAGCTGTAGCACGAGGTTATTCATAGCTCATTTTTTTAGCCGCGTTTGGTGATAACATTAAACTTTAATACAGAATATCCATCCTCCAGCCTCGTAAAGCAAAGCTCCTATAATCATCAACATAACTCGGTTAAATCCATTTTCAATTGTTCAATTTTCCATTTTCAATCATCAACTCTCCATCCATTATTTCCATTCGTACATGTATGCTTGGAATCCCATTAAACCCCCATTTATTACATTTTTTTTCATATCTTTGGATTTCGTTGCCTAAGCACAAACTTGCAATGCTCATGCATCGTTTGAGATCAAAGAGTGGTCTGTTAATTACACTTTGGACGCATTACATGAACAATTTAACTACACCCAATATTTTTACACAGCTGTTTAGAACATTTGTTTTGAGTTTGATTTTGTTTGCTGGTCTACACCAAACCGCTCAAGCTGACCATATAATTGGCTCTGATTTTTCGTATAAATGCTCATCAACGAACGACAGCATATACGAAATAATATATAATTTTTATCGCGACTGCAACGGTTGCTATGTGCTAGGTCAATCTCCAAAATGCGGTACATCCGAGAACTGTGCCTCTACATCAACGGCACCTACCAGCTTAAATGTGATTTGTAAAAAATCTGGAGGGAAGGTAAGTTCATTAACCATGAAACGGACTTCTATTGTTGATATTACGAAAACCTGTAAAAAGGTTAAAAGCCGCTGCGCTCAACCCTGCAATGGTTCATTTCCGTATGGCATCGAAAAACACACCTTTGAAGGCACTCTTGATTTACGGAATGCCATTAAGGCTGGCTGCTGCACCTTCGAGATAACTGCCTTGCTCTATGTACGAAGTGCACTGATTACCACCGGGCAGCAACAACAAACTTTTTTTACTTCGTGCGAAATCAATGCCTGCTTAAGTAAGTGCAATACTTCGCCAACCTTAACCAACGATCCGGTTGCGATTCTTTGTTGCAACCAACCCTACATTTTTAACAACGGTGCCGTAGATTTTGCCGAATTTGATTCAATTAGCTACAGCTTTGCACCATCCTACAAGGCATTAAACTCACAAACGAGTTACAACGGAAGCAGAAGTCCTACAAACCCAATATCTGCCTACTGGCCAGGTGGTTTGAAATTCCCGTATGCCAACCCAGCTTCAAACCCACCCATTGGAATTTACCTGGATCCACAAACGGGAGATATTATTTTTACTCCAACCAAGTGCGATGAAGTAGCCGTTGTTGTAATTGAAATGGTGGAATGGCGGAAGGATACTGCCGGCAAATACCAACGAATTGGCGCAACCCGAAGAGATATGCAATTTATTGTTATGTCGTGCCCTGGAAACAACCCTCCAACCATAACCAATACGAAATTTGGCTTTTCAGTTTGTGAAGGAGAACAACTTTGCATCAATGTTGATACCGACGATAAGGTTAAAGTCCCCCCCCCTCCCGCAGCAACGCCACCACCAGATACGGTTGACCTGAAATGGAACCGTGGTATTCCAGGCGCTACTTTTACAATTTTGGATACTACGGCACGATTAAAAACCGGACGATTCTGTTGGACTCCACCGGTTGGCACGGCCAGTTCCTTGCCGTACACCTTTACCGTTACAGTAACAGATGATGCTTGCCCGCTTGCAGCAAGTGCAACACGTTCCTTTCAAATTAAGGTTGACCCAATTGCCATTGCCGATCGTAATATTGACACACTGGATTGTGGAAAGTACAGCGTTAAAAGCACCATATCTTCCAACTTTCAAACCCCTGCAAAATATACTTGGCAACTTCGTGATTCGAGCGGCAATATCATATTTAACAGAAAACAGGCGTATTTTCAAAGTACAGGCGTGTTTATTAGTCGCAAACAAAGTGATACCATCATTTTCCGACAAGGTGGTAAATACATCATTCAGCACACCATATCGAATGCGCCAAACTGCCCGAATGATTATTACGACACCTTGATTGTACCCCCGCTTTTGGAAATTGATTTAGCCGTTGGTCCAGATACATTCATATGTAAGAACTCAACCATACGGTTGCAACCCAGAACCACCAATGCTCAAAACCCAGTTTCATTTTTATGGGGAACCGGAGATACCACTTCATATCTTGATGTAAGCTTTTTAGATACCTCCAAAATAAAGCGCGTTTATGTTGAAATTATTGATGGAAGCGGTTGCTCTGCGTGGGATAGTGTTACTGTGTTCTTAAAGGAAAACCCCTATGTTTACATTGGCCCCGACCGAAGAATTTGCACCTACGACACCATTCATCTTACGCCAAATGATTCTTTGGCCTATTGGATCGATCCTCGAGATACCTCAAATACCAAGATTCGTCAGGGTGACACTTTATACAAAACATGGGCCTTAAACGGAACCATTATTAGCTCCGATTCGGCCATAATTGCCAATATTGACGGACAATACATCATTCGAGTTACCGATAGCATCGGATGTTTTGGAGCGGATACTGTGAACTTGATTGTGAACGACACGGTTAAGGCAAACGCTGGAATGGATCAAACCGTTTGCTGGGACGACGTATTAAAAATCAAGGCCAAAGGTTTAGATACTGCTGGAAATGCCAAGTCGGGCGGATACGATTGGTACGATATTACAAAGCCTCCGGTGCGCACGCATTTGGGCAAGGCGGATTCGTTGTCTTATCAAATAAAAACGACTACCAGCTTCGAACTTGCCCTCTTTGTGAAAGAAGACACCACAACGTGTTACCACAAAGACAGTATAAAGGTTACGGTTAATCCTCTTCCAACATTTAAAATGCCACCGGCCAAAGAACTATGTTGCGACGCGGGGGTTTTAAATCTTAGGTTGGATGAAGATGCCAATGCTAAAGGCGGCACATGGTCATGCGCCGTAAACCCAACCTTCATTTCATCAGGAAACGTTTTTGAAACCGCCTTGGCGTGTGGGGGAACAACTTCCAAGACTAGTTGGATTACTTATACCTACGTCGATCCATCCACCGCGTGTTTTAATAAAGATTCTTTTGAGATTAAGGTGAATCCATTGCCCATCGTGACCATCCGAAACGGGTATTTCTGCCAGGATAAGGGGACGGTTAACTTGAAAAACGATAAGATCATCGTATCTCCGGGTAACCCTTCTATTGGTCGACAAGAATGGAATTGCTTGGATTGTAAGACCTACGATTGGACAAAAATCTTAAAAGACAACGGTTCTGGCGCTCCGGGAGCTCCACAGGATTTCTACCTTGACATTGGCGAAACTACCGTTCCGTTGGGTGCTAAAGACTCAGATACCATTGTGATTGAGTTTGTGTACAGAAGTCAGTTTGGTTGCTACAACCGCGACACGGCTACCATAGCTATTACTAAGGTGCCTAAAATTACCTTTAGAGCATTCCCAGAATTGTGTTGGGATGAAGGAAAGGTTGATTTAAA
>JBLHHI010000068.1:0-17610 GCA_047614125.1 Bacteroidia bacterium | reverse complement strand
ATTACTCGAAAGGGCCCGCCCTGTCTTCACAATTTTTACTCGAAACTCACTGTTCACAAGCGTTCTGAATTCAAAATATGAATCGAACTCAGGTTTTAAGAATAGGGCTCAAAATTTTGTGACCAAATATGTGAACGATGAAAATCATCAAGCCACCAATTCTTCTTTCAATTACACAGATTCAACGCACTCTATCAAGCTTTGGGTGTACGGGCTTGAGTTTACTAAATTGGAAATTGATTCCCTCCAATATAAACTGGCCAGTCATAAGCTGGCAAGCACAAAACTTACCATATATAACATGGGAAGTTACGAAACGTATCAGAATATTTTTAAACAAAACGACAACGAGATACGGCAGAAATCGGAACGAATTAATAGTTTGGAAACTCAGCTGAGCATTCAAAACGTCGAGTTAAATACGTTATTGTTTCGACAACGTAAGATGGATCAATTACTAATTGATACCGAGGATCTTACATTAAATATGGACCGCATGTATGAAGGTAAGTTAAAAGTGGATTATTCCATTAATCGGCACTTTAATCAAGCCGACTCCAACATGGTATATCTACCCTCCTTTATGGTTCAATTCCACAAATCGGTTTGGCGCTCAAAACGCGTAGGTGAACTGATAAAACTGGATTCCATCTTACGTGAAAAATATAAATATCAACTTGACACCTTGGTGTGTATTGAAAAGTAATTTAATGCGTTCTTTATGTATTACTTTAGTAAGGTATAAAATTTGAACTGTGTACAATATGAAAAAAGCATGTCTCATAACTGTTTTGCTGTTTACTGGCCTATTAATCAACGCCGATACAGATGAAATTGATGTTGCCAACTTTAAGGCAGACCGGGTGGAAGAAATGGTATTAAAGCTGGTGAATGAAGCACGGTTATCCAAACAGCTGGCCGAGTTAATGCCGGATGGGAAGCTGAAAAAAGCGGCCGCAGATCAAGCAGCTTACATGAAAAAAATAGGAAAGCTTTCACACCACCAAACGAATGTATTGAAATCGAATGTTCGCAAACGTGTGGAGCTCTACGGTGGGTCTTTTCAGGGTCTGGGCGAAAACACGGCGAGCCTGACCCTATTTAAGGCAAGCTATCAAAAAAGCAACGAGGGTATTGATGAGGTGGTTACTATAACCACGTATTCACAATTGGCTAAATATTTATTTAACGCGTGGTACTTTTCACCACACCATCAAGTTAATATGTTGTACAACCGGTTCACTTTTAGTGGGTTAAGCATGGTTTACGATGACAAAACATCTACAGTGTACGCAGTTGAAGTTATGGGTTATCCATATAAAGATTAATGGCAAAATCTAAAAAACGAAGGTGGTTCAATGGAGTTTTCCTCGTGTTCCTCTTTTTGTTTTTAACGGCTTGGAGTCAGGTTGGAGGCTTGTGCCTTTTGGTCTCTATGGCCGTTTACTTTGGTTGGATGCGTTCTAGATTGCACAGACGGTGGATGACGCTTTTCTTCATGTTAACCATAGCTGCAGTTCATGCTCTTACTTCAATACTTCTCATTCCAAAGTTGGCCCCTTTGTTTGGCAGGGTGTCGATTTACAACAAATCCGAGCAACTGAAACCGCACAATTTTGCAACTATTTTGGCCAATCGACATTATTTAAAACCAGGCGTTGCCAATGCGATGGTCTTTGCTTCCCATCGTTTGTCTAAAGATCAATTTATCATTTTTTTGGATGCTGGTTTTCCTTTTATGGATGGCTTTCCAATCTTTCCGCACCTTGGTCATAGAGATGGAAGAAAGATTGACTTGTGTTTTCAATACCTTGATAATAAAAGTGGTAAATACAGCGCAGGCGCTCCATCTGTGTTGGGATACGGTGTGTATGAAAAACCACTACCCAACGAAGTGGATCAAATTAACCAATGTGTTAAGGCTGGATATTGGCAATACGACCCAACTCGATATTGGTTCACTTCTTCCAACACAAAAAAGAAATTTAGTGCTGAACTGACCAAAGACTTGATTGAAAGTCTGATCTCGTCCAACGCAAAAAAAATATTTATTGAACCTTATTTAAAGCAGCGTTTGAGCCTAACTCAATCGGAAATACGATTTCATGGTTGTCGAGCGGTACGCCACGACGATCATTTGCATGTGGAGTTTTAACCTGGATTCCATTCGGGCTTTTACTTTACTCAACGCCAAGAAATTTATGAGTTTGAAGGCCAATGCGCCAATCCGGATTACTTTGAACGAAGTCGACCATGCTCGGTTGAACTTCTTCGTGCCTGCTCCATTCGGGTTGCAGGTATTTAATGCAGTGGGAGGGGACCAGGTTTTCGAAACTCAGGGCCCAAGTAAAATCAGATTTATTAAAGATGATTACTTTGAGTTCGTGCGCCATACCAGCAGCTTCATCAATGGGCGCTTTAAACTTTTTAGGAGAGAAACAAATCCAATCAAAACTGCCCCGAATGGGATGAGCACCCGATGTTTCAATGTGAACTTTTTTGCCAACCTTGTGCAATTCGAAACAAAGTGCGGTAAGGTCATACATTGCGGGTTCGCCACCTGTAATTACCACAATTTCGGAGGGTTGCGCAGAAGCGCGTAGCGCCAATTCTTCAGGTGTTTTGGTTGGATATCCTTCGGTATGCCAACTTTCCTTCACATCGCACCAAACGCAACCAACATCGCATCCAGCCAAACGAATAAAGTACGCGGCACGGCCGGTGTGAAAACCTTCTCCCTGAATGGTGTAAAATTCTTCCATTACTGGAAGAGCAGCGTTAGGCATTGAATTTAATTTTGTGTGATTTTAGCGTGTTTTGCATCAATCCAATAATCGTCATCGGTCCAACTCCACCCGGAACTGGAGTAATGTACGAGGCTATTTCTGCACACGAATCGTAGTGAACATCTCCTTTGAGACTATATCCTTTTGGCGAATCATCGGTAACTCGAGTAATTCCAACATCAATAACAACGGCACCAGCTTTAATCATTTCGCCGGTTACAAATTCTGGTTTACCGAGCGCAACAATTACGATGTCGGCGGCTTTGGTAAACTCGGCTAAGTTTGGTGTTCGGCTGTGACAAAGGGTTACCGTTGAATTTCCGGGGTTTCCATTGCGAGACATTAAAATACTCATGGGGCGGCCAACAATGTTGCTTCTACCTACCACAACGCAGTGTTTGCCAGAAGTTTCAACCTTATATCGTTCGAGTAATTGAATGATTCCAAACGGAGTGGCCGATATAAAGGTGTCTTCGCCTTTGGTGAGCTTGCCAACGTTTACATCGTGAAAACCATCCACATCTTTAGCCGGATCGATGGCTTGCGTAACGTTGTTTTCGGAAATGTGTTTTGGAAGGGGAAGTTGAACAATGAGGCCATCAATGCCGTCGTTGTTGTTTATGTCTTTAATTTTCTGAATGAGATCTGCTTCTGAAGTGGTATCCGATAGGCGAATTAAAGTAGATTCGAATCCAACTTTGGCACACGCTAATTCTTTGTTTTTTACATATGTTTTGCTGGCACCATCCTCTCCAACAAGAATAGCTACCAAATGCGGTGCTCTGTGTCCGGCTTTTAGGAGTAATTGAACTTCTTCTGCGATCTCCAATTTTATCTGATCGGCAACTTCTTTTCCGTTTAGTTTCATTGCAACTTTGTTTCTGTGTTGTGTGCAAAAGTAGTCATATCATAAAAACTAATTTGACTAAATATTGATGGATGCTTTTACTTTGTTGGCAATTGAAGCAAGTGCTTTGAGAATTAATAACAAACAGTGATAAATAAATTAAGATCGAGTACTTGTTTTTTTGGCGTGTTCGCTGTGGCACTTGCATTTGTCGTTTCATCATCGTGCCGCAAAAATGAGCTCGACCCAATTAAGGTAGATTTTGGATATGCCTATCAGCCTGTTTCGTTGGGGTCTACTTGGATTTATTTGGTAGATTCGATAACGTACGACCAGGATTTTGGAAAGGCAGATACCCTAGTATATCGAGTTAAAGAGGAGGTGATTTCGTTTTTTGTGGATGGGCAGAACGACACCAATTACATGGTTTCCAGACAATTACAAATGGATACCAGCAAAACATTATTTACCTTTAATCGCAACTATAGCATTAAACTTACTAAAACTCGGTACGAAATAAATGATTCGAGCGTACGAAAAATCAAACTCATCTTTCCTCCAACGTTGTACCAATATTGGGATGCAAACGCATTTAACCAGTTGAGCGTGGATGAATATCAAATCATTGAGCAAAAGGCCTTCGAAACGGTGAATGGCATCGCATACGATTCGACCATACATGTGTTGGTTCGAGATGAATTAAATGTGATTAAAAAGGACTACGCACTCGAAATCTATGCTAAGAACAAGGGCATGATACGCAGAGAAATCGTACAATACGTGGATAAAGATGCCAACCCAACCACGAATAAAAAGAAGGGAAGAACCGTTACAATGATCCTCGAATCGTATGTTAAATAGAGTAGGGTTTGGCGGCTGTATATTCATAGTTTTTCTTTTTAGTTGCCGCAACATAGAAGAACCCACCGCATATGGCCAGGAGTACTTTCCGCTCAGCGTTGGTTCGGTTTGGGTGTATGAGGTAGATTCCATTGTGTACGACGATTTTTCGGATAAAGACAGTGCAATCTTTCATTTTTTTAAAAAGGAAGAGATTACCAGCAGCTTTGAACCTTTGGAGGGCGGAGGCACCACGTTCATTGTAGATGTATTGCATCGAAGAGATAGTACGGCAAGTTGGAAGTATGTGAAATCCATTCATAAATCGTTGGATACTTACCGAGCCTATGCCACCGAGCATAATGTTAAACGAGTGCCGTTGGTGTTTCCGATAAAAGATCGAAAATCTTGGGATCCGAATCAGTTAAATACTTTGGATGAGCAACGATATCGATATTTACAGGTGGGTAATTCTGCGTCTGTTTTCGGCAAAAGCTATGAATCTTCCATTTATGTTGAACAAGAAGTCGATTCTAACTTCTTTCAAACCATCAAAAAATGGGAACGTTATGCACCGAACGTAGGTTTAATAGAAAAGCGATTTAATTACATTGAGGCAACCGAGAAAGGCGACGTTGGCGTTAAGTATTACTGGCAACTTACTTCATTTAAGTCTTGATCCGTATGCGCAGCCAACATTATCGTATCCATTTGAAATTCAACATGTTGCGTTTTATATTATTGATTATTTATCTTGGTGGAACTTGGAGTATTGCGTTTGCTCAAACGTACAACTACCATTTTTTTGTTGCCTTTACCGATAAGAACTTCAGCTACGTAGATTTTACCAAACCCGAACTTTATTTAACACAAGCGGCCATTGATCGCAGAGCTCGATTCAACATTGATTTAGATACCCACGATTACCCGGTAACAAAGGCCTACGTAGACAATATAAAAGGTGAGGGCTTCTTTGTTCGATACGAAACAAAGTGGATGAATGGGTTGGTGGTAACTACCGAGACCATGAACGAAGCTTGGCGATTAAAAATCAAGTTTTATGTTCGAGACGTGGTTTACTTAGGCAGAACGCGCAAAATTGACGACCGCCAGCAGCCAGGTCCAACGCAAGCCTCTGGCAGTAAGGGTGAACCCGAAAGTTCGGAAGGTACGATTGAGTTTTCCGACCACGAAAATGCCCAGATCTTGTATGGTCAGGGGTATGAGCAATTACACATGATGGAGGCGTATGGTTTGCACGAAGCCGGTTATAGAGGAAAAGGAATAAACATTGCCATTTTAGACGCTGGGTTTAAGAAGGTAGATCAGTTGAGTGCTTTTGAAGAATTGCGAAAAGACGGGCGCATTAAAATGACCTATGATGTAGTTGACTTGGAAGAAGGTGTTTACGAAGATAACGATCACGGAACCAATGTGTTGGGTGTGCTTGCATCGAACAAGGTGGGCGATATGATTGGATCTGCTCCGGATGCGAATTACTTCTTGTTTCGAACGGAGGCAAAGCAGTATGAGAGTTGGTTGGAAGAATTTAATTGGATACGAGCGGCGGAAATGGCCGATAGTTTAGGGGTTGATGTAATTAACTCATCGTTGGGATACAACGCCATGGATGAGCACCGTTTGAGTCATAGGCAGCATGAGTTAAACGGCCGGACGGCGTATATATCGTTGGGTGCCGAGATTGCCGTTTCGCGAGGAATTGTGGTGGTAAATGCTTCTGGAAACGATGGAAATAAAACGTGGGGTAAGATCAATTTTCCGGCGGATGTGGATGAGGTTTTGGTGGTTGGAGCAGTTAATTCGAGATTGCAGGCTGCGAGTTTTAGTTCGCATGGTCCTACTTCGGATGGAAGGAATAAGCCCGATGTATCGGCCTTGGGTGTAAGTACTGCAGTAACGGCAACGTATGGAACGAGCCGAGGCAATGGTACTTCGTTTGCATGCCCAGTTATTGCGGGCTTGGTTGCCTGTTTACTTCAAGCCGATTCGACCTTACGACCTGCAGATGTTCGATTGGTTTTGATGCGATCAAGTCATTTGTACCCGAAATACGATTCAATTATTGGCTATGGAGTTCCAAACATACCTTTAGCACAAACGATTATGGGGAAAGATGTGAACTTTAATTACAGGGCTCCGCACATGCTGCTTGAACCTAAGGATACGATTGTGAACGGTACAAACTTTACGGCCTTTCATCCCCAAAGTGGAGATTTGTATTTGCGCATAAAAGAGCAGAAACGTTTTTTACTATTTAATTATTTAAAAACGCGGGAAGTGGTTTTGCTGGAACGAGACTACGATGGTTTTGGTGCACAAGTAATTGAATTGAAGGAGGTTAATGCCAAGCATCAGTATCAAGGTGAATTGTTATTCCATCCATTTAACGATGCGGGACAGACCACAAAGATTCATGAAGTTTTTTGGTTGGATACGTTTTACTTAAAAAATTAGGCAGCACATTTCAGAGTGCTATTGTCATCCTTTTTAGTCAAGTGCTTCCAGAATATGGTCTCCTTTTGTTGGATTTATTTTCTTAGCTTTGTCTAACATGAAACCAAGGCTATCCAAAACCAAACATAACAAAGTTCATTTAACTCATTTGTTTTAGTGCATAAAATGCAATCGCTGTTGTTGGCGAGATGTTTTTGATGCGGTTGGATTTGATGCATTAATAAACCAAACATATTTTCGTTGTGCTTGCAATGTTTTGAGTGAGGAAGGGAAGTTGTGCGAAAATTGCGCAGCTGGCATTACCCAATGAGATGTTTGCTTTTAACCTGAGTTCGATTCATATTTTGAATTCAGAACGCTTGTGGACAGTGAGTTTCGAGTAAAAATTGCGAAGACAGGGCGGGCCCTTTCGAGTAATTTTTACGATGAAAATCGCTTTTCAAAAGTGTAAAGCGGACTTTTGTATATAAAACCCTATTAGCTTCGTTGAAATCAGTCGGTTTATAAACATAAACCTTCCTGTTTTTGCCTTACTAATTGGGTTCTATACAAATCTGAATTTGAAAAGATTAATCGAACTCAGGTTTTAAAGTAAACAGCTTGAAGAATTATTGCTTTGGGATATAGGTGGCGCTTGAACATAACAGTAGTATTGAAAGACAAATCTAATGATTTAGTAACTTGCCATAGTTAATGCAACAGAACCCAGAACCGACAGAACCGCTAAAATTACACGTCAACAGTAATTTCTAATTACTAGACTAATTTTCCAAAAATAAGAGAGTTTAAGCATGTGATTTCGACTGAATAATATTTAAATAGTTAAACATCAGTTGTTTAACTGTATTATTTGGTTTGGCGTAATTGTTGACTAGAACAACGTTATAATCAATTAGAATCAAATGTGTAAATTATTAAGTACTTCGTTAATTGGACTTTTTTTGCTATTATTTCCAAATACAAGTTTTAGTCAGACTACTCCCAATGGCACAGTTAATTTAGGAATACTTACCTCTTTTGAAGGGTATACCGTAACTGGGGCTATTACACCTGCAGCGGGAGTCACATGGAAAGGCGATGCTGGTACAAATATTGGAGCAATTAGCGGATTTGGTGCACCTCCAAGTTTTATTGGAAACACATACATTGCTGATAGTATAACTGCTCGGTGCAGATTCGATTTAATGAGGTTATATATTCATCTTAATGATCTTTTTGTTGACTATCCTGCCACCCATGCTCCTGCTTTTGGAGCTGGTGAAACGATTACGCCCGGAGTTTATTCCATACCTGGTGCGGGATCTATAGGGGGAACTCTTACTCTCAATGGAGGAGGAGATACTAATGCTTTTTTTATAATTAAATATTACGGAGCAATGACCGTAGGAGCTAGTGCAACGGTTAAATTGGATAGTGGCACACAATCTTGCAATGTCTTTTTTATGGCTCAAGGTGCTATTTCTGTTGCGGCAAGTGCTAATATAAAAGGAACCTTATTTGCAAAAGTAGGAGCTGTTGGTCTTGGTGCAACTGTTCTTCTTGAAGGAAGAATGCTTAGCATGGAAGGAGCGATAACTGCTGGAACTGGTAGTACCGTAGGCCCTCCTCCTGGTACTTGTACAATTCCAATATTCTGTGAGACGGGCTGTAGTCCTGCTCCCGCTGTTGATGTTTTGGGAGTTCTCTCAAATTATGCCCTTTATACTAATTTAGGTGCTGTGTCAAATACGGGTACATCTGGTATTAACGGTAATATTGGAACAGATGATGGCGCTTCAACTGGTTATACGGCATCTATTGTTATAGGCTCTTTTGAAACTGATAATGCTGCTACAGCAAAAGCAAAAATAGATCTAGATAGCGCTTATATAAAGCTGATGGCTATACCAAATACGAACAGTAGCCATACGCCAGCTTTTGGAAGTGTTGCTGCCGGTGGGGAAACAATTAATGCGGGGGTTTATTTCATAAACGGTGCTGGATCTTTATTAGGTACTCTGATCTTAGACGCTCAAAATAATGATACCGCAATATTTGTTTTTAAGTTTGCGGGGGCATTTAGTGTAGCAGCACAATCAAAAATAATTTTAAGTAATGGAGCACGTAGATGTAATGTTTTTTTTATTGGCGGAGCCGGAGTTGCCACTGGTGCCATTAGTATCGGAGCAGGTTCTGTTTTAAAAGGGACATTTCTTTCCCACGGCGGAGCTTGTGGCTCAGGAGCTGATTTATTTCTCGCAGGCCGACAACTTTCTACAGGCGGAGCAATTGTTACTTATACAGGCATAATTTATAACAATCCAGAATGTGTTACTTCTACACCCGTCGGAGGCGGAGATCTCCCAATTGAATTACAATCATTTACAAGCAAGTGCAACAATCAAAACGTAGAATTGAAATGGGTTACCACATCTGAAATAAATAACGATTATTTTTCAATAGAACGAAGTATAGATGGAATTAACTGGCAGCTAGTTACTAAAGTTGATGGAGCGGGTAATTCAACCTCAATTAAGAATTATTCTTATACTGACGTAAGGCAGTATAATGATATTTCTTATTACCGTTTAAAACAGACTGACTTTGATGGGCAATTTGAGTACTCTGCCTTTATTGCAATTGAAAAATGTGAAGAAAATATATCTGAATTAGTTATTTATCCTAATCCTGCAAATGGAATACTCAACTTATCCTATGAAGGAAATAAAAGTCAGATTATTTCAACATCAATTTATAGCGCGTTAGGAGAATTGGTTTACTATTCAGAATTTTATCAACCAAAAATTGTGTTTAAAAACAAATTAAACGGTATTTATTTTCTTCATGTAAATACAACTTCAAAAAATAATATTAAAAAATTCGTAACTACTCAGACACAAAATTAGAAGATTTAATTTTTGTGTAAATAACGAATTTGGTTTTGAATAAATAAAATTCAGATGTTGGTACTATCGAAGAGCTGATAAAACAATTGGAGGCAGGGATTGTCGGGATTTTGGCCATTAATAAGCGATTACTTGAGGAGATTGAGTTTTTGCGAAATGGGAGAAAAAGTGGTACAAGTAGTACACCACCTTCTCAAGAAATAGGCAGGAGCAGCAAGAGTTTACGGGAGCCAAGTGGCAAGCCATCAGGAGGGCAATTAGGGCATAAAGGGAAGACATTATTAATGACTGAAACTCCTGATCTAATAAAAGACTACATCCCTGGATTTTGCACCCAATGCGGATTGGACATAAAGGGAATACAAAGTGTCCTGATCGAACGAAAGCAAGAAATCGAAATAGCCCCAATTAGGCCTCAGTATATTGAACATAGAAGCTACCAAAGACTATGTAAATGCCGTTCCTGCTCACCTAGGGCTTCACGGGGGTTGTACGCTAGGTGCGTGTGATGTTACATGCGATGACAACAAATCGTACAAAGACGGTGGTGCTGAGGCCGATATTCAACACATCGTTTACGATGAAAATGAAATGGACTTAGTGGTGTTCCCGAACCCTTCTACTTGCAGCTTCAACTTCATTCTTGAATCTCCGTTTGATGATTTAGTTACATTGGAAGTGAACGACTTTAGTGGTCGATTAATCACACATACAAATAACCTTATGCCAAACGACGAACACAACTTTGACGACAACTTGCCAATGAGAATGTACATCGCAGTAGTTAAACAAGGCGAACTTTCTAAAACGTTTAAGAATATTAAACAATAGTTCTAAACGTTCTTTAAAAAAGGGCTGCTCGATTGAACAGCCCCTTTTTTTATGCTCAATTTCTCCACCACCTTTATCCCGATAAAAAAATGTTGTGTTTCCATCGCTTCAAAGGGATTGTGGAAAGATGATTTTGAGGGATAAAATTTCGATCCACATTCATTCATAAATAATCCTACTTTTGATCTTGTGCCACAAACCATTCAAGACAAAGAAACGTTTTCGCTGTTTGAAGTGTGTAAGAGTATTTCTCGGACCTTAGAAAACAGATATTCTTCGGCGTTTTGGGTGCGCGCCGAAATGAACAAACTCAACCATTATAGTCACAGCGGACATTGCTACCCAGAGTTGCTCGAAAAAGACAATGGAAAAATAGTGGCTCAAATGCGTTCCATTCTTTGGAAAGCTGATTACCAGCGAATTAACCGAGTTTTCATCCACGTTCTTCGGGAACCGTTAAAAGATGGCATTAAGATTTTATTTCTAGCCAAAATTCGGTTTGATCCGAGTTACGGTATGTCGCTCCACATACTCGACATCGACCCAAGTTTGACCCTAGGCGACTTAGAACGAGAAAGGTTGGAAACGATAACGGCGCTCCGAAAAGATGGGATTTTTGATGCGAATAAGATGCGGAAAATGCCCCTTCTCCCGCAGCGCTTGGCCATTATATCGGTGGAAACCAGCAAGGGTTATGCCGATTTCTTGCAGGTGTTGGATCAAAACCCGTGGGGATATAAATTCTTTCACCTGCTCTTTCCTTCGCTCTTGCAAGGAGATCAAGCCATTGTTTCAATCCAAAATAAGCTGAACCAAATTCGAAAGGTCGTACAACACTTTGATGCCGTTGCCATTATTCGCGGTGGTGGAGGCGATGTGGGCTTGTCGTGTTTTAACAATCATCAACTTTCAAAAGCCATTGCAGAATTCCCGATACCCGTGTTAACTGGAATAGGCCATGCCACGAATGAAACTGTAGTTGAAATGGTTTCTCACGCCAATCAAATAACTCCAACCAAGGTGGCCGAGCATCTCATTCAACGCTTTCACAACTTTTCGGTGCCGGTTCAACAAGCTGAAGAAAAAATGGTACATGAAGCCAATCAATTGATTACCGATTCCATCATGAGTTTACAAAGTGCGATAAAATATTTCCGTTCCGAAGCACGCAACCACCTAGAACAGCATAATAATCTGCTCTTCCAAACCTCAGAAAAATTTAAAAGCGAGGTTATCTATCATTTAAGAGAACATAAAACACGCATCCAACATACCTTGATTTCTTTACCGTCTTCCTCAAAGCGCATCGCTGAGTCTGCCAAGTTTCAACTCCTACAGGTTCAAAACAGCCTGCAACGCGAACCCCCTAATATGTTGGAACAAACAACCACAAAATTAAAGTACCTAGAAGCCCAAGTACACAATATGAGTCCGGCTCGAGTATTGAGTCGCGGGTTTTCCATAACTCGACTCAATGGCCATGCAATTGCAATATCAGCAGATTTAAAACCCGGCGTAGTGCTTGAAACAGAATTAACGGATGGTCGAGTATACAGTACGGTAAATCCACTAAGTAAAATAAAGAAGTCCTAAATGTCGAACGCAAAAAAGAATGAAACACCCAACTACGAAGATGCCTTCAATGAACTGCAAGACTTGGTGGCTCAAATTGAAGAAGGTGACATTTCGGTGGATGATTTATCGGAAAAGGTAAAACGCGCCGCCTTACTCATCAAAATTTGCAAGACCAAACTTAAAACCACTGAAGAAGATGTGAACTTGATCCTGAAACAAGTTCAGGATGACAAATAATCTTAACTCAAAATTAGGTAGACCCATCTTCCTGAAACAATCCTGAAACGAGTTCAGGATGACTGGTTCAGGATGACAAATAATCTTAACTCAAAATTAGGTAGACCCATCTTCCTGAAACAATCCTGAAACAAGTTCAGGATGACTGGTTCAGGATGACTAAGCTCACGCAGTTTATGGGTTAGTTGGTTTCGGGTTTATAGTTGAAGCAGGACGCAAACCTAAATAGACCTGAAAAATCTATTTAAGTTTGAAATTGAATATGAATATGATTTTCTTAAATGTTCTTATAAGGTTTAAAATTATTATGTGGCCAGTGATAAACAAACCACAGCGTCGGTTATTTCATTGCCATTGAATTTGATCCGCGGTGGCGGAGAATTTGAATTTGTTAACATTATATATTTAGAGTGCATGATGACCAATGTAGTTCAACGTTTCTTTTCTTCTACCTTTGCCAACCCAAAGACAAAGAAAAGCCCATGGCCTTACGCGAAGAACTAGAAAAGAGAAGCAATTCCAGTTGCGAGTTGTGTACATCCACTGAAAATTTAGAAGTAATGCCTGTTGAACCAGAATCGAACGGAAGAGCAGAGCGGAGCATAATAGTTTGCGGTACGTGCACCGATCAAATAAACAACAAAGTAACCATGGATCCGAATCATTGGCGCTGCTTAACCGATTCAATGTGGAGCGAAACTCCGGTAGTGCAAGTGATGGCCTATCGAATGTTGCACCGTTTGCGCAGCGAAGGTTGGCCAATGGATCTACTCGATCAAATGTATCTCGATGATGAAACCTTATCATATGCCAAAGCCGGTATAGCGGAAGTTGGAGGCGAAAGTGCCGTTCACCGCGACAGCAATGGAGTGGAACTCTTTCAGGGCGACAATGTAATTCTCATTAAAAACCTCGATGTAAAAGGAGCTAATTTTACAGCCAAGCGGGGTACTTCAGTGCGCAGAATTACCTTGGTTAAAGACAACGTTGAACACATTGAAGGACGCGTTAACGGCCAACAAATTGTGATCTTGACTCAGTTTGTTAAGAAGAGTTAGGACTTTACTTATTGATTTAAACCATTAAGTCATGGTCTAGGCAACCCCAATATCCCCTCCAATTTGAGCGCCATCAAGATTGCTCGACATTTTTAAGTACGATGTGCTCAGGTCATTCATATCGTAAACCTCCTCATAACCTGAGTTCGATTAATCCTTGCGGTTCAGAACGCTTGTCAATAGTGAGATGCGAATGAAAATTGTGAAAAAAAAGCGCAACTAAACACTTAGTTATCCTTTGAAATGTTTCGATCATGAGTAAAAATCAATTCGAATAAAATTTTGATATCAGCTATCTTGCAACCCGTATTTATGTCCTTTAAAATTCAAGAAAACGTTCAGGTTCAATCAAAGGTTGAGGAAGAAGCTCAGGTGATCGTGCATTGTAGTTTTACAAGCAAAAGTGAACTCATGGGCATACGAATTTGGGAAAGCACCGTATTGGTAGATAAAGAATCCAACCACCGCGCTACTTTAATGCACATTGAGAACATTTCCATGCAACCCGATTGGACTTGGGTGCTTCCGAATAAGACGTATCGTTTTGCTCTAATCTTTAGCGCCTTACCAAAAAGTTGCTCGCATTTTGATTTATTTGAAGACATCCCACAGCCTGGAGGTTTTCTGGTTCCCAACATCGAGCGGAACAGAACGGATGTGTATCGAGTGAAGTTGGATTGAGCACACTTCAAACAAGATTACATCAACCGTTTTAGATTACTTCACAGACGCAAATCTTTTAAATTTATTTTATTATAAATCAATAATTTTTAACTATTGTCTTGTCACATTATCGTAGCATGTGCTATGTTGCCAAAACATACACTCTGAACATTATTTTTTGAAACAATCTTGGGTAATAATATTATAATACATAATACTATGACACATAGAATATAATGCTTTGATTATTCAATTAATTAATATGTTAGAGTTCCTTCACCTTTGAACCATGAAAAAGCAACATAAAAACTTCGTCATCCACGAAAGTATTCCCTCAATGGTTTGGAATAGAATTCGGATTAATTTTAAGCGACAAGCTGCAAAAGCATTTCTTGTTCAAATTCTCTTTCTATTATTCTCTTCACATGGTTTTGCTCAGAAACCGAAAGTGGCGGTAATAGGAATTGATGTTCAAGTTGAAGCCTTTAAAAATCAAAACATTACAGAACTGCTTCGCATCCAACTTACCAAATACGATCGATACCAGTTAATGGATCGATATGAAATTAGCGATGTACTTAAGGCAGCCAACGTTGATTCTAAAAGCTGTTTTAGCATTTCTTGCTTAAAAAATGCTGGTGAAATACTCAAGGTTGAGAAAGTAATGTCGGGCAGCTTAGATCAGATGGGAGAAGCCCTTTATATACGTCTTCGGTTGGTAAACGTGAAGACCGGTGAAATTGAAAAAGAAACATTAAAAGAATTCCTCATCCTTCCAGATTACGTTAACTCAATGATTACACTTTCATTAAATGCCTTGTTTGATTTACCGAACGACAAGCTTCTTGAAAAAAGCTTGAGCAGCAAAAATAATTATGAAAATGCCGTTAATAACCCCAACTATGATGTGCTTCAATTATCCGGTCCACGAATGGGCTATACTTTTTTTGCCGGACAAGGTGCAAAGGTTTTAACCCGCCCAAAATCAGAAGGTGGCTACGATATTTTCCCAGCTACTTTCCAATTTGGTTATCAATTTGAGCAGCAGTATTTAACCGAAGGTAAGTTTCAAGCCTTGTTCGAATTCATTCCAATGATCGCTGGACTTGATCAACAACTCTTCATCCCAAGTTTTACCTTTATGAATGGACTTCGAAACAATGAAAATGGGCTTGAATTTGCCATTGGACCTAATTTTTCGTTTGTAAAAGAAGCAAAGTATTTTGCTGATGCGGATAACAACTGGCAGTACATCGATGGTCAAACAGAGGTGCCTGCTGGGTCAACCACGGAATATCGGATGGATAGCCGTGGCTCAGTTAACATGCGTTCATCCATTGTAATTGCTGTTGGAACAAGTCTGCGTTCTGGCAAAATGAATATACCCATCAATGCCTTCGTAGTTCCAAGTAAGGATAACTTTCGATTTGGAGTTTCCTTTGGCTTTAACGCTCGAGGAAAAAACTCAGCAAGCAAATAAACCATTTTATTAATTTACCACGTAAGTTAGCACCTTGCTCATGTACAATACGTATATGAGCCGGTGCTTTTTTATGCAAGACAATACTTCGGAAATGCATTCAAAATCGGTGAAGAGAATTTTGGTTTCAACGAAATTCAACATCAAAGCGTCCTTCGGATATTGTGATAATTTTTCCCTGTTCGTTTACAGCAGTGAACTCGAAGGTGCCGGCTACAAATTGGTCGGTTATCTTAGAAATGTGTAATTGACCAACATTATTAATATCGAGGTAATACCTGGAAGCGAAGAAATTGTGCTGGTTTATGGTGTCATGGTAAACGATACAACCAGTCAGAGGAAAATGATCATCCTCAAAATCAAATTTGGTTTGCCCTTTCTTATATTTCACCATTAGTCTTACATCGCTTTTTTGCATTTCCAGATCTTGACCTTCAATAATCAAAAAACTGTCTTCATCAAAATAGGCCGCTGGAGCATAATGATTTCCAAAGTATCCCCGCTCTTCGTCGGCAATAAACATCTGCCCATTAATCAAGCATCCTAAGGTATTAGCTCCTTTTTGGGTGGCTGAAGGAAGTTGCTGTTGAGGAATGTCGGGCAGGCCGCAGCCGGTATAGATGAATAAAATGAGCGCCAAGGTGATTAAGTGTTTGATTTTCATAATGCTATTTTTTGGTTTGGTTTATTATTTATCCAAGCGTGTAGGAGTCTAAAATGCTTTTTATGGGTAGTTAGTTCTAAAAATATTTTAATGGCAAATGAAAATATCCGTCAGTTGCACGAATTGAATCACGACCCTTACTAAGAGCTTCAAATTGAAAATGCCCAGAAATTGTGTTTTCGGACCAACTGAGCAGGGTCAGTTCTCCATCTTTGTTTTCAGATAAGCGGAAGCTCTTAGTTTGACCTGCCACCCGTTGAGTAAATTTGGTTTCAAAACCACTCACAGATTTAGAAAGTTGATATTGAGCGAGTTTGGGCTTTAGTTCAACAGCCATCGCCAATTCTCCTTTGTTGTGCGTTGGATTAAGCGTACGAATAAGCAGTACGGAGTCGGCATGGATTTCCGCAACAGCCGTGGACTCTCCTTGCGTTTGGTTCACTGTGGTATTCCACTTGAGCACTTCCCCATTGATTGTACATTCTATTATAAATGAGTTTGGAGAAACGCAACCTATAACGGGAACTATAGTTTGATCGCAACGGTTGAACAAAAACAAAGCAAGTACAGACGAGATTAGAAGTTTGGTTTTCATGATGGTGAATATGGTTTGGTTTAAGAAAAAGTGAGCGGTTTGCCCGCTCACTTTGTTTGTAGGTTAAAACTGTCTAAAACGGACGTCGAAACGTCCATCGGTTATTCTAACGGTATCCCCTTCCTGACTGACCCCTGTGAATTTGAATGTTCCAGAAACGAATTCATCAGTAATTCGAGTGATTGTTAATTTACCTGGATTATTCTTGTCCACCCAGAATTGTTTACCCCCAAAAAAGCTAAAATCGACAAAACTCGTGGTATTCCCAATTATTGGATCTTCTAATTTATATGTTCCTAATGAATCCTTATAAATTACATTTAACTCAATCTCACTTTTATTCATGTCAAGGTCAACTGAATATATTGACAACTCATTTTCAGGTGAAAGTGTTGCCTCAATTGAGTAGCCTGTGCCCCAACCTGTATGGTAATAATCTGCAATAAACATTTTACCATTTACATAGCAACCCAAGGTGTTTTTTCCATCTCGAGTAAATTGAGGAAGGGAGGGTTCTGGAGTTTCTGTTTTGCTGACACATGCTCCGAATAAAAATGCACACAGCACTGTCGTGATAATTTGTTTGGTTTTCATGATGGTGAATATGGTTTGGTTGTAGAAAAAGTGAGCGGTTTGCCCGCTCACTTTGTTTGTAGGTTAAAACTGTCTAAAAC
>JBLHHI010000067.1:0-17611 GCA_047614125.1 Bacteroidia bacterium | reverse complement strand
AATTTCTCGGTTCATACTACGACAGCTCCTTTCGTAAAATATATCGAATTCGAGTTGAACCTAGAAAGTTGGGCAACGCATTAATGAAAGGGGAGTTGGAGATTTACGACATTACATGGCAACTTAAGTCGGCTCAACTTTCGTTGCCAAAAACCGCCTTAGTTATATACGATGAATTTAGTTTTGAGCTGAATTACAACCCGGAAACTGAGCAGCATCTACCAGTTAGTCAGACCTTTACATGGCAAGCGGTAAATTCCGGTTCATCATTCGATGGAAGTACCAAAGTGCAATATTCAAACTTTGTATATGATACGATTTATGCTAAAAAGTTTTTTAACGCCGAAGTAAGCGTAACGCAACAAGAAGCGTACGAAAAAGACACGTCATTTTGGGCGCGCATTCGGCCCGAGCCATTAACCGAGCGCGAACAAGACTTTGTACGACGGAAGGATTCAATTTACATGGTAATAAACTCGAAACAGTACCTCGATTCGCTCGATTCGATTTACAACCGTGTTACCTTGTTAAAGTTGCTTTGGCATGGGCAGGGTCATATTAATCGAGAACGAAAAGAAACCGTAGACTTCTCTCCGGCAATTTCATTAATTGATCCAGTGGCCATTGGCGGAATACGTTTGCGGTATTTCATGTCTTTTTACAAAAAGTATGAAAACCGGAAGAGCATTTATTTATCGCCTTTTTTAAACTACGGTTTTAGGAATCAAGACTTTAAGGGAACCTTTTATCTAAACCACATGTACAATCCCTTACGCCGGTCAGACATCGACGTGAGTTTTGGCCGCTACTTCGATTTCATAAATCCATATGCCACCATAGCCACAATTTTTAGACGAGACAATTTCTTTGAAGAGAATTTTGCAGGTATTGGGCACTCAACAGAGCTCATAAACGGATTGTACTTAGGCACTTCAGTTAACTACGAGCAGCGAAATAGTTTGGCAAGTTTTAAGTTTTCTGAAGCAGGTGACTCCCTTTTTGAAAACAATGTTCCCGTAGATTTTGAGCATCACAACGCCTTTAAGACGAGTATTTTTTTACGTTATACTCCGTGGCAAATGTACATGAGGGAGCCCAATGAAAAGATAATTCTGGGTTCAAAATTTCCAACCTTTACGCTTTCACTTAGCCAAGCTTGGAAAGGAGTATTGGGCAGTGCCACTAAGTCTACCTATGTTGGGGCAAGCGTTAGCCAGAAGTTCAATGTTGGCATTTTTGGAACGAGCCAGTACTCCATTCGAACTGGAATCTTTTTTGACACCACACGATTGGAAATAATGGATTACGTGTATCATCGAGGTGGCGATCCTTATTTGTTTACGCCACCGATGTATACCTTTCAAATGATCGACACAACGTTTTCAACCTTTAAACCCTTTGTTGAAGGTCATTACGTACATCAGTTCAACGGCTTCATAATGAACAAGATACCCATCTTAAAGAAAACAAATATTAAAACCTCAGTGGGTGGTGGCATGCTTTGGGCGCCAGAGCGAGACTATGTTTACTTTGAAACCTACGCCGGTTTAAATCGAATTTTCAAAATCGGACGAGAGCGTTTGCGATTAGGTGTTTATTACGTTGCTTCTCAATCGAGTAAGGTTGGTTACCGAAGCACATTTAAGGTGGCTTTTGAGTTCTATAACCGCAATAAGAATACCTGGTCGTTTTAAGCACAACGGCAATCCCAAATTCAAAGAATTTAGTTGTGTAATGAGACTGTTTTAGGTGTACAATACCCAAGTCTTTCAATGTTTTATAAACCATTATTTCATCTTTTCATAAATTAGTATACTTTTGCACCAAATAAATGAGATAAAGACTGAAGGGGGAATTTGATTCCCCCTTTTTAATGGTCGGTTTAGAGATGGTTTTATTGGATCAAATACGCAGCTTAGTTGAAACCGAAATAGCGGACAGTCCGCTGTTTTTGGTGGATGTTGTTGGAGGCGATCGCAGTAAAAAAATCCAAGTTTTGATTGATGGCGATGAAGGCGTAACGGTGGAAGCATGCCGGTCGATAAGCAAGAAGATATCGGTTGTTATTGATGAAGACGAGTTTGAATCGGAACCCTTTATTTTGGAGATTTCGAGCCCTGGGGTGGATAAACCACTTACCCTCCCTAGGCAGTATAAAAAACATGAAGGCAGAGATTTAAACATTATTAAAACAGATGATGTTGAGATCGTTGCACATTTGGTGGAAGCGCTTGAAACGCACATCATTATAGAACCTGAATTGAGAAGCAGAGACAAGGGACGTCCAGCTAAATATGGACCACCGGAAGAGCTGCCATTTGAACAAATAAGACATTCGACAGTAATAATATCCTTTAAGTGAACAAGATATGACCTTAGGACTAGTAGAATCGTTTTCGGAATTTAAAGACTTTAAAAACATTGATCGCGCCACAATGATGCGTGTGATGGAAGATGTTTTTAGAAGTATGCTCCGAAAAAAATATGGAGATGATTCCAATTTTGATATCATCATCAATACAGAACAAGGAGATTTGGAGATTTATCGAAATCGAAAAATCGTTGATAATGATGAGGTGGAAGATCCTAACCAAGAGTTGAACATTACAGATGCGCGCCTTTTGGAAGAGGATTATGAAATTGGAGAAGATGCCATTGAAGAAGTAAAACTTTTGGATTTTGGTCGTCGTGCTATTTTAGCGGCACGTCAAACGCTGCTTTCTCGAATCCTTGAAATTGAAAAAGACGAACTCTTTAATAAGTATAAGGATCGTGTTGGTGAAATAATTGTTGGCGAAGTTTACCAGATTTGGAAACGTGAGCTGATGATTTTGGACGATGAAGGAAACGAGCTAATTCTTCCTAAAACGGATATGATTAGCCGCGACTTCTTCAAAAAAGGCGACACAGTACGAGCAGTTGTTTTGCGCGTTGAAATGTCGAACAACAACCCAAGAATTATCTTATCAAGAACCGAACCGATCTTTTTAGAGCGATTGTTCGAATTAGAAGTTCCTGAGATCTTAGATGGTTTAATTACCATTAAGAATGTGGTTCGCGAGCCCGGCGAACGTGCAAAAGTGGCCGTTGAAAGCTATGATGACCGGATCGATCCAGTTGGTGCTTGCGTTGGTATGAAAGGATCTCGAATTCACGGCATTGTGCGCGAGTTGCGAAATGAAAACATCGATGTTATTAATTATACCACCAATACTCCGTTGTACATTCAACGAGCACTTAGCCCTGCAAAGGTTTCAAACATTGTGCTAAATGAGGAAGAAAGCCGCGCAGATGTATATTTGCCAAGCGATCAGGTCTCTTTAGCCATTGGCAAAGGGGGATATAATATAAAATTGGCCGGCAAATTAGTTGGGTACAGCATTGATGTGTATCGAGAAAATGTGGAGGAGGAAGACGTTGATGTTGACTTAGACGAATTTACCGACGAGATTGATGAGTGGATAATCGATGAGTTAAAAGCCATTGGTTTAGATACGGCAAAAAGTGTTTTGGACACAAGTGTTGAGGATTTGGTTCGAAGAACCGACCTTGAGGAAGAAACAATTAATGAAATAAAGAAAATATTTGAAGCGGAATTTGAGTAATTGGCAAATGCTAATAATTAAATTCAACATACTATATTTTACATTGAACAAAGTGTCTTTGATATGAAGTAGCAGAACGCATACATATGGTGGGTTTGCGGTTGCTTCGTTCATGGTAACAATGTTCTACGATTTAGAAAGAAACATTACATGGCTGGAAAAGTACATCGAATTTCAAAAGTTGCAACGGAACTCAACGTGAGTTGGAAGAGTCTTATTGAACATCTCAATAACAAAGGATTTGAGGTGGAAATGAAGATGACCGCCAAGATTGAGCAAGAAATGTATGAAGTTCTTGAGCAAAAGTATCGTTCTGATAAGCAGGCAAAGGAAGAGTCGCAAGCGCTAGAAATCAACGTTCGACACCAGGACGAGACGCTTACTGCGAATCGTAAATCCTCTCCTAAAAAGAAAAAGGAAAACGCCGATACAGACATCGTACTTATCAAAGACACGGGGCTTTCAATCAACCAAAGCTATGAAGCTCCAGCTCCTACCCCAACTCCCACACCTACGCCAGAAATACCTAAAGAGGTTGAAAAACCTGTTGTTGTAGAAACACCAACACCACCTGTTGTTGAAAAAGAAGTTGAAAAGGTAGTTGAGGTTGAGGCCAAAAAGGAAGAAGTAAAACCGGTTAAAGAAGTTGAAACTCCAGCGGCCAAAGAAGTAATTAAATCCAAAGCAGACTTACCTGGTTTGAATATTAAAGGTAAGATAGATCTAAGCCCTACCAAACCTAAAACGGTAGCGCCAAAGGCAAAAATAGAGGAGAAACCAAAAGCCGTAGAAACCCCAGTAAAGGAAGTTGAAGTTAAAAAGGAAGCACCGGTTGAAACACCTGTTGCGGAAATGCCTGTTGTTCCCGTTGTTGAAGCACCTGTAGCCAAGGTGGGTGCTGTGGTTCCAGAAGTTCCGGTAACCAAGGATGGAGAACCCATAATTAGGCCGAACTACGAAAAGTTGGGTGGGTTAACGATTAAAGGAAAAATCATATTACCCGATCCACCAAAGGCCAAAAAACCAGTGGCGAGCAGTTCTGGCAAACCCGAAGATAATGCTCGCAAAAAACGCAAGAGAAAACTTAAACCGGGCACTACTTCCACAGGAAGTTCGGATCAAAATAGACCAACAACAACAGGTCGAGGAAGATCAAGAGATGAGCCTAAAGAGGAAATCTCGGAAAAAGAAATCCAAGACAAAATCAAGGCAACTTTGGCCAAGTTGGGTGGCAGTAAAGGAGGTAGACAATCTGGCAATGCTCGCCAGAAAATGCGAAAGCAAAAACGTGCCGATCACAAGGTAACGCGTGACGAAGAACAAGCACAACAAGAGTTGGAAAGCAAGATCTTAAAGGTAACGGAATATGTTACTGCTAATGAGCTTTCCACCTTAATGGACGTGTCTGTTAATGAAATTATTACAGCGTGCTTCTCACTCGGAATGATGGTTTCCATCAATCAACGTTTGGATGCAGAAACCATTCAACTCGTTTCCGACGAATTTGGCTTTGAGGTTCAATTTGTTGACGCAGAAGAGCAGGTTGAGTTTGAAGAAGAAATCGATGATCCGGCAGAGTTGAAAGAACGTCCGCCAATTGTTACCGTAATGGGTCACGTTGACCACGGTAAAACATCGCTGCTCGATTTTGTACGAAGTGCCAACGTAATTGCCGGTGAGGCCGGGGGAATTACTCAACACGTTGCGGCATACGAAGTGGAGTTGAAAAATAAAAAACGAATCACCTTTGTAGATACACCAGGTCACGAGGCCTTTACCGCCATGCGGGCAAGGGGAGCAAAGGTTACCGACGTTGTAATTGTTGTAATTGCTGCTGACGATAATGTAATGCCACAAACGAAGGAGGCGATTTCACATGCACAAGCTGCGGGCGTTCCCATCGTTTTTGCTTTCAATAAGATTGATCGCGATGCGGCGAAACCGGATCGAATTCGAGAAGAACTATCTGCCATGAATATTTTGGTGGAAGAATGGGGAGGTAAGTTCCAAGCTCAAGAAATTTCTGCCAAAAAAGGTACCAACATCGATGAGTTACTCGATAAGGTATTGTTGGAAGCAGAACTGCTGGAATTAAAAGCCAATCCAAAAAAACGTGCAAAAGGTACGGTTATGGAAGCTCAGCTCGATAAAGGTCGAGGAATTCTTGCTTCGGTTTTAGTTCAAGATGGAGAACTAAAAGTTGGAGATGCTTTAGTTGCGGGACATCATTTTTGTAGAGTTCGAGCAATGTTTAACGAACGAATGCAGCAGGTTGAAGTGGCTGGACCATCCACACCCGTTAACATTCTGGGTTTTGCATCAGCGCCAACCGCGGGTGATGTTTTTCAAGTATTTGAAGAAGAACAAGAAGCCAAAGATTTGGCCAACAAACGTTCGCAATTGCAGCGTGAGCAGGGCATACGTGCAACCAAGCACATCACACTTAAAGAAATTGGCAGACGATTGGCGGTTGGTAACTTTAAGGAATTGAAGGTAATTGTTAAAGCCGATGTGGATGGTTCTGCAGAAGCGCTCTCTGATTCGTTGATTAAACTTTCTACCGAAGAAATAGAGGTTAATGTAATCCACAAATCGGTGGGACAGATTACCGAATCCGATGTATTGCTGGCAACGGCTTCCGATGCCATCATCATTGGTTTCCAAGTTCGGCCTGCTGCATCCGCCAAGAAGTTGGCTGAAATTGAACAAATAGACATCCGTTTATACTCCATTATCTACCAAGCCATCGAAGAAATTAAGTTGGCAATGGAGGGTATGTTGGCGCCAGAATTTGAAGAGAAAATTACGGGTAATGCCGAAGTTCGAGAAGTCTTCAAAATCACTAAGGTTGGAACGGTTGCCGGTTGTATGGTTACCGATGGCAAGATCTTTAGAGGTAATAAGGTACGACTCATCCGCGATGGTGTAGTGGTTTACAGCGGCGAAATGGCCACCTTAAAGCGATTTAAAGACGACGTGAAAGAGGTAGGTAGAAGCTTCGAATGTGGTATCCAGATTCGAAACTACAACGACGTGCGCTTGAACGACATCATTGAGTGTTACACGGAAGTTGAAGTGAAGCGCAAGTTGAAGTAGGGTTTAGATCCGCTCTTCAATCATCCGTTTTATTTCTGGAAAGTAAAATCCCAAACCCAACGAGAAATAGGGCCCGCTGAGTTGTGCAAAGTTTTGTCCAAAACATAGGCGCTCTCCAACCCCGGCTTTAATGCCCAACCATGGCAAAACGTTGTATGTAGCAACTGCACCAAACTCAAAGGTGAAAACGTTAAAATAATCGACTTGGGTTAAATGCGTTTGCGTTGAGCTGCCCACGCCAATGGCTACTGGAAGGTTAAACTGCCATTTGTCAACTTCCTTAATAGCGTAATCTGCCATGAGGTGAATAAACTTTAAATCAACGGCGTATGTAGTTCCAACACCTTGATTTACACGAGTGTACACCACTGGACTCTTCAAAAAGTTGTACCCCAAGATAATTCGTAGTTTTTTGTCAAAATCAATTCCGGCGTAAATGCCTTGAATTCGAACTGTTTGCCCAGATACAAGCGAGAACCGATTGTTTAACCCAAAGGCCAATCGCGGTTTAACCTTTAAAGCTTCTTTGAGTATTTGGCCATGGTTGGTGGTCTGGCTTTGTGCAAAGAAAGGCCAAGCCAATAATATCATCAAGATGTGTAGCGTGGGTCGGGCAATCATGTAGATTTGCTATAGTTTTGCAAATTACTTAGAAAAGAGTGCTTTTTAATTCGGTTGCCTTCTTATTTTTTCTACCGTTGGTGGTCATATTGTACTATGCCATCCCGCACAGAGACCGATGGGCATTGTTGCTTTTTGCGAGCTATGTTTTTTATGCATGGTGGAAGGTTTCATACCTTATTCTCATCATCTTTAGCACCATTGTAGATTTTTTACTGGCAAAGAGAATCAGCAAAACACCCAAAGGTTGGAAGCGGCTTTCGCTGCTCTTCCTCAGCCTTTTATCAAACATTGGTGTTCTTTTCATCTTTAAATACTTGGTGCTTTTTTTGCCGGAAGGTGATGTGATGATCGACAATATTTATCGGGTAGATCACCCAATTATTGGCGCTATTCGATACGGTATTCATTATGCCATTCCTGTGGGAATTTCGTTTTACACCTTCCAAACAATGAGCTATACGCTCGATGTGTATTACGATCGGATTAAACCCGAGAAAAGTCTGGGCAAGTTTGCACTCTTTGTAAGCTTTTTTCCGCAATTGGTAGCTGGCCCCATTGAGCGTTTTGCCAATCTTATGCCACAACTTAAAACTCAGGTAAAACCACTGTATGCCAATTTTGCCAATGCCTTTCGGTTAATACTCTTTGGTTTTTTTGTAAAAATTTGTGTGGCAGATAATTTGTCGCCTTTCGTGGATGCCATCTTTGACCAGCCCACAAACTATTCTTCGTTAACAGTGGTGGCCGGTATGTTTGGATTTGGCTTACAGATATATGCAGACTTTGCCGGCTATACCCTCATTGCACAAGGTGCCGCGTTGATGCTGGGAATACGGCTCATGGATAATTTTAGGGCTCCGTATTTGGCTACATCGATAGGTAATTTTTGGCAACGTTGGCACATCTCGCTTTCTACTTGGTTTCGAGATTACGTGTACTACCCCTTAGGCGGAAACCGAACCGGGCAACTGCGCTGGATTTTTAATATTCTATTGGTCTTTGCCATTTCGGGTTTTTGGCATGGCGCCAATTACACCTTTTTGATTTGGGGTGGAATGCACGGGATGATCTACTTGGTAGAGCGTTATCTCTTACCCAATCGGATGCTATCAAAGTTTCACGTTTTCTGGAATCTTATTGGAGGTTTGCGAACCTTTATTTTGGTAAACATCGCTTGGGTATTTTTTAGAATTGATAGCTTGGATCGAATTCCGGAATTTTTTGGCACAATGCAACAGTCTAAAGGCCAAGGTATTATAAATATTTCTTGGTGGATTTGGACTATGCTGGCTTTATTTGTTGTATTGGATGTTGTTTTGCGGAAAAGCAGATTTGATCGTTGGGTCGGTGCACTCGAAACGTGGCAGCGATGGACTATTTACCTTGCATTACTTTGGTGTGTAATGGCTTGGGGCGGAGTGGCCAATCATCCATTTATTTACTTCCAGTTTTGAAAGAGCTGAAAAACATAGCATCTAAACTCTTGTTGCGAATTCCGCTCATCTTCTTTGCTATGGTCATTTTTGACCTAGCCTATGTGCGCTGGTTTTGGATGGATGATATCAAAAAGGAAGCCCCGGTTTTAAATGATGTACTCGCTCTTCAAGACAGCTGCCAAATCTTATATTTTGGGGAGTCTTCCAACTTTTCATATCATCCAACTCGCGACAGCTTGCACGATCGAATAAGTGATTTTATATCGTACCACCTTCCAAACAAACGCTTGGGAACGGTTAACAGCAGTGCCTATCATGCCGGTATTTTTGTTCCGCTCATCCAACAAATACACAAAGATTCAAAGGTCGAAGCCATCATCGTAACTATGAACATGCGCACCTTCGATCAAGCCGTTCGACATTCGGAACTCGAGAGTTCATTGCGCAAAGCCGCAGTGATGTACGCACCGCGCCCACCACTGTTAAACCGTCTATTAGTTACCTTAAATTATTACGACAACACCTCTGCCGTAGATCGCGATTTCGAGATGTGGAAGGACTGGACCTACGATACACTTAAGAGCAACGATACCTCGATCAGGTTTGAACCAAATACGATTCGACGATGGTGCGAAGTAATAAAGTTCCCGGACAGCTTTGGTACAGAATACATGCCCAAACGCGCACTGGCCGATCACTACATCAAGGCGTATGCCTTTCAGATCGATGATGAAAATCCACGCGTAAAAGACTTTGACCGAATTGTAGCGATTGCTCAGGAAAAGAACATCAAGTTGGTGTTTAATCTTTTGGCGGAAAATGTTGAATACGCGGATAGTTTGGTTGGCAAGAACCTGGTTTGGCTCATGCAACAAAACCGAGACTTCCTCGTTGACCGATATTCAAAAAGAGGTGTTTTGGTGGTCGATAATTTGCAAGCAGTTGGTGGATATCATTACACCGATCAGGTTTGGACCACCGAGCACTACGATGCAGTTGGTCGGAAAATAATTGCACAAAGCGTGGCTGATTCGATGTGCATTAAGTTTGGTTGGTAGCCCTATGGCAGGCCTGCTTCTTTTTCAATTACCTTATTTTTGTTTCATGATAAATAATCATAGCAAAAGCTTCATTTTTTGGGGTGATCTTTTTATTAACCTGAGTTCGATTAATCCTTGCGGTTCAGAACGCTTGTCAATAGTGAGATGCGAATGAAAATTGTGAAAAAATAGCGGGCTATTTTGAACGATTTTTATGAAGTAGATTGCTGTTGCCAAGTGGAAATGAGAAATTTGCTTTTTACTAAAGCCGCATAGGCTTCATTATCCGTTCTTGGTTTACCCCGGTAAACCTACAAACATGACGCTTCGACTATACAATTTTATAAAAATCTGAACCTGCAAATATTAATCGAACTCAGGTTAATAATTAATGCCTGCTCAAGCCCTACTCGAGCGCATAATGAACAAACAGAAAACAGGGAAACGGAATTTGATTCTACGAGGGCTGTTAAACTGGGTGCAGATGATTATGGAATGAAAATTTATGTGATTGCTTTTTTAAACGCGGGTCCGAATCAAGATCAAGATTCGGTTGCTGCGGACAAACTTCAGGCAGCGCATATGGCCAACATCAAACGAATGGCAGCCGAAGGAAGCCTAATTCTGGCAGGTCCATTCTTAGACTCAGGCGATGTACGTGGAATCTATATTTTTAATGTTTCGACCATTGAGGAAGCTAAGCACTTAACTGAAACCAATCCAGCAATTCAAGCCGGCAGATTGGAAATGGAACTCCACCCGTGGTAAGGAAGTGCAGCCTTAATGCAAGTTTCAAGCATTCACAAACAAGTTCAAAAAAATCAATTTTAAATTACTAAATCCGCAGTTCAATGTTTGGATCCCAGTAACAGCTTTCGAAGTTGATAATTTGGTCATCAATCACTTCCAGCCCTTCTTCACGTAACCGATTTGCCATTTCATTTGGGTTGGAGAAATGAGCCTTTCCTGTTAATAAGCCGTTGCGATTAACCACTCGATGTGCCGGAACAGGAGTATCCAACCCATGTGCATTGTTCATTGCCCACCCAACCATGCGCGAAGATCGAGCGGATCCTAAATATCGCGCGATGCCACCATACGAAGTAATCTTTCCATGTGGTATTAATGCAACAACAAGGTAAACAGATTCAAAAAAATTGGCATTCTTATCATTTTCAAGCAACGTTTTCGACATAGGCATAATCTTTGCAGAAAGCAAAGAACAATTATACCCTTATTTTTGTCTCACTCAAGAACAAATATTTAACAATGAAATACGCACTGACCCTAGTTTTCGCTACCTTACTGCTTATTGGCTCAAGCTTTGCACAACATAACATCGAACTAAAAATTAATGGATTAAAGGCCGGAGATGAATGCATCTTGGCACATTATTACGCCGACCAGAATAAAATTGTAGACACTTTGGTTGTTTCAAAAACTGGACGTGTCGTTAAAAAAGGCCCCAATACATTATTAAATGGTGTTTACATCGTTGTTCTCCCCAACCGCTCGTACATGGAGTTTGTGGTTCCAGAAAACGATCAAATTTTTATCCTTGAATTTGATACCACCTTGGCCTCTGCCAGTAAAAAGGTAACGGGCTCGGATGATAATGCGGCATTTTTTGCCTTTGATCTCTTCGCGTCTATTAAGGGTACGGAGATGCGAAAACTAAAAGAGGACTTTGGTGGAGCCAAAGACGAAGCTTCCAAAGCAAGTCTTAAAAAGCAAATCGCTGCCTTAGATAAAGAAGTTGACGCGAAACGAAGAAGCCTCATTGCAGAATATCCAACCACCTTTACAGCAAAGTTGTTCCGCTCAGTTTTGGAAATCGAAATACCTGAATCTCTCACTGGCGATACAACAGGCAAGCGTTTCTTATACTATCGTGCGCACTATTGGGATAACATAGATCTAACCGACGACGGTCTTTTGAGAACGCCAGTTTATAAAGGCAAGTTGGAATACTTTTTCATAAACCTCTATGTTCAAACCCCAGATTCAATCATTCCAGCCATAGATTACATGGCAGAGCGTTTATCAGGCCCAACCTCAAAAGAATTGTACAAGTACACCATTTGGTGGGCTACAAACCATTTCGAAGAAAGTAAGTTGATGTGTATGGACAAGGTGTTGCACCACATGGCTAAAAATTACTACTGTGCGGGTAAGTGTTGGTGGGCAGACACTTCATTGGTTAACAAGATGTGTGAACACGCTGGCAAAATTGGCACTACTGTTTGCGGCGCCATTGCCCCGGATATGATTTTGGTGGATACAGCTTTTAAGCGTAACTATCAACTGAGCAAGATTAATTCGCCTGTAACCGTTTTGGTTTTCTGGGATCACCAATGTGGTCATTGTAAAAAAGAGTTGCCAAAGCTTAAACTTATGTACGACAGCTTAAAATCGAAAGGAGTTGAGGTATACGCGGTTTACACGCAAGGAGATTGGGAAGGTTGGAAGACCTATGTTAAGGAGAACAAACTGAATTGGATCAACGTAATGGATGCGTACAACAAGGCAACCTATCGAAAGGATTACAACATAATATCCACCCCGCAGGTGTATTTGTTGGATGAAAACAAAGAAATTAAGTTTAAGAATCCTCCAGCTGAAAATGTAGGTAGAATAGCAGAAATTATGTTGGAAGAGTACAAACAGAAGCAAGAAAAACTCAAGACAACACCAAAGGAAGAATTTAACGATGCGAGTCCTATGGACTTGGGTGGTCACTAGAAAAACGCATAAATACCTGAGAGAAAGGGGGTAATTCAACCTCCTTTCTTTTTTTGCACGATTTTAAGCGACATAAATGGGCAGCCATTTAAATTCTTTTGTGCCCCAAGTTGCGTTACTTTGTACTAAAGGTTTTTATTATGCGCAATGCTCGAATTTCCGGAATGGGGTACTACGTACCAGAGAATGTTGTTACCAACAATGATCTCTCAAAGATGATGGACACCAACGATGCGTGGATTCAAGAACGCACCGGAATCGTAGAAAGAAGATGGGTGGTGCCCGGAGAAGATTCCACTTCAGGAATGGGTGTGAAGGCCGCAAAAATGGCCATTGAAAACGCCGGTATCGATAAATCAGAAATTGATTTCATCATTTTTGCAACCTTAAGTCCGGATTATTATTTTCCAGGCCCTGGAGTAATGGTACAAGAAGCCTTGGGTCTAGATACCATTGGTGCGCTGGACGTTCGGAATCAATGTTCTGGTTTTGTTTATGCGTTAAGCGTTGCCGATCAATTTGTGAAAACAGGCATGTACAACAACGTGTTGGTGATTGGATCTGAGCTTCATTCGGGTGGATTGGAAAAATCGACAAGGGGCAGAGGAGTTACGGTAATTTTTGGAGACGGAGCAGGAGCGGCCATAGTTAGTGCAAGCGACGATCCCAAATCCGGCATTCTATCCACCCATTTGCACAGCGAAGGAAAACACGCTGAAGAACTTTCGTTAATCGGTCCTGCAACCAATCGATGGGTAGATCAGATTATGTTGGAAAACAACGAAGACGATACCAGTTATTATCCTCACATGAATGGGAACTTTGTTTTTAAACATGCCGTTACACGATTTCCACAAGTGATTATGGAGGCGTTAACAAAAAATGGATACACACCAGAAGACCTCAACTTGCTGGTTCCGCATCAAGCCAATTTGCGCATATCACAGTTTATACAAAGAATTATGAAACTGAGAGATGATCAGGTATATAGCAACATTATGAAATACGGTAATACTACAGCGGCTTCGATTCCAATTGCCCTCACAGAAGCCGTTTTAGAAGGAAGGGTGAAAAAAGGAGATTTGATATGTTTGGCTGCCTTTGGCAGTGGTTTTACATGGGCAAGTGCGTTGATTAGATGGTAGATTTTTTTTTGAGAAACATCGACAGAAAAGTTTTTTTAGGGGCAACCGGGATGGATGTTCTTGTGATGGTAAGCATCGCGATAGGGTCGTATGTTTTGGTGCGCCTTTTACGGCTCATAATTAAAAAGAATTTCAAACGCTATTCGGAAGATGATGAGCGAAAAACAAGTTTGCGATTCTTGAACAACATGGTTGCCTTTGTCATTTATTTGGCGGCTACCATCGTTATATTCTCCTACATTCCGGCGCTTCGAAAACTGGGCCTTTCGCTCTTTGCTGGAGCAGGTATCTTAGCTGCCATCATAGGTTTTGCTTCTCAAAATGCCATCGCCAACATTATTGGTGGAATTTTTGTCGTGGTGTTTAAACCCTTTCGCGTTGGAGATTTTATTACGGTTTCAGAAAAAAGTTCGGGTACGGTTGAGGATATTACCTTGCGTCATACGGTAATTCGAAACGTTGAAAACAAACGCATCATCATTCCCAATGCCATCATCAACTCTGAGAACATCTTAAACAGCTCAATTATAGATGATAAGATTTGCAATTTAATTGAAGTAGGCATCGCCTACGACGCCAGCATTGATAAGGCAAGAGCCGTGATTCAGGAGGAGGCACGCAAGCACCCTTTTTACATCGATAATCGGGGAGAATTCGAAATAAAAGCAAATGAATCGGATGTGATGGTGCGAGTGATTAGTTTGGCAGATTTTAGTGTAGTATTGCGGGCTTATGTTTGGACGGAAGATATTGAACGTGGATTTGGTTTAAAATATGACTTATACGAATCCATCAAAAAGGCCTTTGATCGAGAAGGAATAGAAATTCCATTCCCTTATCGAACTTTGGTGTACAAAAATGACCTTCCAAAAAACAAAAACGAGGTAACATCCAGCCAGAAGTAAAACGGTGAAAAGACAACCCAAGGTTTTAAGAACCATCGGCATAATCGAGTGCATCGATCTGCGGGAGGCTAAAATATTTACACTTCCTTGTAAGATTGATACCGGAGCAGATTCTTCATCCATACACTGTGAGCGCATTCGAATTAAAGAGATTGAAGGCGTTGATCACTTGGTTTTCAAACTCTTAGACAAGTCGCATGAACGGTACACTGGTAAGGACATTGTGACCAGCGAATTCAAAGAAAAGAAGGTAACCAGCTCTTTTGGTGATTATCAGTATCGTTTCCAGGTGAAATTGAAGGTTACTGTTTTTAATCAAACCTTTAACGTTGCCTTTAACTTATCCGATCGAAAAAACATGCGATTTCCCGTATTATTAGGACGCAGGTTTTTGCGCAACCGTTTTGTTGTAGACGTTTCTAAAAAATATTTAAATACTACCAATCACAAAAATATCAGTTAATGAAAATTGCCGTTTTATCTCGTAATCGGGCCTTGTATTCCACCCGTAGACTTATTGAGGCTGCCGAGGCACGGGGTCATGAAGTCACCGTATTAAACCACACCAAGTGTTATATGACGCTTGCAACTGAAAACCCAGATGTATACATAGGAGATCACAAGGTGGATGACTTTGATGCCATTATTCCTCGCATTGGGGCATCGGTTACCTTTTATGGAAGCTCGGTAATTCGCCAATTTGAAGTAAAAAAAGTTTTTACTACCACCAGTTCACTGGCGCTCGTTCGCTCGCGCGACAAACTTCGAAGCTTGCAAATCTTATCGAAGGCAGGAGTTGGCATCCCCAAAACTGCTTTTGCTAAACACCCAGGAGACATTAAAAACTTAGTACGTTTGGTTGGAGGGGCTCCACTTGTGATTAAGCTTTTGGAAAGCACCCAAGGCAAAGGAGTTGTTTTGGCTGAAACGACGAAGGCTGCAGAATCAGTAATTGAGGCATTTTATGGCTTGGAGGCAAACATTATCATCCAAGAGTTTATTCCAGAAGCGAAAGCGGAAGATATTCGAGCCTTAGTGGTAGACGGCAAGGTAGTTGGAGCCATGAAAAGAAAAGGAAAAGAAGGGGAATTTCGGAGCAATTTGCATAAAGGTGGAACCGCCGAATCCATTACGCTTACTCGACAAGAAAGAACGGTGGCCATAACAGCCGCAAAGGCCCACAACTTAAGTGTGGCTGGGGTTGACATGCTGCGATCCGCTCGTGGTCCTTTGGTAATTGAGGTGAACTCTTCGCCTGGTTTGGAAGGAATTGAAAAAGCAACGGGCAAAAATATTGCCGGTGAAATCATTAAATACATTGAGCGAAGCATTGCTCAACCCATTGCGAAACATCGAGATAAGATTGGTGTTTAAGTTTCACCAATCCAAAATTTGATTAGACATTGGGTTACTTTTCCTATATTTGGGTATTAACCTTGAAAAGGCAGTTTGAACGTTGACCAACAATTAGTGGAAGCCCTGCGAAGAGGGAACAAAGATGTGTTTAAAGACGTCTATAAAACCCACTTCGGGATGGTGCGCTATTTTATTTTAAAAAACGGAGGGAGCGAATCCGATTCAGAAGACGTATTTCAAGAAACCTTGGTGGCCTTTTACAAAAACTGCTTAAAGCCCAGCTTTACCCTTTCGGTTAAGCTCAAAACATATTTGTACTCCATCGCCCGAAACGTTTGGTTTTCGGAACTCAAGAAGCGCGAAAAAAGGAATGAAAAACTCCTGAGTACCGAAGAATTTGTTGCCATAGAATCTCCAGATCATACCACCGAAGACGATAAAGAAAACCTCCTCGTTCAAATGCATAAAGCCATGGAAACTTTGGGTGAAAAATGCCGACAGATTTTAGTGATGTTCTATTTTGAAAAACAATCAATGCAGATGATTGCCGATCAATTGGAGTACACCAATGCCGAAAATGTTAAGAATCAAAAATATAAGTGCTTGCAACAATTAAAACGAAAGTTCTAGGCTAAAAACATGCTCTCGGAAGAAGACATATCGATCATTGACGCCTACCTCAACAAGGAGTTGCGTGAGCAGGAACGAGCTGATTTTGAGGCGCGTATGGGCTCAGATGTGGAATTTTCGAAGCTGGTTGAAGAGCACCGACTATTGGTTTCTGGCATTGAATCTTTTGCAGGCGCAAGTATGCTGGCAACGGTAAAGGCAGACATGTCTGCCTGGAAAGAAGGCGGATACGACACCTATAAACCGCCGAGTTCGGGTGGTCAAATCTTTTTGAAAATGCTGCTTCCGCTTGGGGTAATCGCTTTTGCGGTTGCGTGGTATTTAAACCATTCGAAGCAAGAAGTCACACCTCAAACCCTGCCGCCGGTGGCCGATACTACCTGGCAGCAAGAAGCTGATGTGGCACCTCCACCGGAATCACAAGTAATTTCCCCGAATGAATCACCAAGCTCAGAAAAAGTCAACCTTGTGCGCTTAAAAATGAGTGCAACTGAAGTGGCGGATATTAAGCTCGATATTAAAGATGCCACCACGTTTTTTGTAACCAAGTTGGGAGGAGATGACGGCATTTATATTTACAAAGTTGAATTTGACGGCACGACCCAAATCGTTAAATCTGACAACCCAAACCTTGATAAACAGCTCCTGTTAATGAAGGAAGCGCACTTGAATAAAGGTGGTGCAAGCGACGTTGCTAAATGATCTTTGTTTTTCCGCTTTTTTTTAAATGGCTCACGCCAAAAAGTGTTCGAGCAATTGCTCTCTTTCCGGTGGTTTTGTTTAAAAATTCATCCGATCGAAACAACCCTGTTTTAATAAATCACGAACGCATCCATTTACATCAGCAGTCGGAGCTCTTAGTGGTCTTTTTCTACATGATCTATGTAACAGAATTTTTGTTTCACGTTATTCAGCTAAAAAAGTGGGATGCTGCGTACCGGGCAATCAGCTTTGAAAAAGAGGCGTATAAGGCCGAAGCAGATTTGAACTATTTATCGAAAAGATCTTGCTTTGCTATGTGGCGCTCGTTGC
>JBLHHI010000066.1:0-17864 GCA_047614125.1 Bacteroidia bacterium | reverse complement strand
TGAATAATGAACGGAATCAGTAACAGAATCCGCTTAACCATATTATCGAGCAACAATAAAGGTTGATCTGCGTATGATGCCGTCGGATGCCAAATGAATGGTATACATACCTGGCTGTAAGCTTGCAATGCCGATTTGTGAGGAATTATTTGTTTCTAAGGTTTGAATCAATCTTCCTTGCATGTCATAAATGGATGCGCTTGCATGTTGGGTCGATATGTCAAGATTCAGAACAGAATTTGCTGGATTTGGATAAGTTTTAAACACCTTATTTTCAACAGTTTCCATAGAAACAGAGCCATAAGAAAGTTTGAATGAAACGGTATCGCCTCTATTTTCATCGTTTACATCATATACATAAAAAGAGAGTTCGCCCTGTCCTTTGGTTTGGGTGCCCAAAAAAGTAATTTTAAAAAAGCCTTTCGTTCCCGCCATGGCTTCTTCTTTGCTAATTGGAGACATCACACCTTCGGTTGGAATTCCGATGTAACACGTATTGTAGTCGCACAAGGAAAAATCCCAGCCAAAAACCAAGCTGTTTTTTACGGTTTTCCATGCGTAGCCTATCGCTTCGGGGTTATCAGTGGCAATGTTAACGGTAAACTCGGTAACATCGCTCGATAGCTCTCCTTCAACATGTGCGGTGGGAGAGTATGAGAAATTTTGACCTTGAACATTTATAAAAGCCATTCCGAGTAAGACGACGAGGATTTTTTTCATGCAGCTAAGATAAAAAATGTTCTTTGATTATTTGCTAAAGGCGGTCTAGAAAGAATCAAATCTTATATTTTGTAGTCATCAGTGCTGTTGGATGCAATATTTTCTCTGTATTAAATTAAAGTTTGTGCATTTTAATTGATGGATTTTAAGGTAAGCTTAGGATTCAGAACATCAAGAAGGATGGATGCTATGCTTCTGAGTTGAATGCTCACTTTGTTGGATGTTTTAAGGAGGAGTATCAATTCGCCTGAACTTACCCAAAACTGATTTTCGGAACCTTCAAATTCATGGGTAACTTCAATATGTTGATACAAGAATTCGTTTTGAAAAAATCTTCCTCCTTCCTCAGATTGAATGTACTCCGAAATGAGTTTGCCAGTTTCGAGTACCTTATTTCTCTTAAAATCAACGTCTTATGGGTAAATTAATTCGGTAGGCGTAATCACATACTCTCCAATAATGCCTATCTCTTTTTGAAGGGTGATCAAAAAATATCGATTTCCATCCATCCATTTAGTAAGCTGCGATATTCTACCTCTCTTCGCACAACAATACAAAGGTTGAACCCAATCAGAAACCTCACGTGTACGGCAATGTATCTTGTAACCTGAGTTCGATTAATCTTTTAAAATTCAGGTTTGAGGCTTTATCCTCAAGTCTTCAAACCTCTCAGAAGATCGCCAATAGGCATTTTACGCCTTCCTTCTAATTGAACCTCATCCAGTGTTACCAGCCCATCTAGGCAATAGAAACCTACGAAATTAGCATTGTCCGTGCTCAAAGTTCCAGGAAATTGAGTGTGATTTTCTGCGGTGAAACTTGCACGATACACTTTTAGCTTTTGGTTGTGCAACGTTGTAAAGGCCGTTGGGTATGGACTTAAGCCGCGGATGTGATTAATCACATCGATACCGTTTCGATCCCAATTTATCTGGCAATCCGGTTTAAATATTTTAGGAGCCTTTTTATCCTGTTCCGTAAACCGCTGAGGTTGCTCCTCCAGTGCGTTACTCAAAATGCCCTCGAGCGTTTGCAGCATCAGATCAGCACCGTCTTGCATCAATTTGTTGTGTAAGCTGCCCGCATTGTCATCAATGGATATTTGCACTTTTTTTTGCAGAAGAATATTTCCCGTATCTATTTCATGTTTTAATCGAAAAGTAGAAAGGCCTGTTTCAACTTCTCCATTAATAATTGCCCAGTTTATCGGCGCAGCTCCTCGATAGTTTGGTAGGAGGGAGGCGTGCAAGTTAATGGTACCCAACTTGGGCATGTTCCAAACAAGTTCGGGCAACATTCTAAACGCTATAACTACCTGTATATCGGCTTTTAGCGCTTTGAGTTGATCTACAAATTCGGGTGATTTCAAACGAGTGGGCTGCAATATATTAAGATCGTTTGCCAAGGCAAAATCTTTAACGGCAGAGTGTCTTAACTTCATTCCCCTACCAGCCGGTCGGTCGGGTGCGGTAATTACGCCAACAACATTATAACCAGCCGCTAAAATTTTTTCGAATGATGCTACTGAAAATTCGGGTGTGCCAATTAATACAACGCGGAGGTCAGAAGCGTTCATTAAGATTTTAGTTTATGCCCATAAAAGTACGTTTCCATCTAAGTCCTTTAAACTTCTTAGACTCGGGTTTTACAACTTGACCAGTTTGATCCATAACGGCCTGATTAACATCAAACTTGAAGGAAAAAGCAACGAATAAAGCCTTTCCAACAATATGATTTTCAGGCACAAAGCCCCAATATCTCGAATCGTAACTCATGTGTCTATTATCTCCCATCATGAAATAATAGTTCATTTCGAAGGTGTACTCGGTAATCTCGTCCAAGCCCATAAAAAACTTGCCATTGCGCATGCTAAAATCCGAGTGGTTTTCGTATTCAACAATACAACGCCCGTATGTTTCAAAGTTGGATGAATCGAGGGTAATGATCATTCCTTTTTTAGGGATAATCAATGGACCATAAAAATCGCGACTCCAAGCATGTTGCTTGTTAAAAGGAAACAGCATACCATCGTTTTCTCCGGGTTGGTTTATGTTTCTTTTAACTTCAACAACGCCACTTCCGGTTTTAACGGCCTCAACGTTCTGATCAATTAACTGAACCTGGTAGATTGCATCGCTGTGTTTTTTAACATCGGTGATGTCTAAGCGGTCGTAAAACTTTTCGGGAAGTGCAGCACCATTGGTTTTAACAATGTACTCAAATTCGAGAAATGGAGGAACCTTTTCATGCACACCGTTGATGTACACACTGCCGTCTTTAACCGTTAGTGTATCTCCAGGAATTCCAACACAACGCTTAATGTAGTTTTCTTTCTTATCTACTGGACGGCCGAGCGTTTCGGCTGGCCAATTGAACACAACCACATCACCATTTTTGATTTTTTGAAAGCCGGGTAAACGCAAATACGGAAGTTTAACTGCCTCCGAATAAGCCTTACTGCCAATAAACGGCATGGTGTGATGGGCGAACGGAAAACTCAATGGTGTAATGGGCATTCTTGCACCGTAGTTGATCTTGCTCACAAATAAGAAATCTCCTACTACCAACGATTTTTCCATCGAAGATGTTGGTATTTGATAGGCTTCGATGAATAAGCTTCGAATAACAGTTGCTGCAATAACTGCAAACATGATGGCATCGATCCATTCTCCGCCTTTTTGTATTTCCTTATAATGATACCGATAAACGTAATATCCCAAGATCGCAACTTCCCATATTAAAAAAAATAGCAAGGCCGAAAAAAAGGAAGCCCCAGCCCCAAGTAAAAGAGCGAGGAACAATAGATTAAATGCCGTCCAAACAACAATAACAATTTTGGTGGATCGCTTAAACGATTTAAAGAGGGCCACTAAATCGAGTTTCTTTTTTTGATTCTTTTTTTGCTTTGTCATGCTAAAATTTCAATACGTCCTGCATGGAAAATATTCCTTTTTTATCCAGTATCCACTCTGCCGCCATTATCGCACCCCACGCAAAACCTTTGCGCGAATGTGCTACATGACTCAAAGAAAGAGTGTCTATTTCACTATTAAATGACACGGTATGGGTGCCGGGTACATCGGGTTGCCTAAATGAAGCAATGTTCAAGTTTAGCGGATTACCAGCCGATTTATTATCGTCTTTTCCATTTTCGAGATGAACCCATTGCTTTTTTCTATCAAAGTTGAGCAACAGTCGCTCCGCCGTGGTTATTGCCGTTCCGCTGGGTGCATCTAACTTTTGCAGGTGATGGATTTCTTCGATGCTGGGTTCATAAGCTGTAAACCCATTCATCAGCTGGGCCATTTGCTCCGTTAACTTAAAAAAAAGATTCACCCCTATGCTAAAGTTGGTAGCACAAAGCATGGCTGAATTATGCCGTGTTATTTCATGGGTTGCACGTTCATAATGATCGTACCAAGCCGTTGTTCCAACAATCACGGGTATTTGAGCCTGTGCACATGCAGATATGTTTTGCAAGGCAGTGCTTGGCGTACTAAACTCAATGGCAACTTGGGCTTGAGAAGCATTGAGCTCGGCTTTGGAAGTGCCTTTACGCCCAACCTTAAGTACAATTTCATGGTGGCGTTCAACCGAAATTGCTTCGATTTCTTTTCCCATTTTTCCGTACCCAAGTATTGCTATTTTCACACTTATTTAATCGGTGCAAAGCTACCATAAATAATATTCAAATAAGGAAGGTTTTCCACAACGATCAACTTCATCGTGAGCAGCGAATTTTACTGCGTTTATGTTTAAAAACATTTACGATGCATTGGGCTAAATTTGGTTGACTGTTGTAATTTTCGTGCCGTAACCTAAACAGGTTGCCGCACCCATATGAAAAAGGCAATCCGAAACTTCTTTATTTTAATGCTCATTATTGTTCCAGTGGCAATGGGTCTGGTCTACTTTCTGGCGCTTCAAAACAATCTTAAGAGCTTAGCCAAGAATGAATTAAATGTGTTTTTAACCAGTGATGCCAGCTACGAAGACTTGTATTTACAACTCGAAGCTAAGCTGAATAAGCCGGAACAATTTGATTTATTGGCCAAACAAATGAACTTACCCAACCACATTCATCCGGGAATGTATACACTTAAAAAATCAATGAGCAACGTTCAAATTGTTCGACTGTTTAGATCGGGAAAACATACGCCCATAAAGCTGATGCTCAAACCAGGGATTAAACGAAATGAAATATTTGGTGTGTTGGGCAAGCTCTTACAACCCGATTCTATCAGCTTTGTGCACTTCATCGACACTGCCACTTGGTTAAAAGAGCACAATTTAAACCAAGAAACTTGGTCGACCATCTTTCATGGAAACACCTTCTTTTTTAAATGGTCTACTGGACCAGAACAAGTGTTCAATCGATTTTTAAAGGAAAGTACAAAGTTTTGGAACGCACAGCGCATGGCCTCCGCATCTAATCTGGATTTAAGTAAAAAAGAAGTCTACATCTTGGCAAGCATCGTTGATGCCGAAGCCATATTCAACGCCGAAATGCCCACCATTGCTGGCTTGTACCTTAATCGACTTGAGAAAAAGATGTTTTTACAAGCCGACCCAACCATCTTATTTTTTGTAAATGAAGACGGAAGAAAACGGGTGCTCTACGACGATTTGAAAAAGGAAAGCCCGTACAACACGTATTTAAATGTGGGTCTTCCTCCAGGTCCGGTTTTACTTCCCAGCGATAAGGCAATCGATGCCGTTCTGAACGCATCCAGCCATGATTATATATTTTTCTGTGCCAAAGCCGACTTATCCGGTTATCATGAATTCACCGCTTCGTATAATCAACATCTGCGCAACCGAGATCGTTATAAAAAGGCCTTGGATGCTCGAGGCATTAAAAGATGAAGGAACACGTGGTTTTTATTGTTGAACCCTTTTTCGGCGGCTCGCATGCTTTGTGGATTCATCAACTAATAAAGCATCTTTCTTGCAAAACGGTTGTTTTTAGCTTGCCAGCCAGCCATTGGAAATGGCGAATGACAGCATCGGCGCTTACCCTCGCAAAACGAGTAAACGAAAGCGAATTGCACCCGGAGGTTATTCTAACCACCGACATGTTGGACGTAGCCCTATTTAAAAGCCTTTTAAGGCCTGAATTACAAAGTGTTAGATTGGTATGCTACATGCACGAAAACCAGTTGGTGTATCCAATGCAAAACAAATCCAATCCAAACTGGGATCGTCATTACGCCTTCAAAAACTTTACATCATGTTTTGTTGCCGATCGGGTTTGCTTCAATTCGGAATATCACAAATCAGCATTTTTGAAATCACTACGACCTTTTTTACAAGCCTTTCCAGATCATCAGCCCTTGCAAGAGATCATTGAAATTGAGCAGAAGTCAACCGTATTATATCCCGGCATTGATGTGGATGAACTCAAAGGGTACAAACAACCAAAATCGCATCGGCCAACGGTTTTATGGAGCCACCGTTGGGAGCACGATAAAAACCCACAGGAATTCTTTGATGCATTGCTGGCCTTAAGTGCCGAAGGATTGGACTTTGATGTAATCGTTTGTGGTGAGCACTATAAAAAATCTCCAGATTGTTTTGCAAAAGCCAAAGAACGGTTATCCAAACACCTTGTTCATTGGGGGTATTTTAACAATCGAGAAGCCTATCTACATGCGCTCTGGAAAGCGACTGTTTTGCCCGTAAGCAGTTTTCAAGAAAATTTTGGTATTAGTGTTCTTGAAGCAGCGTTTTGTGGTTGCGAACTTATTTTGCCCAACCGACTGGTATATAGTGAGTTGTATTCTAATTCAGCGCAGTTTTACTCCAACCAAGATGAGTTTATACATCTTTTGCGAGATCACATCACCAAGAACAAACAAGAAACGACTTCTCCAAATTTTGAGCGCTTCTCTTGGATAAGTCTCATCGAAGCCTACCAAGAAGTTTTGTTTAGCTAACTCAGCATCGCAACGTAAAGTGCTGTTTTTCAACTCCTTGTTTAAAAAACACCACCCCGAGATAAAAGAGGTCCATCGAGAGAGTTACCGATGGGTGCTTGATTATTTCAAGCCACACCAGCTTCATATCTTTCGACCAGTGGATGTCGTCGAAAATGATAAATCCTCCTTCTTCAATGTGGTCTTTAATCATGTTGAAATATCGAAGCGTTGGTTCAAATTGATGGAAGCCGTCAATAAAGGCATAGCTGTAATTAGAATCTTTCAGTAAAGACGGCAAGGTTTCATCAAACTTACCCAACTTTAAAGTGATGCCGCCGCCGGCTATTTTAACGTTTGTTTTGGCTAATTCGTAAATTTCTGCAGCGCCTTCAATGCTAACTAAATTTAGGTTGGGACAGGCCAAATTTTGGTATAATGCACTGATACCAAGAGAAGTGCCCAGCTCAATTCCGTTCTTTGGTTTGAGGTGTTTTATGATCGAGTAAAGCAAAAGGCCTTCGTTATTCGATTTCGTTACTCTTTTTGTTAAGCTTGAAATCGAACGTTTTTTGATTTTGTTATTATCACCCGGATCACGAAAGCTAATTTCAGTTTCATCGGAGAGGAGTTGTTTTCGAAGGCTCCAAATTGTAGCAACCTCCGAGCTAAATCTCTTTCGCTCGGAAATGGATTGATAGAGATTGAACATGAATGGGGAGTGAATGCCATGCGCGTTCACACTTTCAAACCAATGAACGATGTATAGCCAAACCCGCCAGACGAGCCCGTACGATTGACTATTCTTCTGTTTTTGCCGCGTTGGATTCTTCAGCTTGGTTGGATTTACCTATGTTCTTTATCACCTTTATTTCAGCTTGCAATCGACCAATTTGCGCATTAGTCTTATCGATTTTTTCTTGCATCGATTGTTTAAGTTTTTGCGCACCTGCCGAGCGACCGAAAAATTCCATGTTGTTGTCTAAGGTAGAAATTTCGCTCTTCAAGAAGGTAATCTTCTTTTGAATTTTATAAGCTTCGTCTTTAAGTCTATTCTCTCCATTGGGAAGGGCTGACATATTTTTGAAGTGCTCTTTCGCTTGGCCAGATTTAAGTTCTTGACGGTCCAGCTTGAACTTGTTAAATACCTCATTACTAGAGTTCTGGTAGTCCGTTTCGATTTGCTTTTTGGCCTTAAATGGTACGTAGCCAATGCTCGACCATTCTCGTTGTATTGCCTTTAAATCGTCAAGAATGGATTTTGGTGCCTCAGTTTCAACCATCGTTTTGAGCCGTTCAACGAGTACTTTCTTGCGGTTTAAGTTTTCTGTTTCTTCCTCCTTTTTACCTTCAAACTGCTTTTGTTTTCGGTTGAAGAAGAAGTCGCACGATCCACGAAATTTTTTCCAAAGTGCATTCGAAACCTTATCCGGAACAGGTCCTATTTCCTTCCATTCTTTTTGCAGCTTTATTAATTCTTTTGTAGCAAAGACTAAGTCTTCGCTGTCTTTAAGTTCTTCGGCACGCTTAACAATGTCTTCTTTAAGAATTAAATTAGCCTTGCGCTCTTTGTGTATTTGTTTAAAGTACTCGCTCTTGTTGCCGTAAAAAGTATTAAATGAAGTACGGAATTCTTTCCAAACCTTTTCATTCTTATTCTTTGGAACCTGTCCGATTGTTTTCCATTCGGTCATCAGTGCATCCAATTCACCCGTTTTTTCGCCCCATTCTTTCACCTTTTTAAAGGTTTGTGCAGCAATTAATGCGGCCTTTTCAACCAACACTTCTTTGAGCTCGTAATTCTTAATGCGTTCGCCTTCAAATTGTTCGAAGAGAACTTTCTTCTGTTCATATACGGTATCACAAGCTGCTCGGAATCGGTCCCAAATTTCTTGGTTAAACTCACGTGGCACGGGTCCTGTGTTTCGAAACTCTTCTTGGAATTTGTTGAGCATGATAAAACTCTTTTTCAAGGAATTTTCTTTGCTCAATTCATCTACCTTCTTACAAAGGTCAATTTTAACTTCGAGGTTCTTCTTCCGATCCAACTCCTTTAACTCGATGTTGATGGAATGATTGTCGTAAAACTTGTTTTGATAGTAGTTGTATGCATCCCACAACTCAGATATCTTGTCTTGTGGAATGATGCGAATGAGTTTCCATTCTTGCTGAATCGCTTTAACTTCTGCCAAGCTTTGCTCGGTTTCATCCGATTCGGTAATCAGCTTAAGTTTCTCGAGTAAGGCTTGTTTGGCTTTGAGATTCTTTAGCTTTTCTTGATCAATCCGATTCTTTTCCGCTACTCGACTTTCTTTGGCCAGATTGTAGATGGTTAAGAATTGATTTCGAAGTTCATCTCCAGGATAAACAAAGTTTTCTGGTTCGTTACCTTCTTCAACAAAGCTCTCCAACATCGTGCGCTTTTCTTCTCGCAACTTGTCGTAGAGCACTGGCCGAATCTCTTGTAATCTCTTTAAAGCTTCTCGAGCGGTTAATGTTACCGTTGATTTAGCTACGCCCACCAATTCTTCCTGACTCATTTTTGCCAACTCCTCGGCAGAGTACAAAACCGCTTCTTCTTCCGATGAATCATCCTCTTCGTCCGTTTCTTCTTCTTCCGAATCATCGTAATCGCCATCCTCATCGTGCGAACTTGCCGGTACTTCCGGGTTTAATCCAGCTGTTACCTCCTGGTTCACCACTTCAGCAGACGATGTTTTTGCCTCAATTTCTGGGCTTACTTCAGGATTTACCTCCTCGGTTGTAACTTCAGTGGGGGAGGTTATTGCGTCAACTTCTGTGCTTAATCCAGCTGTTACCTCTTCGTTTACCACTTCAGCAGACGATGTTTTTGCCTCAATTTCTGGGCTTACTTCAGGATTTACCTCCTCGGTTGTAACTTCAGTTAGGGAGGTTAGTGTCCCAACTTCTGGGCTTTCCTCAGAAACAATTTCCTCGGCTACTGCTTCGGTAGGGACGGTTTGTGTTTCAATTTCAGGTGAATCCGAAACAGGTGTTTCAATCGTTTCTGAAGAATCTACGTTATTGGTATCTAACGGAAGGGAAGTCTCTAATTCTACTTTTGGTGGAATTGGAGTCTGTTGTGAATTGAGCTCTTGCTCTTGGTTGTGCGACATTCTCTATCTAGCTATCTTATAAAGCCGCAAAAATGCTACTTTTGACCCGAAATGCAAATGACTTTTCAGTAATATGAAAGTTAAAATAATTGAATGCCCTAGAGATGCCATGCAAGGCCTGTCGTGGTTTGTACCCACCAAGGCTAAAATTGGCTATATAAACTCCCTCCTAAAGGTTGGTTTCCATACGCTGGATTGCGGCAGTTTTGTGTCGCCGAAGGTGATTCCTCAAATGCGAGATACTCGTGCTGTATTGGATGGAATTGATGATAATTCACCTACTAAATTGTCGGTGATTGTTGCCAATATGAAGGGTGCTCTAATGGCATCAGAAGTGCCTCAAATTCAATACCTTGGCTATCCATTTTCAGTTTCAGAAACCTTCCAAAAACGGAACACAAATTCCACGATGTCTCAAAGCCTCGACCTTGTTAAGGCCATGCTTGATTTGGCGGATAAAAGCCACAAAGAAATGGTGGTTTATATTTCCATGGGTTTTGGCAATCCGTACAACGAAGACTGGAGCAGTGCACTCGTTCTTGATTGGGTTGGAAAGATCGCAGATCTAGGGGTTAACTCTTTTTCGATCAGCGACACGGTAGGAGTTTCCAATAAAACTTCAATTGAACAGGTGTTTAAAGACTTGCAATCGTTTGGGAACCAGCTGGAATTTGGAGCACATTTTCATACTACGCCCAATTCTTGGAAAGAAAAAGTAGACGCCGCATGGAAAAATGGCTGCCGGAGATTTGATGGAGCGCTCAAAGGATATGGTGGATGCCCAATGGCAATTGATGACCTGGTAGGCAACATGCCAACAGAAAACCTCGTCGACTATTTTAATTCAGAAAACATTGATACTGGATTGAGTATCAATGCTTTGTCTGAGTCAATGCAGATGGCAGAAACTATTTTTGTTGGAAGTAAATAAGAGAAGGAAGCAGGTTGTTAATACCTGTTTCGCTCACCACTTTTCTTTTTCTTGTCTTTATCTCTCTTGCTGAAGTTCATGTTCTTCTTGTCTTCTAGATTCGCTTGTTCGATGGCAGCCTTACGTCCTCTAAATTCTTTCGAATTCAAATCAGCCATTAAAGCATTGTCGAAGCTCTTGTCAATTTCGAAGAACGAAAAAGTTTTCATGATCTCAATCCGCCCGATGGTTACACCATTTAACGAGCTTTGCTCATTGATGAAGCCCATTAAACGTTGTGCACTTAATTCGTCCTTTTTACCTAAGTTGATGAAGTAGCGAGAAAAGTTAACGTTACCACTGCTTCTTCGCTGCGAGCGATTGCCGGTGTTATATCGATCTTCATAGTTGTCAGAGCTTCTACTGCTACTGCTACTGCTACTGCTACTGCGATCTGAACGATCTGAACGATCAGAACGATCAGAACGATCTCCGCGATCTCGATCTCTTCCACGCCCACTGTCTCGATCGCCGCGATCTCGTCCTCGGCTTGAATCATTTTCAGATACGTTAATGTCCGAGGTGTTTTTGTAATACAAGGCAAATCGGTTAAATGCATCCGACATAAAGCGCTTGATCAATTCTTCTTTCGATAAATCCAACAATTGAGCTTCAATTTCTGGAAGAAACTCAGCAATGCCGGATTCGTCTACTTCAACATTCTTAAGATCATCCACCATTTTGGCCAACTGCGCAGCGCAAATTTCTGGACCATTTGGAATTTGTTTCTGAGTAAACGTACCGTTTATTTTCTTTTCGAGCTGTCGAATTTTAGACTTGTCGCGGCCTGTTATTAAAACAATGGATTCTCCTTCTTTACCCGCTCTTGCCGTACGGCCGCTTCGGTGAATGTAGGCTTCCAACTCATCCGGAAGATTGTAATTAATAACGTGCGTAATATCGTTTACATCAATACCTCGAGCAGCAACATCTGTTGCAACCAAGATTTGTAAATGTCTGCTTCTAAAACGCTTCATAACATGATCGCGCTGTGCCTGAGATAAATCACCGTGCAATGCATCTGCACTGTATCCTCCTTTGATGAGCTTGTCGGCAACATCTTGCGTTTCTTTTCGCGTTCGGCAGAAAACAATACCGTATACATCGGGGTTTAAATCCGCGATTCTTCGCAATGCTTCGAAACGAGTACGTGCATTAACCAAGTAGTAGCTGTGTTTGATGTTTTCCGCACTTTGGTTCACCTTATCGGCAGCTATTTCAATCGGATTGTCCATGTATTTTCGCGCAATACGAAATACCTCTTTTGGCATGGTGGCCGAAAATAATAGCGTTTGACGATCTGCGGGTGTAGCGCCTAAGATGAAGTCTAAATCATCTTTAAAGCCCATGTTTAACATCTCATCTGCTTCATCCAACACCAACATCTTGATGTCTTCCAACTTAAGCTTTCTTCGGTTTATTAAATCAACTACCCTTCCTGGAGTTCCAATTACAATGTGCGCACCGCGTTCCAACGAACGAATTTGATCCATAATGCTGGCTCCACCATAAACAGACTGCAAGGCAATGCCGGGTCTGTATTTGGCATATTGCTCTAGGTCGCCAGAAATTTGCCGACAAAGTTCTCGTGTAGGGCAGAGAATGATGGCCTGAATGGTTCGATTTTTTGGATCGGTTTTTTGAATAAGGGGCAGTCCAAATGCCGCAGTCTTACCTGTACCGGTTTGCGCTAAGGCAAGTACATCGGTTTGGTTTTCAAGAATTTGTGGGATGGATTGTTCTTGGATTTGTGTTGGGTTTACAAAACCCAATTCTGTTACAGCACGCAAGATTTCCTCTTGCAAGCCGAGTTGCTCAAATGTTATCATAATAATGTTCTAAATACGGTTTTTCCGACTTCGAACGATTACCACGCCTTGAGTACCCGTCCAGCCAAAACTCGCCGCAAAATTATACTTTATATTTGGATAAAACTATATTATTATTTATTACCTACATATGCACTTGTGAAAGCATTAAATGCGGACTAATGAAAGCATAAGGCTCTGATTATAAGTTTAATGAACAATAAAAAGTCGAGGCTAATCCTCGACTTTTTATTGTTTTGCTCAACGGTTATTGAATAATCACGCGTTGCAATCCAGATATTTTTTCCGATTTGATGTGTAAAAAGTAAATTCCGGGGGCAAATTCACGTACGTTTATTGAATGTTCATTTCCGTTAATTTCTTTTTGTGCATACATCTCTTGCCCCATTGCATTTATCAAGCTTATAGAAGCCTGCTCTAATGCCACAGTGGTTGATGAAATATGGATGACGTCAGTGCTCGGGTTTGGATAAACGTTTACATCGAATCCCGATAAGCTGGCTACAGAACCTGTAGTACTCACGTTAAAGTACGAAATCACCTCTTTTTTGTTGGTGCCAAATTCGTTTGTAACTTCTAAGGTAACGGTGTAAAAACCGGTGGACTTAAACTTAACCGTTATGTTTTCACTTGCGTTTAGGTCGCCACTTACAATAGTAACATTGGCAGCAGATCCAGAAGCCTTGTCAACAATGGTCCACTTACGCGAAGTAGCTTCCTTTCCACCTGAAATGTCGGTTAAGGTAGATTCTTGATCAATAACCAGAATCGTTTTCGTCGCAGTAAAATCGGCAACCGGTGCTAAATTGTCAATAGTAATCTTTCGGATAACATTATTATAGGAACCAAATCCTTCGGTATCCGTAACGTATAGTGCATTATTTCCGTCGTAAGCAATGGAGCTTAATGTCACAAACTTTGCATCTGGACCATTTCCGTCTGTTGTTCCAACCGCTGAAGCGCTGCCCGCAAAGGTTGAAACGGTTTCGTTGGTTAAATCCAGAAGTCGTACTCGATTTGCATCTGCGATGTACACCAAACCATCTACCACGGCCAAACCTTGTGGTGCTCGAAAACCAGCTTGCGCATACGTGCCATCTCCTTGACCAAGTTTTCCGCAAATGGTGGTGGTTGAACCCGAAGTCATGTTGACCTTTCGAATGCTTGAGTTGCCTTTATCTGTAATAATTAAGGTATTTGCATCAAGAATCGCAATGCCGTATGGGCCATTAAAGGTGCAATTTACACCACCCGTTCCATCGTCGCTTCCAGAAACCCCAGGCTTTCCTGCCAGTGTAGTTACAACACCTGCTGGAGTAATTTTTCGAATGCAATCGTTAAAGTAATCGGTAACGTACATATTCCCATTAGCATCCATTGCAATTCCCTTTGGACTGTCGAAGCGGGCGCTGGTTCCAGTACCATCTTTATGATCGTTGTCGTTGCTGCTGGTGGATCCGGCAAAAGTTGTTACAATTTGACCATTACCGGCATTTACGAACGGTGCCATCTTTCGAATGCAGTGATTCTCACTGTCTACGATGTAAATATTGTCATCATCATCCGACACTAAGCCAGAAGGAGCGAAGTACGCGGCGGCATTTCCAGTTCCATTGTTATATCCATGCGAAAAAGTTGGATCACCCAACTTACCACTTCTATTTCGAACGGTGGAACCATCCATCATTCGAATCTTATTTTTTTCAGCGATGTACATCTTTCCGTTGCCATCCCAGCAAATTCCTTCTGGATAGTAGAAATATGCATTGGCCTTATCTACGTCCGAATTGCTTAGATTAGAGGTGTAATCATCGTTAACTTTTCCAGCAAAGGTGGTAACGGTTTGAGCCAATACCGATGTTCCGATCATTAATATACCGAAGAGTGTTAATGTTTTTATAGCATTCATTAATAAAATAATTTTGAGGTTTACATTGTTTGAAGGTAGTCGGAAACAAAGCTGTTGACATTTGTTTCAATACTCGAGTTAATGTCTGAGTAATCCCTTTTTTCGAAAGCCTTACCGGTTATTTGCTGATACAGTTCAATGTATCGTTCGGATACACTTAGTATAAATTCTTCGGTCATCTCAGGCACAAGATCCCCTTCTTTGCCCTGAAAGCCGTGATCCATCAACCACTTGCGTACAAATTCTTTGGAGAGCTGTCGTTGCTGCTGATCCTTCTCTTGGATGCTTTGGTAGGTGTCTTGATAAAAATAACGACTGCTGTCGGGTGTATGAATTTCATCAATTAAGAGCACCTTATCGTTGTGTAAGCCAAACTCGTATTTGGTGTCAACCAAGATCAAGTTTCGGCTATCGGCTTTTTCACTGCCGGCTTTAAACAAAGCTAGGCTGTAATCAACGATGGTTTCTAATTGTCGTTTTTTAAGAATTTTATGTTCGCGTAATTCGATCAACGATATGTCGGTATCATGGCCTGTTTTTGCCTTCGTAGTTGGCGTAATGATCGGTTCTGGAAGCTTGTCGTTCTCCTTTAAACCTTCGGGCAATCGCACTCCGCATATCTCCCTGCCTCCATCTCGATACAATCGCCAAGCGTGCCCAGCGAGGTAACCACGTACCACCATTTCGATTGGAAATGGTGCGCAACGTAAACCAACCGTAACGTGTGGATCTGGTTCCGCTAACTTCCAATTTGGAATTAAATCTTTGGTGTCTTCAAGAAAGGTAGAAGCAATTTGATTGAGAACCTGACCTTTATATGGTATAGAGTGAGGGAGCACCTGGTCGAAGGCTGAAATTCGATCAGAAGCCACCATTACCAAGAGCGTACCTTGCACGTTGTAAACGTCGCGCACCTTTCCTCGATAAAAATCCTTCTGACCTTTGAAAAAATAATTGGTTGAAACCAGTGATTCCATTTTTCTTCGTCTTCTAAATTCAAAAGTATGACATCGATTGTAACGGCAATAGATATTGCTGTTTTTTTTACAAATTGTCTATAAGTTTTGCATGAACCGCAAGGTGTTAACACCGTCGGCGTAATCAGTTAATTGGGGTTGTTGGGTTCTGCCTAGAGCAACATCTCCCATCGCTGGCACATTGGATGCGACAACTTGGATTTCGTCTTTTCTTCGTGCAATAAAGTCGACAACCTCAGAAAGGTCATCGTATTTATGATAAAACAAACAACTTAACGGCGCATGTAAGTCATTTGATTCCTTTATCAAAAGAAATCCATTGTCGAGATGCACATTTAAGTTCATTAAAAAAATGGCCTTGTGATAGGTGTAATTATTCGCGTATTTATGATGATGTTGATGGCCTTCGTACTTCTCAAAACAATCGATCATGCGCACAAGATCCATGTTTTTAGGCACAAAAATTTGTGAAACATTCCTACATCCAAGTCCAAAATAAGAGAATATGTCGTCGGCCAAGTCAGTCAACTCTTCTTTGCTTTCATCGCCCCTTAATACGGCAATTCCCGTTCGGTTTTTACGAATTATTTTTGGAATGTTTCTAAAATAATATTCGAAATAACGCGCAGTATTGTTGCTGCCAGTGGCTATTACCGCATCAATGCCATGCAATTTATCTACAATTTCAAAGCTTTGATCCGTTTCCATTGAGCGCTGCTGAACGGTCATGATTGCGTGTTTCATTAATACGTCATCATCCGACGATAGCTTAATGTGTGCATTATGCCCTGCAGCCAGCACCGAGATCAAATCGTGCAAGCCAACCATCGGGAGATTTCCAGCCATTACAATTCCAACGGTTTTGACACTTTTAACCTCCGTTGGCGCATCCTTCAACCATCGGTCAATTTCTGATTCCACTAAGGCCTTGCTCCATGTATTCAGCGCCATGGTAACATTGGTAGGAGTAAACCAACCATTTTTTTCACGTGCTCGTTCCATCAATATGGGCCAATCCGAATGTGTAGGATCCAATCGGAGGCCAAGGTCCAGTAATATTTTTTTACGTTCTGTTAGTTGCATATCCGTTACAGGGCGCAAAGTACGTTAGTAATCTACGTTATTGAAAGGATATTTCGCAATCCCATGGTTGAAATCCAATTGTATTCATGGCATCTATTTAGTTCTGCCAACAGCTAAATTTGGCAAGAACAACTGAACTCTGGTATCAAACATTAGTTAAAGATTACGCGATGTTAACAACAAAAAAGTACAACGGGTGTGTTTTGTTTAGATATTTGAGTATGAAAATATGGCGTAAACTAACTGGAGAGCGACTTACAAAACCTTTGTATCAAGAAGTAGATACTTCGCTTACCGAAGAACTAAAGCAACACAGAATAAAAGTTTGCATAGGCACCGATTCGCAGGTAAAAGGCGACATTGTTGAGTTTGCTACGGCAATTGTGTTTTTGCGGGAAGGGAAGGGCGGCTACATCTTTTTAAACAAGTATAAATCCAATCAGAGCTTTAGCATCAAAGAGCGCATGATTAAAGAGGTTGCCGATTCGATTGAGGTGGCGTACTTGTTGTGTCCTTTGTTCGATAAGCACCGAGTGGAGTTGGAAGTTCACGCTGATATTAATACAGATCCTCAGTTTAAATCGAACGTTGCTTTTAAAGAAGCCATGGGCTATATTCTTGGAATGGGCTATACATTTAAGGCAAAGCCAGATGCTTTTGCAAGTACCTATTGTGCAAACAAGGTGGTTAAATAATACGGTAGAGCAGTGGACCAAACACAATGAAGGCGATGGCAACGGCATAAAAAGAGGCAATCAACACCGCCGCCGCGGCTAGGTCTTTAATAACTTTAACAGCATCAGCTTTTTCTGGGTGAAGTAAATTCAGCGTTTTTTCGATGGTAGAATTGAACATTTCCGCAATGAGCACTATGGTTATTGCACTGATTATCAGTGCCCAATCATACAAGTTGACGGAGAAAAGCCATCCGGCGGTACATGCCACAACCGTACAACCTAAGTGAACTTTTGCATTTCGCTCATTTCGAATAAAATACCCGATGCCGTTAAAAGCATGACCAAAGGCATCCAGATATCTTTTCATATTTCGGGAATATTTTTCGATGTATGGTTTTCTGTCCACAGGCGCAAAGCAAGATATGTTGTAGCGGTAACGAGGGTAAAGCTAAAACAAAAAAGAATCATTTCCGAACTTGGCTTTATAAAAATCAAAGACGAAATAAGATATAAACCTGAGTTCGATTAATCTTTTCAAATTTGTATAGAACCCAAGTAGTAAGGCGAAAACAGGAAGGTTTATGTTTATAAACCGACTGATTTCAACGAAGCTAATAGGGTTTTATATACAAAAGTCCGCTTTACAC